>NZ_FRDN01000004.1:65877-365877 GCF_900143285.1 Desulfitobacterium chlororespirans DSM 11544
CCAAGGAGATCACAAAAAAATGGACGCAGCCATCAAGAGACTGGCCCATGGCCTACAGCCAGATGATGATCTTCTTTGCAGACAGGCTTACATCGTAAGGTCTTGAGGGCGCTGCCCTCAAACTCCCGAGGTTTATCCGCTTGGAGCTTACCGATGAACAAAAAACGGCGGAAGACATCTCCACCGTTCATCGTATAAGCTGCGACAGGCGTTGGGTCGCTCCTCAGCGTGGCCCTATTTATGCCGCAATAATAGTATTGTCAATTATCTGGATGATTATTCCATTTACACTAAAATAGATTCACACCCGACGGCCCCAGCCGATAATCAATATACGAACATCTATGAATAACTTAACCTATTCCAGAGCTTTAATTACACTTTAAAATTCTCTGGTACTTCTGTTTCAAAGCCTAGCAATTGATTAGAAAAGGGATGCCTGAGTTCCAGTTTATGCGCATGCAACCCTAATCGCTTCAAGGGATTGGTTTTAGCAGCATATTTAGTATCGCCCACGACAGAATGCCCTAATCCTTTCATGTGCACGCGGGTTTGATTCTTGAGGCCTGTTTCCAGTTGAATATTCAACAGAGAATAGTCTGGGGTTTTATTAATCACCTGATAATTGGTGATGGCTTCCAAACCGTCCTCCACCTTGGGGCTGGAATACACAAGCAGCATCTTCATATAAAATTGCAGCACCGCTAGGCTCGGTCACCACAAATGCTGTATCCGCCATCGTTTTATTTTTCTTATTTTCCACTCTGTTCTAAATCAATTCCCAACCTGTAATTGGACAAGACTGGCAAAGCTGCAAATATAGTTTTTCTTCTACCTAAAAGAAAAGACGTGAAAGTCTCCTCTCACGTTGAAACATTTTTATCTCTTTTCCCGCTTGTCATTTCTCTTTGTAAATTGGAAATTTTCCGGCTAAAGGGTTTCTTCTCAAGGGTGAGTAATCTGTATATATTCTATTGAATATAATATTTTCAAATCGAATCCGCCAATTGCCGTGCCTGCGCTTTGTCGGTTGCCATCCCGACATAATCCAATCCATAAAGCTTGGCAAATCGCCTTATCGTATATTCGCCTGCGTCCAGCATCCATTTTTCCGGTGCAGCTCCTTGGAACAAGAGCAGCAGCTTTCTTCCTTTTAGTTCGCCTTGACTCACAGGACCATAAAAACGATCAAGCAGCGTTCTCACCGTTCCGGCCAGATTATGCCAATAGACCGGAGAGCCAATCACAATGATCTTTGCTTCCTTCATCTTTTCGAGAATCTCAGCAAACTGATCCCCCGGCAAGTCCTGCCCATAGACATTGATCCTATAATGACTCAAATTTAAAGTCTCGTACTCCTTACCCTTTAGAAGACAATCTGCCAAAGCCGCTGTGTTACCCTTTTCGTTAGGACTTCCGTTAATAAAAAGTATTTTCATTGGCTCCTCCATTCTTTTTCATTCCATTTGTTTTTTCCAGAATGCAACTGCATCATTAACCCACCCCTCGGCATTCGTACCGATACCGAGGCCGAATCCATGGCTCAGACCATCATAGGCATGAAATTCAGTTGGTATCCCATAATCCGCTAATGTTTGCAGTCTGCGCTGCATCGTCCTCCAGCTTGCAATCCCGTCATTGGTACCGACACATGCATAAGTCGGTGCATCCTGCTTTGAAACGGCCGTGTATCCGGTATATTGCATGATGACCGCCGCTGCCTGCGGAATATCCGGTCTTCCAAAATAGCGCATGGCATCACGGTTCCCGAGGGTGGCAGCCATTCTCGCTCCTGCAGAGCCGCCCCATAAGGAGTACCCCTCCGGGTCTACCTCAAGCTCGTCTGCATGATCATAAATATAAGCAATCCCCCGTGCCAAATCAGCATAGGCATCATCCGGTCTATAAATAAGTGCAAATGCATGATATCCCATCTCGCTGACTTCAAGGGCATGAGGAAAGCTGTCGTGCATTGCCCCGACATACATAAACCCACCGCCTGCGTTCATCATCGCAAACTTTGCACCAGGCTCACCTCTGAAGAAAAACAGACCAGTATCTTTTTTCGAGGAATCCTCCTGCATTTCTTTCTCTGAATAAATCGGGAAGAAAATCTGGTTTCCTTCTTCCGCATCCTTCTTTAAGCGGTTGATAATCTTCACGGTTGTATCGGCCTTAATTTCTGAATACCATACATACACATTGCTGCTGCTGATATCAGTAAGTGTCATATCTGTGCTTATAGTTCTGTCAACTGGAAAAAGCAGTCTTCCGAAATCCACAAAAGCAGGATCATTGATTATTTCTGAAACGGTGGTGCCTGCTGTAACAGGAGCATAGTTTCCATCTGATGCAATGTTGGTTGCATCTATCAAAGCATCACCGTTTACTGAAAAAAATCCAGTGAGCCTACCCACTCTTTCACCTCTGATTCATCTGCTCCACTTGGGAAGCGCTTTCCTTCCAGCCACTCGCCGGTCCCTGCCATGGCAGCAAGCTTTGTTCCGCTTTCTCCAAGCGGCAAAGAGGATGAAGTACAGAATGGAATCACCGTTTTGCCTGTAAAATCATTATTCTTTACAAAATCATCCACAACCCATGCTGCGTCACCCCACCATATGGGATATCCGATGAAGATCACTTCGTAAGAATCAAAGTCCTTAACCGCCGTGGAAATAAGTTCCACGCGACGGTTTTCATCTTCATGTTCCTGATTTACTCTGCTGTTCTCATCTCTCCAGACAAGATCGGCATCCGTATATTCATCAACTGGCGTAATCACAAATATATCTGCCCCAGATGCCTCCGCTACACTATTCGCAACACGCTCTGTATTGCCGGAAGCCGAATAGTACGTCACTAAAACCTTAGGCACATCTCCTGTGGCATCCTCCGGCTCATTGGTTGTCTGAGAATCTGTCTCTTTTGGCATGCCGCCTGTTCCGTTATCGGCAATATTGCCGCAGGCAGTAAGGCCAACAATAATCATTACACTCAACAGCATGGAAAGTGTTTTCTTCATAGTCTGTCACTCCTTTGCGTTACAGCTTTTTCCCAAAGAAATCTACCAGCTTGTCTACTGCTTGTTTCACGTATTCCGGCTTCCAGTAGGTTTCAATATGGGCAGCACCCGGAATCAGGAACAATTCCTTATCATTTGTACCTGTTGCCGCGGAAAACACGCCCTCCGTCATATAGAAGGTATCAGCCGCACTTCCGGCAATCATCAGGAGCGGCTGGTTAATCAAGTCCGCATTATTCCTTGCGTCAAAGCTCATAAGATCAAGAAAGCTGCTGACGGTGTAACGGAATGTAGACTGCGGATGACGATAATTTACACCATAATAGTAATAGCCATCCCGATAGAGGCCTGCCGGGAGCTTCTTTGCCTCCTCTTCCGGCATATCACACATATCCGGCGTATAAAGCACTTCTCCACCATCCTTCTCCCGCTGACGTGCCTTGGAAGCCTGGGCAAGCCTTTTCTGAATCGTGGCAGTTTGTCCGTCAAGGAACCCGTTTCTTCTCACGATGCCGGAATTGAACATAGAAAGCGTTGCAACTGCCTTAAAACGCTTGTCTGTCTGCACTGCCTTGATGGTATATCCACCACCGCCGCAGATACCAAGGATACCTACTCTGACAGCATCCACACCGGGAAAATGGGCGATAATGTCTGCTGCCCGATGAATATCCTCCACACGGTTTGCAGGCTTGTCAGTATTGCGGGGCATTCCTTCACTTCCGCCTTGATAGGCGGCATCCATTGCCATGGTAATATAGCCGTTTTCAGCAAGCTTCTGCGCATAATTGCCTGCAACCTGTTCTTTCACACCGCCATTCGGATGGGCAACCACAAGCGCAGGATACTTATTATTCTCATCATACCCTGACGGGGTATATATATTTGCCGCAATTGCCAGTCCGTTCAGATGATACGAGATCGGATGGATAGTTACCTGTCCGTCCTTGTTTTCAGTAATCGCTCCATCATACACCAAACCATATAGGTTGCCATTATGAGTATTTTCTTCCTTTATCTGTTCGATTGTTTTTAATTCAAAAAAGCCCATTTTGGTAATCTCCCTTTTTAGTTTTGTTTTCCTATTGCTTGCTTCATTGCCACATGTCCTCATACATATCTCACCAGGTTTGTCAATCTCTCTACCGCTGCCGGGTCTCTGTGGCTGAAGAAAGAGCTGGTATTTGTATCAAGGGCTGCAATCTTCTGCATATCCTCAACCATCAGTTCAAAGTCAAACACATCAAAATTCTGTTGCATCCGTTCTATTTTCGTGCTTTTGGGAATACAGACGATTCCTCTCTGGAGCAGCCAGCGCAACACAACCTGTGCCACGCTTTTCTGATATTTTTCTCCGATACTCTTTAAGACTTCATTACCGAACAGGTTTCCCCTGCCCTCGGCAAACGGTGCCCAACCTTCCATCTGTACATGCTTCGTCAACATGAACTGTCTTGCTTCCTCCTGCTGAAAGAAGACATTCGCTTCTACCTGGTTTACTGCCGGGGTTACTTCATTGAATGCAATCAGATCCGCAAGTCTGTCAGGATAAAAGCTGCATACGCCAATCGCCCGAATCTTGCCCTCTTTGTAAAGTTCTGTCATGGCTCGCCATGCACCATAATAATCATTGAACGGTTGATGAATCAGATACAAGTCGATATAGTCAAGCTGCAGCTGAGCAAGAGACTTCTGAAACCCTTTCTTTGCTCCTTCATAGCTCGTATCTGTGAGCCAAAGCTTTGTCGTGATAAAAAGATCTTCTCTCGGAATGCCACACCTTTTGATCGCCCTTCCTACAGCCTCTTCATTACCATACGAGGCCGCTGTGTCAATACTTCTATATCCAACGCTCATTGCATCTATGACTGCCTGCTCACACTCTGCGGGGTCAGTGATCTGATACATTCCAAAGCCAAGAATCGGCATCTTCACGCCGTTATTCAGTGTTACATATTCCATGGGATATCCTCCTTAAAACCGATTGTTTATCTTGCTCTTTTCGAGTACAATTAAATTATAAAGTCGGTAGCAACTACCGAGTCAATGTTTCTTTTAAAAAATTTGCAAAGAAATTTGGAGGATTTTTATGTATACAATAAAGCAGGTCTGTGAACAGACCGGTATGTCATATGAAACACTGAAATATTATTGCAACGAAGGACTGGTCCCGAATGTCAAACGTGGTCCCAACAATTACAGGATGTTTGATGACCATGATGTCAAATGGATCAGCAGTCTATCGTGTCTCAAGAACTGTGGCATGGGAATTGCAGAAATGAAAGCATACCTTGCCCTCTGTTTAAAAGGCGAGTCGTCAATTCCTGAGCGAAAAATCGTATTAGAGAAGCATCGCAAAGACTTGGAGCTTAAAATGCAGGAACTGCAGGCCGCTATTGATTATATAGATTGGAAACAGAATTTTTATGACGATGTCCTTTCAGGGAAGACCAAATACTATAGTAATTTAATCAATGTTGATGGAGAGGAATAAAAAACTCCGACCCATCCTTGAAAGTGACCGGACATCCGTTTTCTTTTATGAATTTTCTGCATATCGGTTCTAAGGCAGTCTCCTTCAGAGCTGTAGCAAAGAAAACCGTGTGATGGATAGGGGCACGCAGCTTGGGAAAAATGGTCCGCGAGGACCTGGACCGGACTTAGGCCTGTAGCTAGATGTTATTGAATAAACTCATCTGCAGAAAATCATTGCTGCACAGTTCCGCCGCACTCACTCCTAAATGTCTCAACAGCCGCCCCTGCGGTTTCCTCCGTTAAAATCCGGCTGCTTTGAAAATGACGAAGCCTGCTTCGCGATTTTTAAAAACGGCGATTTTCAACATCCCTTCCGACAGCTCCTCCACAATATCCCGCCAGTGGCTGACCGGCTCCTGCCGGGCCTGGCCCCCGTTTCATTTTACAGGGTGTCATAGATGGTGGTGCCGTAGGTGTACATGACATGAAACTGAAAAAGGGGGCTATGCAAAGCATACCCCTCCTTTTTGTCTTAGAATGAACCCTCAATGATGTAACGCTGAATCCAGTCTTTATAAGTCCTTTAAAATCTTCCCGAAAAGCAAAGCATCATAGTATTCACCATCAATAAAATAGTGGTCTTTTAGTCGTCCCTCCAGCTCATATCCGTTCTTTTCCAGGATCCGGGCAGAACCAATATTGGCATCCACTACACCGGCCTGGAGTTTGTGAAGCTTATGTGTTGTCAAGGCAAAATCAGTCATGAGGACAAGGCTCTCAGTGCCATAACCTTTGCCCCAATATTCTTTATGCAGGACATAACCTATTTCAGCATGGTTCGCTTTGGCGTTAAAGTTAAACATCATCGCCGTCCCAATCACTGCCTGGGTTGATTTTAGGACAATGGAGGCATAGAGATGAGTGCCTGCCTCCTCCCGTTTGATCATGGTTGCAATGTGCTCACGGGTTTCAGCCAAGGTATGCATTAAATTCCAGCCGATAAAACGCGCAACCTCCTCATCTCCCGCATAATTATGTATCTCCTGAGTGTCATTTATGCTCAGTACTTTAAAGCAGATATCTTTACCTGCCAATGAATGAAATAAATTGGTGTTCATCTTTTCTCTCCCTATCTATTGCAGTGACCTGCGTTATTAGCCCTTCAGCATTTTATTTTGACAGTAATTTATCCAAATAGATGGATTTAAACTGTTTACTGGCCAGCATCTGCTTTAAAGGCGGTAATTTAAGAATAACGCCAAGTACTGCCGCCATCGCCCGATGATTGGCAAATGCCTGGTTATCAAAGATCAGATTTTGGAGGGTTCCTTTTTCGATGGCTTGCAGGACAAAGCGATGGGTACTGTTCACCGGCGTAATGACCTGAACCTCTCTGCGCACTAATTCAATGACCTTTTTGGGGCAGCTTCGCACACATATCCCACACCCAAGACAGACCTCATGATCTACCTGAGCTACCTTCTTACCCTCTGAGTTGGTTGACATGGAAATTGCCAAGACCGGGCATACCTTTTCACATTTGCCACAGCCTATGCATTCCTGGGCAATCTTCGGCAGATAATTTGTCGTAGCCACCGGCTGCATGGGGCTGAATTTTCTTGCTGCCTGCAAGGCTTCACAACAGCACCCGCAGCAATTGCAGATAAAGGCCGGGTCCTCGCGGACATTTTCGCCCATTTGCACCAGATTGGCTGCATAAGAGCGCTCTAAGACATCCATGGCCTCTTGCTTATCAATCAACCTGGCATGCTGCCCATGTTCGGCAAGAGAGCGGGCAACATTGCCAAGGGTCAGGCAAACATCCCAGGGGGCATTGATGGCGCAGGATTGACCTGTATGGTGCATCTTATGCCGGCAATAACACGTTCCCAGGCCGATATGTGTTGCTTCCTCAATAATATGGCTGGCTCTTTCATAATCCAGAATATGAATGGTGTTATTATTGGTCAAAACCGGCTCTTGAACATACACCCGCCCCAGACGCGTCTCCGTTGCGAAAAACAAGTCCTTGACAAAATCTTCTTCCACATTCATATACTGATAATACAATTCACTTAAGTATTTCTGATCAATGTCGCCTCTTGTCCGCATCAAGGCAAATTCAATAAACCCTGCCATAGGCGGTGGCATGACAAATTGACGGACCCCGTTATAAAATGAATCCACAAGCAGCGCCTTCTGGCAAAGATTCTCTAAAAGGGCTTCTGCTTTTCCTTCGCTGATCTGCCAGATTTTCGCTGCTTTTTTGGCCGTAAAGGGACGAACCGGCAAGAGGGCCACCCATTTGGCTTCAGGTTCTGTATAGAGAACCTGCAAAATTTTATACAGGCTTTCCGAGGGCGGAGCCCCTTGTGTAAACCAGTTGATTCTCTCTTCTAAATTCTTATAGGCATCTTTACTTGTAATATGTCCCATCAATTCACCTTCCTAATGTCAAAAAGCGCATGCAAGGTTTTTATCCTACACATGCGCCTGCTTCATTCTGTCTCAAGCTTCTGTTCCTCAAGTCGCACATAATCAACAGGTGCTGCCAAGCCTTTTATTTCCACCTATACCCATTATAGCGTATCTGGATGGAATTACAAGCACGCCCGCTAATGACGGGGATTTTTGTATTTTCAAAGGCCTCAGACTTCTGACTTCTTTTTCACCATCAGCACCAAAGATTGGTTCCTTACCAAAGAGTGGCTCCTTATCAAAGCGGGCTTCCTTATTAAAGAAGGTTTCTTTAGACTTAGCCGTAAGTCCTCCCAATTGGCATGATAAACCAGATCGAAAAGCAGACTGCCCAATACTATCGCTGCCAAGACATCTAAAATGACATGCTGTTTGACAAAGAGAGTCGATAAAATAATCAGAACCGCATTGGCGTAGACCAGAGACGTATTCAGATAATTTTTGCCTTGGCACTTATTGATTCCTTTAACCATTAAAAAGGTCGATAGAACATGAATACTTGGAAAGGCGTTATAAGGCTGATCCTGACTATAAATCAGCGCAACCAGTTTCGTCAGAACATCATAGCCAACGAGCTCCGGTCTGGGAACATGGGTTTGGAAAACAAAATAAGTCCCGTAACACACCAGCAAGCCAAGGTTAAAAGCCAACAAGGTCCGGTAGTAGACCTTTTTATCCTTGAGGCAAAAATAAACCAGGGTTCCGAAAATGAAAAAATACCAAATGATATAAGGCACAATAAACCCTTTTAAAAAAGGAATGGTTTGATCTAAGTCTGTCACCAGGCTATACGTTCCGCGATCAGCATTATTGAGCAAAGCATAAAAAATATTCAAAATAGGAATGGACAACATGTAACTAAGAGGCCTGAGGTTTTTAATGATAGTTTGCATCTCTTTTAACTTCCTTTTCACTTAGTCATAGACTTTCTTTCTATGCAGAGGTACGCAAACTGTAAAAACGCTTTTCCAAAAAATATGCTTGATCAAGCTTCACTGTAACCCTGCTAACTGCATTATAGGTCTTAGTTCTTAAAAATACGCTAAAGAATTCTTAGGAATTCATTAAATTTTTATTGAATAAAGCTAAACTACTCATTTTAAACTATGAAGCTTTAACTTGATTTGCCTTTCAAAAAATCGATATATTCGGTTCCCCACTCCTGAATCGCATTTAAAACCGGCTGAAACCGCTCTCCCAGCTCGCTGAGAGAATACTCGACCTTGGGCGGTATTTGATCATAGACAGTGCGGATAATCAGACCATTATCACTCATCATCCGCAGCTGTTTGGTCAGGGTAGCCTGGGTTAGACTGGGGAGCGCTCTTTGCAGTTCATTAAAGCGCATCGTCTTAAGACTCAAATGATACATGATCAGCAACGTCCATTTCCCTGTAAGCAATTTTTGCGCCGTCACATAGGGACAAATTCCATATAAATCTTTTTCCATAGATCCTCCTTAGTATCCTATTAGATACTTACTATACTAAATAATCGTACTTGAACTAACTATCCCGTCATGATTCAATAATAATGATCAGGGGATTATCCGTCAATCCCTAAGAAACGGAGGATGCAGCCATGCAGGAAGTCTATGAATTTTTGAAACAGTGCGGAACCTATTACCTGGCCACTCAAGATGGGGATCAGCCCCGGGTCCGCCCTTTCGGCACCGTCACTATTTTTGAAGACAAGCTCTATATTCAAACCGGCAAGGTCAAGGATGTGTACAAACAATTAAAGGCCAGCCCTAAAATCGAAATCTGCGGGGTGTTGGAGGGCGGCAAATGGATTCGTGTGGCAGCGGTCGCTGTTGAGGATGACCGCCTGGAAGCCAAGCAGCATCTGCTGGATGCTTACCCATCCCTGCAGGGAAGGTATAAAGCCGATGACGGTAACACTATCGTATTCTACCTGAAAGATGCCACAGCTACTTTTTCCTCTTTTACAGAGGCTCCTAGAGTGATCACGTTTTAGTCGTGTTTTAGCCTTGTTTTAACCTTGTCTTAGTCTTCTATAGTCAAGCAAACCATCAACAAACGGCGGCCGGTTCGCAGTCCGGTCCACCGTTTGTTTTGCTATATTAAGGGAAGATTCCAGTAGTTTTAATAATCCTGAATTCAATTAAAAACCTCCAGTGTCTTGGTTGCCATGCGTTGTCCATAGAGCCGGAAGGTGTCTTTGCTTTCTTCCAGATGGTCCTTCAAGGCGACCGGCCCCAAATGAATCACAGGCTTCCCATACGAGCCACCGCCGGAATAAGTAAGCATCCCATATACCAGCATATGGTCGAGAATCAAGCGAATGCCAAGCTCACCACCCCCATGTATGTAATCGGCAGTAGCGAAAGCCCCGCCAATTTTTCCGGGCAGATTATATTTTTTGCAAGGGCCTTCCAGCCAACTTTTGATAGTTCCGCATACACTGGCCATATAGGTCGGGGAACCCAGGATGATGCATTTGCTTTCCTTTGCCCACGCTTCATCAATGGCTTCAATGGGAAATGCTTTGGCTTCAACCCCCTCCACTGTTTGAATACCTTCAACAATCACTTCGGCCATCTGTTTGGTATTTCCTGTCTTGGAATGATATAACACCGTCATTTTCATTGGTGTCCCTCCCTGTATCACATTGTTATTTTTTTCTCATAAAACTTTTCTTAATACATTCTACTCTTTCTTTACTTCACAAGCAATCACACCATTAAGGAAGGATTCCGGCTGCAAAGAGGGGGCCGCGAAATGTGATATTGATGAGAATCCTGGCCATTTCCTCCGGTGATTCCTGCCGTCCCCTGTCCAGCCACTCCTGAATCACGCCAAAATGGGCGGAAGCGATATAGGAAGCCAGGTACTCACCGGGCACCAGAAACTTCTCCTTTTTGACTAAGGTGAGGCAATTTTTTTCGAAAATATTGCTCCACATTAATTTCTTCATCTTAGATTGCAAAGCATAATTTCCTTTGGTCGCCATAATGGCTTGCATTAAGGCAGCATTGTCATCGACATACTGGAACAATCTTACAACCACGGCAGCGGGTATGCGGGCATCAGCAAAATCCGCTGTGGAAAGCGCGGTAATCTTCAGGACGATCCTTTCGATATCCTTGATCACTTCTTCCAGGGTCTGATCCAGCAGATCAAATTTATCCCTATAGTGGAGGTAAAAAGTCCCCCGATTAATATTCGCTTTTGCCGTAATATCCTTAACCGATAGTGCCTCAAAACCCTTTGCTTCGATTAGGGCCACTAAGGCGGCACGAATGGCTTCTTTAGTACGGATAATGCGCCGATCTTCCGTTGGATTCATAGCCTGATTTCCCCTTTCCTGAAATATCCCTTACTCAAAATATCTCCTACTCAAAATATTCTTACTTAAAATGTCTTTGCTTAAATTAATAAATGAACATATTAAAGCCCAGTGTTCACTAACCGTCATTATGCTTGATTTTGTTTATTGAAGACTCATTTTGATTTGATTATAATCGAATCAGGAAAATAATCAACTCACTGTCCAATAACTAATGCTGAATTCAGGAGGACAGAAATGGAGCAACCGCATTGCATTGTTTTGCGTAAGGTCAATAAATTCTTTGGCAAAAAGCATGTCCTTAAAGAGATCGACCTGGAAATTCCCTATGGCCATATCTACGGCTTGCTGGGCCCTTCCGGCTGCGGCAAAACCACGATCGTGAAAATAATTGCCGGGATACTGGAAGCTACTTCCGGTGAAACTTATGTTCTCGGTGAAAGAATGCCCCAGCTGAGCTTAATGAACAAGGTGGGGTATATGGCTCAGTCCGATGCTCTCTATGGTACCTTGACTGCAGCAGAAAATCTGCAGTTTTTTGGAGCAATATACGGCATGAGCAAGGGAGAGATCAAGAAACGGACGGTGGAAGTCATGGAGTTGGTCAATCTTACCGAACACCTCCACAAACCGGTCCAGGCCTTTTCCGGCGGGATGAAACGGCGGCTTTCCCTGGCTATGGCGGTTATGCACAACCCGCCGGTACTGGTTTTGGATGAACCTACGGTAGGGATCGACCCACTTTTAAGGCGAACGATCTGGGCGGAATTAAACACCTTGGCCAGGCAAGGGATTACGATCCTGGTCACAACCCATGTCATGGATGAAGCGGATAAGTGCCACAGCCTGGCGATGATGCGGGATGGGCGCCTGATCGCTAAGGGCACCTCCCGGGAGCTGCAGGAAAGGATCGGTGTCAACGACATCGAAGAAGCTTTCATCTATTATGGAGGACAACAAGATGAGAGTTAGAGCTTTAACCTTCCGGATCTTAAATCAACTGCGCCATGATCGGCGCACCCTGGCTTTGATGCTGGTGGCCCCTATTTTTCTCCTCACCCTGGTTTATTTTATTCTGGGGGACACCGTTCCCCTGGTGAAGGTAGCCGTTATCAATGCCCCGGCGGGATTTGAGGATAAACTTGAGGAACACAATGTCCGAGGCTTGCGCTACAGCGAGAGCGAAGCCCGCCGGGCCCTGGAGCAGGGAGAGATCATCGCCAGCATTGACATAAGCGGCGGAAAATCCGCCATCGACGTGGACGGCAGCAACCCCACCAAGGCTAAAGCCGCTCTGGCCGCTTTGGAGCAGGCCAAGAATTCTGCTCTGTCTTCCAGGCCGGATCTTAAGTCAGAAGTCAATTATGTTTACGGTCAGGAGGATTTGCCAACCTTCGATAATTTCGGGGCCACCTTAATCGGTTTTATTATTTTCTTCTTTGTTTTTTTGGTATCGGGAATTTCCTTCTTGCAGGAGCGCACTTCGGGAACTTTGGAAAAACTCCTGTCCACCCCGGTCCGGCGCTGGGAGATCGTAGTGGGTTATGTTCTGGGCTTTGGCCTCTTTACAGTTCTGCAATCCTTCCTGATCTCCTGGTACTGTGTCTATGTGCTCAAGGTCATGATGATCGGTTCCTTTGCTTTGATCCTGCTCATTACCCTACTCACCGCCATGATCGCCCTGACTTTGGGGATTCTGGCTTCCACTCTGGCTAATAATGAGTTTCAGATGATTCAATTTATCCCCTTGATCATCGTCCCTCAGATTTTCTTCTCCGGTTTGTTTGATCTGCCCGCCGGGATGGAGGTCGTCGGCTACGCTATGCCCCTCTATTATATAGCCCATGCTCTGACCGAAGTGATGATCAAAGGCGGCGGCTTTGCCGTCATCGCCTGGGATTTAGGGATTATCCTGGCTTGCTCTGTACTGTTCATGATGGTGAATACCCTGCTTCTGAAGAAGTATCGAAGGATCTGAAAGAGAGGGTACGGATGCCCGGGTCACGTAGCTTTACGCACAACGCGTACTCCATAGCTCCGGAGCTGGTTCACTCGCTTTCTTAACTGTTACGCCAAACCCCGCTGCTTTCTGCATGTCAACCAGTGGCTTCACAATGTTAAGAAAGCCTCGTTCACCCGACCGCCCCTCCGCTAAATCCGTCCGCTTTTGTACGCAAAGCTACGCTTTTAGGTTTTTTTAGCTTCTCTTGGATCTTTTACAAGCTTTTTCTGGGGTCATCCCCAGCGGCTTTCCCAAGGTAGCCGACCATGCCGCAAGCGGCGTCGGCAAAGCTGAAAAAACTGCTTGGGTCAGACGACTTCCCCCGCATTTCTCACATCGCTCCGCTCAAACCAAAAAAACAACCCAGAGATTTTGCTTTACGAAAGGGAGCGAATTTAAGCGAGCGGAAACAAAACTTCGCGAAAAGCACGCAGCGGAGTCGGGTTGGAAACAGGACGTTTCCAACCGGCCATTGAGAACAAGTGCGAAAGCAGTGCTTTCGAGGAGCGATTTGGCCACGAAACCCGGGCGAGGGTTTCGCCCAAGCCGCCACACCACAGAGACTACTTAACGGCGCAGGTGCACCCGACGTAGCGGAGAACTTGAGCGCTAGTTTTGTCCGCGCAGCTTATGGAGCGACCGCTGTAAAGCAAAATCCTGGAGACTACTCCATCGGCCCTTTCCAAACGTTCTTTTCCAAGGCAAATACTCCACAAACTTAATCTAACTGAGGAGGAAACTGGGTTATGCAAAAAAGACCCATAAACTTCGGCTTCTTATTCATAGGCCTGCTTGGATTCATCTTAACCGCATCCGGCTGTTCTTCCCCATCCGGCCTGGTCTTGACCGGCATCGCGGAGACGAGCATCTACGCCCATTACAGCGAAGTATCCGGGAAAATCAGTCAACTGAATGTAGAGCTTGGCCAGGCAGTCAAAGCCGGTGACATTCTGGCGGTGCTGGATGACAGCAATGAGCGGTATGCTCTGGAGCAATTGGAGCAAGCCCTGGCCAAAAAACAGGCGGTTTTGGCTGAATTGACGGCAGGAGCGGACCCTGAGGAAGTGAAGCAGCGCCAGAATAACGTCGCTTTAGCGGAAATAGCCTCTGCCAATGCTCAGCTGACCCAAGGCCGGACCAAAAAGGATTATGAAGATGCTCAGGTTCTGCAGGAAGCCGGCGCTATGGCTCAGTCCGAACTGGATAAAATCAAATACCAGGCGGATTTAGCCGAAGCTGCGGTATCCACGGCCGCCATCCAATTGGATAATGCCCGCCGGCAATTAGCCTTAATCCAGAAAGGCACCTCCCAGGAAAAAATAGACGCGGCTCAGGCCGATCTGGCTTTGACGGAAGTGCAAATCCGCCAGACCAAAGATAATTTAAGCAAATATACCCTGCACGCTCTTCAGGACGGAACGGTGATCAGCAGGAATTATCTGCCCGGAAATATGATCTCTCCCGGATTTAATCTCGTCGATATCGCTTCCGAAACAGAGAAACACCTGGTAGCTTATCTGCCCAAGGAATCTCTGCCGAAAATAAGCCACGGACAAACGGTCGCCATCCGCTGGGGAGAGAAGGAATATGAAGGAACCGTCAGCTTTATCGATGTGAAGGCCCAGTATACCCCCAAAGACATGCAGACCTCTGCCAATAAGAATAAGGAAAGCATGAAGATCAAAGTTAACCTGACTCCCGAAATCCCCTTAAAAATTGGCGAAAAAGCGGAGATCATCATTCCCCAGTGATTAAACTTCGCTGAAAGTGCCCTAAAGAAAAACCGGCTTCGCAGCGCCTTAAACCCATGCTCACAAATGAGGCGAAGTCCGCAGGTTGCACTTATACTTTTTGACAATGTAAAAAGAGGAAGACCCGCCCTTAAACAGAGCAGGTCTTCCTCTTTTGCTATCAGATTATATAGTATCCTACACCATAGTATCCTGCACCGCACTGCTCAGACCCGCAAGGCAAGCCCGGGAAGGTCTTAGTTCACGGTACTGAGGTCTACCCTAATCGGGTTCATGGTCCACTCCCCGGCATCGACCCCTTCCGGCAGCCCTTCATAGACAAGCGGGGTTTCCTTTCCGTTTGCATCGAATGCCATACCGCCGCCCTGGCTATGAACCAGCTTCAAGGTCGGTGTGATCAACAGGGTTTTCGCCTTAGGATCAAGACGTTTAAAGGTGATGATATTTTCCATCTCCGTGGTTTGATCACCGACTTTGCCCTGCCCCCCATTTCCTTCATACTCATAGACATTGCCCAAATCATCCTTAATTTCCCAATCCATCTGCACTGCATGGGAGAGATTATTAGGGACTATTTCAGAGTAGTAGAGAAGGGTATTGATAGGGGTTAGGGAGAGGCGATTTAGACTGATGGCCACATTCTGAGCCTGAGTCTGATTGTCATCAATCTTGACCACGGTATAATCCAGAGCATTTAAGGATACGCTGAAGTTCAGCTTGCAATCTGTCTTTGGATAGTCTCCTGTTTCTGTGCTTTCCTCCATATTCGTCATCCCGGAAATCCTCCAGCGGAAGGAAATCGCCTCCCGGACTTCCTCCTCACTGAAAAAGGTATAGTTGCTTTGCCCCACATAGACGCCAGGGCTGACCCGTTTTAATTGGGCGCTGCCAGTGGAAGCCTGGGCAAAATCGACCTCGACCCTGCTGTTCAAATAAGGTCTTTCCCCAAAATCCTTTTCCGTCTTGATGGTATAGGTGAAGGATAAGGTTCTGCCGTCGTAAATCCCTTGATTCAAGGTCACTTCAATGCCATTATCCGCCTTGACCATATTGATGTCCAAGGCTTTTTCCGTATATAAATCATAAACTCCCGTACGTCCGTCATCTAAAAACCGGAAAATATCACCGATGACAGGGACTTCCCTGGCATAAGCGGGAAAGACCAGGCCAAACCCGGAGAGTCCAACGGTCATGACCAGAGCGGCGGCAACAGCCACCATCGCCTTGCTTTTGCTCCGTTTCTTCAGCCCGCCCGGCTGACCGCTTGCGGCGATACCTTCTCTCACCCTTTGTTTAACTCTCGACTTTTCCAACTCATCCACCTCCGCCTCTGCAAACTCATTTAAATCAATGTCTATCTCATTAAAAAAATCGTAAAGATCCTTCATCCTCAATATCCCCCTTCTCCCAAGCTCAAGACACCGTTTACCAGTTGTTTTTTGCTCCTGTAGATACGATTATCCACAGCTGATTTGGTCAATCCCAGTTTTCTGGAGATCTCTTCCGAGGGCATCCCCCAAAAGAATTTCATGATGAATATATTGCGATCTGTAGCAGAGAAAGAGTTCAGCAGTTTATTCATTTCCTTGGCATTCTCCATAAAAAGCACCTGCTCTTCCGCCGATTCTTGAGGCGGAAACAGGTCAATTCCTTCACGATCGGAAGCAGGAACTTCCAGGTTTTTTCTTTCCCGGCGGTAAAAATCTATGGCTTTGTATTTAGCGATAGCGCAAAGCCACTTGCGAAACTCCTCTTCTCCTTCTCCCTTGAACTTTTGGGCATGATGCCAAACAGCAAGAAACACATCACTGATGCATTCCTCCGTCAGTTCCCGGCTGCCGATAGGAAGCAGGACTTGACGGACAATCCCCTTCACTAAAGGGAAGTATTCATCCATAATGAATTCCAGAGCATCTTCATCTCTATTTTTCAAGCGCCCTATGTAATTGTCCTTGGTCTTCATGGTTTCCCTCTTTTCCTTGTAAGAGCTCTTACACTCTATACAACGAAGTTAAAAGCAACTTTTCGCATAATTTCTTAAAATAATTTTCTTAAATAATTTGCTGTTATCCGGCTCTATCATACCAGCAATCAAACAAAGCAAAAAGACCAGCCATCAAAAGGTGCAAAAAAACAGCGTCTTTAAGATTCAATTGAATTCAATCGAAACCTAAAGACGCCCTTTAACGCTACATAATGCTACTTAACACTTTAAACACTCTTTAAAATCCTTGCAGCCCTCTCCCCGATTTTCTATATCCTGAACTTCCTGACCGCACGCTGCAGCTCCTCCGCCATTTTAGCCAGTTCCTCACTGGATGCCGCTACTTCCTCTATGGATGCGGACTGTTCTTCGGTGGCAGCTGAAACGGTCTGCGTCTGACCGGATGCTTCCTTGCTGACGCGGTCGATATCCCGTACCGAATCCACAATTTGCTGACTTCCGGAAGCCATCTGCTGAATTGCTGCGGAGATTTCCCTGACCTGAGTGGAAACGTCGCCGATCAGGCCGACAATCTCGGCAAAGGCCTCTCCGGCAGTGTTGACCACTTCCGAGCCGATCTTCACTTCATGGGTACCCTCATTCATAGCCTTCACAGCACTAAGGGTCTCCTTCTGGATCTCTGCAATCAGATCGGCAATCTGCTTAGCCGCTTCCTGGGATTGCTCGGCCAGCTTGCGTACTTCCTCGGCAACGACAGCGAACCCTCTGCCCTGCTCACCGGCACGAGCCGCCTCGATCGCCGCATTGAGGGCCAGCAGATTGGTTTGGGCGGCAATTCCGGAGATAGCATCCACAATCTGACCGATTTCTTTCGATCGCTCCCCTAATTGGGTAACGACCTGGGCCGTGCCTGCTACCGTTTTTTCGATGTTTTTCATCTGACTCACAGCCGCGTTTACCGCCTTGTCTCCTTGACCGGCCGCATTGGCTGTCAGCTCGGCAGATCTTGAGACACTGTTGGTCGTAGCTGCAACCTGTTGAATGCCGGCCGACATCTCTTCCACAATCGACGCCGCATCATCAACGGCTGCTTCCTGTCTGGCCGCTCCTGCCGCTACTTCGGTAATGGTTGCGGCAATCGAATTGGTAGCCGAGGCGGACTGCTCGGCACTGGCTGTCAGTTCCTCTGACGAAGCGGCTACTTGCTCCGCTGTGTGGGTTATGTTTTCAATTAAAAGCCGCAAATTTTCCGTCATAGCATTGATCCCCGCAGCCAGCCGGCCCACCTCATCTTCAGAATCTATCGCCATTTTTTCCACGGTCAGGTTCCCCTGGGCGATTTCCCGAACGGTGCCTTCCACTTGAATCAGGGGATTAGCAATCAGCCTGGCGATGAACCGGCCGATACCTAAAGCCAAGACTATGGCAGCCAACGTTATGCCCACCATAATTTTAGTGGTCATGGCTGCCGTTGCCTTGCTTTTTATCTCTTCCTCATCGGCAAGCTGGGCGTTATAATCGGCAAGATCCTTTAAAAGATCATTCACAGCATCAACCTGGCTTGCCGCATTGGCAGAAAAATACCTAAACGCCTCATCCTGGTTTCCCGCTGTTGCCATATCGATGGCTTTATTCCTTTCCGTACGGTAGATCTGCAGGATATCCATCAGCTTCGTGAACTGTTCCCGCTCATGGGCATCCATATCTGCTTTGCTGTAATCAGCAAGAAGAGTATCCACTTCCGCGACCCGCTCCTCCATCTCCTGCAGAATCTCCTGCTGCTTGATTTGATCCTGAGCCATAAATACTTCAAGGGTCAGAGCCTCTACCGCTCTGGTTTGTCCCCGGGCCCCATTCACCCATTTGACGGGGAGCAGATTATTCTGGTACATATTTTCCACCGAAGCGGCCAGGTTATGGGCGGAATAGATCCCCACCAAGCCGACAAGGCCGAGAAATACAGCCATGAACATTGTCAAGCTATTCAGTTTTGTGGCCGTTTTCAAATTGCGAAATTTTTGCATTGTTGCAGCTCCCTTTTGTTTCTGTCCGGCACCTCACTAAGCACCTACAGTATCTTAATGAATTCCCCCACCAGATCCGGATCAAATTGGGTCCCTGAATGCCATAGCAACTCCTGAATAGCCGCTTTTTTGGATAAGGCCTTGCGATAGCTCCGGTTGTTTGTCATGGCATCATAAGCATCAGCCAAGCCAATCACCCGGGAGTACAGCGGAATCTCCTTCCCCTGAAGCTGCCGGGGATAGCCCTGTCCGTCCCAGCGCTCGTGATGATAAAGCACATACTCCGCCACTTTTTCCATTCCTTTGACCGAACTGAGGATTTGGGACCCTATTTCCGAGTGGCGTTGTATCTCCCTATATTCCTCTTCAGTCAGCTTGCCGGCTTTTTCAAGAATAGCTCTGCTGATAGCTATCTTGCCCAGATCATGAAAGAGTCCCGCCATACTGAGTTCCCTGAGAGCCATTTCCCTTAAGCCTAATTGCCTGCCCATGCTTTCACAAAGCCGGGAAACCCGGTAGCCGTGCTGGGCAATGACGCTTGCCGAGAGCTTCAGGTTAAGCTTCTCCAGAGCACAGTCTTTGGAGTCCGGCGAAGTTTTGTCCTTATTGGAACTTGTGTTGACAGTTGTGATCACAGTTTCCTCTTCCACGGTTCCCTCTTCCCTCTCCATCACCTTAATCATTAAAGTCAACGAGAAGAATAGTTTTGCTTCATGTCGCTTCCAGACAAAATATGTCGTTAATCTTCATATAAGAATCATATTATAATGTTATTTGGAAGAATGAAACAATCTTTCCCCAGATGTCATAACCATGGCTATGACATCTGAACATCTTTTTAAGACAAATATCTATAAATCTTTATAATGAAAAAGAAGGAAATAAAGAAGGTATATGCATGAACACATCCATTGATTTTGCCCATTGCCTGAAATACCTGCTTTCTGCACTGGGAGTAAGTATCAACAGGCTCTCCAAAGCCCTTAATGTGGATGGCTCCCTTGTTAACCGATGGGTAAATGGGAAAAGGATTCCATCGTATGACTCCAATTACATAGAAGCAATCACCCAGTTTTTATCAGCAAACATAAAAAACTCTTTGCAAATTCAGCTTATCAATGAGCTATTTGAAAGGGTTTTTGGTGTTGATGCCGAAACGGACTGCAACGAAGTAAAGATTAAAAAAGTGCTTTTTGAAGCTCAGGGCATTTCCCTGAACAATCATAAACTGCACACTAAGGAAGCCAAGAAATTGCTTAAATACAAAAAATCGATAGCGAATCCGCCTTTTTATAATGAAGTGGTCAGTATGTCCCATGACGACAAGATTATTTCCGGAACCCCTAATGTGGCCGCAGCCTTCAGGCATCTTTTAGGCCTGGCACTTCAAACCCATAAGAGAAGAAAAGTAATATACATCACTTATTTCAATGATGTATTTTTTTATATGTCCGGCGAAGATGATCTACGGCAATTCCAAACCATGCTGGTGGATTTAATGGCTCAGGGCTGCGAGATCCACTACCTGCTGCGAATCACCCATGACCTGCAGCGGATGATGGATTTGCTCAATTTTTTCAAACCACTCCTTGGCACAAATCAACTTTATCTCTACTATTTGAAAAGCTACGATTCCTTGACCCTCGGCAAGGATTATTTTATCGTGCCGGAAACCGGGGTTCTCTCTTGTTTTGTCGCTCAGTCCGATAAATCCTGCGCCCTGTATCTCCGCAACCCTCTGGCCATTTCCTTTTATGAAGAGTATTGGCTGGGGCTTACCCAGTCTTCCGCAACCCCTTTGCTTAATCACTATCCGGCAGACAAAGATGAACGTTTCCGCAACTCTCTGCTGGAAAGTGAAGAGGCCATCGGCAATCGCTTTCTTTTTAAGAATAGCTTCAGCATCTTTACTCTTCCCCTCCAGCTCTATAAAAAACTGTTGCAGAAAAGGAACCCATCCAGCCAAGAAATGGCTTCAGCCCTGGCTTTCCACCAAAAATGCCTGGAAGCTTTCCAGACCAATATCAAAATCTACGAATACAAGGATATCTACACTATGGACAGCCTCAATTATCTCGTAAAAAACCGCCAATTCTACCTCTGTGATCCCGTTGGACTCTATGCGGTAGATCTGGAAAGGGAAGAATTGATCGATTTCCTGCAGCACCTCATTACCCTTCTAAAGACCTATGATCATTACTCAATGGCTTTTGTCCGAAAGCACGCGCTCCTTCCCGGGCTGGAGAAAAATGTATCTTGCGTGCTTAAAGAAAGGCATACCCTCATCGTCGAGATCCTGGGACCGGCCAATACTGAGCCGGTGCGTTTTTCTATTAACGAACCCATGGTTCTCAACAGCGCAGAAGCGTCTTTCCAAATACTCTGGCAGCAAATCGCTCCCGTGATGAAAAAAAAAGCGGAGGTTATCGCCTGGCTTCAACAGGAAACCGATT
Source organism: Desulfitobacterium chlororespirans DSM 11544 (assembly GCF_900143285.1). NCBI lineage: Bacteria > Bacillati > Bacillota > Clostridia > Eubacteriales > Desulfitobacteriaceae > Desulfitobacterium > Desulfitobacterium chlororespirans. Next base: position 87,337 of record NZ_FRDN01000004.1, read on the forward strand.
TGCTCAAATCCGCCTTCTGCCTGAATCCCGATTCGCAGTAATCCGGCTGTTCCGCATTCAACCTTCTTTTTAACCATTTTTTACCTTATTTTTAACTGTCTTTTAACACAGGCATAAAACCATGTTAACAATCTCCTGTTATAGTAAAAGCGGTAAATCATTATTGAAAAGGAGGACACTATGGTTTTAGTGGATTATCACATGCATTCCCTGAACTCCACGGATGCCCATGACGGGATTTTCGCCCTCTGCGCTAAAGCCGTCGCCCGGGGCTTGCAGGAAATCGCCATCACCGATCACTTCGAACCCTCTGCGGGCAATGAAGAGTATTTGGAGTATGATGCCCGGAAGTATTTTGCCGAGATTTCCGAAGCCCGCCAGCACTTCGAGGGGAAACTCCGCATCAAGAGCGGAGTGGAGTTAGGCCAGCCCCATCGTTTTGCCAAGTATTCACTGCAGCTCATCGAAGAGTATCCTTATGATTATGTGCTCGGCTCCGCCCACCGTATGCCGGACAATGTGGATTTCAGCGAAGTGCGCTACACACCGGAAAACCTGACCGCCTATTGTGCAATCTACCTGAAAGAACTCAAAGCCTTAGCCCAATGGGGCCACTATGATTGTCTCGGACATCTGGATCTGGTCAAGCGCTATGCGGCCAATTACCGGCTGCGGGCCAACCTTATAAATGATCGGGAGCAATTGGCGGAAATTCTCAAGATCGTCATTGACAAAGGCAAAGGCATCGAAGTAAACACCTCCGGGCTCCGTCAAGCGTCTCGGGAATGCTTGCCGGATTTGGATATTATCCGCCTCTACAAGGAGCTGGGCGGGGAAATCATTACCGTGGGTTCGGATGCCCACTGGGCTGAAGATGTGGGCGAAGGCATTCAAGACGGCCTGGAACGGCTGCAAAAGGCCGGCTTTAAGTACGTGGCCGTCTATACCAACCACCAACCGGCCATGATCAAAATCGCGAATAAATCAACCTACTTGATCAGGGGAGGTTTGTCGGCATGAACTTATGGTTAACCTGAAAAAAACCCGCTCAACTTTCGTCGAGCCGGGTTTTTTCTATTAATCTAATCTTATCTGACTTTGAGCTTATCTTATCTGAACCAATCTGTTATGCTCTTCTCCGCAGCCTTATTTCGACCACACACCGGGCTGCACAAACCAGCGCAATTGAGCCGTTAAGGGAGACTCCTCATTAAATTTATACCCTGCGATGGCTCCTTTTTTAAAAGGCAGGGGGGTAGCAGCCAGTTTCACGCTCCAGTCCGACAGATAGGGCTGATGACCCACGATGATTAAGCAATCGGCTTGCTTTTGCGGCAGCCACTCTTCGAGCAAAGCCATGAGATCGCCCCCTGTGGCCAGGAGCTCGACCTTTTCCACCTCCGATACATTCAGCTTCTTAGCGATGATCTGAGCCGTCTGCCAAGCTCTTTCCAGCGGACTCGTCCAAATACAAATCTTTTTCTTCCCGTCCAGCAAATGATCGATACCAAAGGCTACCCGTTTGAGCTTCTTCTGCCCCTCTTTTGTTAAGGTGCGTTCCGCATCATTCTCCATATTCTCTTCAGCTTGTCCATGGCGCATCAAGATTAATTCCATTGCGAATTCCTCCCGGTATTTGTACTTTTCAGCTATGCTTATTTCATTCCAGTAAGCCCCTGCATTTCAACATCGGCAGTCACGGGATGAAAACTCCCCTCCAGTCTTTCCTGCAGCCTTGCTTTTTCCCTGGTGCTTTGAGCTACCGCTCGTTCACAGAGGGCATCCTGGCTTTTGACTGATTTTTTCCGCCGTTTATCCACCTTTTTATAGATACCTTTGGCGTTTAATATGCGGGCCTTTACCGTATCCTGCCAGGCTATGTCCAGTATGGCCTTTACTTCTTCCTTGGTCTCCGGATTTTCGACAGGAAAGAGCAGCTCAACCCGGCGATCCAGGTTTCTTGGCATCCAGTCGGCACTGGATAAATACACCAGCTCTTCTCCGCCATGATAGAAATAAAAGATACGGCTGTGCTCCAGAAATCTTCCCACAATACTGCGGACGGAAATAGTCTCGCTGATTCCCGGCAGACCGGGCCGGAGGCAGCAGATTCCCCGCACAATCAGCTTGATTTCCACACCCTGGCTGGAAGCATGATATAAAGCGAGAATGATTTGCTTATCAAGCAGAGAATTAACCTTGACGACGATGACCGCCTTCATTCCCTTTTGGGCGTTATGTGCTTCATCCTCAATAAGCTGGAGGAATTTCTCTCTCATCCCATGGGGAGCCAGAGTAAATTTATTCAGGTTAACAGGCTGGGAGAGCCCGGAAAGCATATTGAACAAAGCCGAGGCATCGGCCCCGAACTGGGGGTTCACGGTCATCAGCCCGATATCCGTATAGATTTTAGCCGTCACATCATTATAATTGCCCGTGCCCATGTGAACATAGCGCTTGATGCCATCTTCCTCCCGGCGCACAATCAGGAGGACCTTACAATGGGTTTTCAGCCCCACTAAACCATAGATGACATGGCAGCCGGCCTCTTCCAGATGCTTGGCCCAATGAATGTTTTTCTCCTCGTCAAAGCGGGCCTTAAGTTCCACAAGAACCGTAACCTGTTTGCCAAGCTCTGCCGCCTGAGCCAGGGCGGCGATAATCGGCGAATTACCGCTGACGCGGTAAAGGGTTTGTTTAATAGCCAGGACCTGAGGATCTCTGGCTGCCCTTTTCACTAACTCGACCACCGGCTGGAAGGATTGGTAGGGGTGATGAAGCAGAATATCCTGCTCCTGAATGGCCTTGAAGATATCCTTTTCCCTGATCAGTTCCGGGACATCCTGAGGTTGAAAAGGGAGATAGCGTAAATGCTCACATCCCTTAAGCTTAATGAAGTCCGAGAGAAACGTCAGATCAATGGGTCCCCGTATTTCATAAATTTTGTCCTGCGTTATTTCCAATTCTTCCTTAAGGATGGCCAGAAGATCTTTATGAAACCCTTTGCCCACCTCCAGGCGGATCACCGAACCCCATTTGCGCTGACGTATGGATAATTCAATGGCTTCTAATAAATCTTCCGCCCCCTCTTCGTCGAAATCCAGGTCGGCATTGCGGGTAATGCGGAAAAAACCTGTGGCTGCCAGCTTATGCCCTTGAAAAAGATCCGGCAATTTTAAGGTGATCAGATCCTCCAACATTATAAATTCCCTGTCTTTGGTCGCCGAGGGAACTTCCACAAAGCGGGGCAGGACTTTCGGAACTTGAACCGTGGCGAAAAGATGGGTCTCCGCTCCTTTAATCAATAAGGCAATATACAGCTCTCTGCTGCGTAATAAAGGAAAAGGCCGGCCCTGATCCACCACCAGGGGGGTGAGCACCGGAAAAACTCTATGCAGGTAATAATCCTTCACAAATTTCTTTTGGTCCTTGGTTAAAGATTTAGGGTTGACAATATTGATGTTTTCCTTCCTGAGTTTTTTAAGCAGAGAGTTCCTGTAACACCGGTACTGATCTTCTATTATCCCATGGGCACGCGCCACAACTTGAGCCATACATTCCTGAGGAAGCAAGCCGGAGGGATCACGTTTGTCCAGACCAGCCAGGATTTGGTCGCCTAAGGATGCGACTCTCACCGCAAAAAACTCATCCAGATTGGAGCTGACAATGGAAAGGAAATTAAACCGTTCAAACAGTGGATTGGCGGTATCCTGAGCCCCCTCCAAAACACGCTGATTAAACTCCAGCCAGCTTAATTCACGATTGATAAAATTCCCCGTGCTGTCGTAGATAGTTTTCATCATAAGCTTAATCCTTTTCGTTTCACTATGACTTGCATCCCCGTGACTTCCTCAAAAAGGGAACTGCAGTTCTGAAAGGTCCATTCTTCCAAAAAGGGGTCCTGCCAGGAATACATGGTGAAAATCAATTGTTCTCCCTTCCGATGAACCTCCACCTTCTCCACTTTGTTTTTATGGGAAACATCCAGGGCTTCAGCCAGCTTCAGAAGGGCCGCCAGCTTCGATACGACAATTTTATCCCTATCCATTAGCCCTTCATAATTTTCGTCCTGATGACTGGGGGATTCCTGAGTGTTATAGCGTACAATATTGGCAATCAAGATCAGGTCCCGGGCAGACAGCCCCATAATATTGCGGTGCCTGATGATCCGATAGGCATGCTCCTGGGGATCTGTAAAGCTGATAAAATAGCCCACAGCATGGAGTATGGCCGCAACCTGCAGATACAGCCTTTCCTGACTGCCCAGCCCGTGGATCTTCCCGGTCTGATCAAACAGGGAAAGGGCGAGTTTTTCAACTTGCTCTGCATGCCGTCTGTCTGCTCCAAAACGATTGGCAATATACCAGACAGAGCTGATTATATCATTCAAGGAATCCTTGCTTTGCGGACTCTCAACCAGTGCATCGGCCAAATCATAGATGAGACCGTTCTTCAGGGAGATATCCGGGACATAAATCTGCCGGGCATGGGTCAGCTTCAAAAAACAATGCAAGGTGATGACCGTGGGCAGAAAGGTATCCGCCTGGTTCTTGGCCAGGCCGTAGGTCCGGGTTATTTGATCGTCGGTCATGATTAAGAGCTTTTCATAGAGCTTCGTAAAGTCTTCAACCTCAATGCGCTGGTCTTCTCCGCATAGATTGGCCACGGTACGGACTTCATTGCCGATCATGATAAAGTTGGTAAACTTGATGTCCTGAAGGAATCTTTTTAACAATGAGGTCTTGCTGTCGATGAATTCTTCCATCACAGCGGGAAAATTGATGCTTTTCGCTTCTAAATCGGCCAGAGTTTCCCTTAAGCGCAAGGAGCCTATTTTTAAATACTCGGTAAAAATAAGCGCCCCGTTCTCATAAATTGAGGTTTCCACACCGCCTGCCGCCAAATTGACGATCAGGGAGGTGTGCTCAGCCAGCAAAGGCCCGGGCAGGCAGCTGCGCAGAGCCCGATACATAAAGAACCGCTCTTGGGCACTGTTGATGATCTCAACCTCTATTTTGGTTTTTAGTCGAATCAGCTCCAGCACATACTCCCGATTTTCCGCTTCGCGAATTCCGCTGGTGCCGACAGCATGGTAATCCTTGACCCGGTAATCCTTCAGCAATTGGCTGAAACCCTTCAGAATTTCACAGGTTTCCTGAATCGTTTTGCGATCGATTCTGCCCATGGTGAATGTATCCCGGCCGATGGAGGTCGGCTGGATAACATCTTCGAGGATCTTGACCTGCCCCCCAGGGTTGAGTTCAGCGATGATCATTTGTATGTAGTTCGATCCCACATCAATAGCAGCAATAAGCGGAATCTTCAGCTCCATTTTTTTCTCCCCATATAAGCAAACTTCGACACAGAATAAAAAGAATTGCAAAATCTTGCGTTAATATGGTAATTATAGCATAATCTTTTAAGAATATTTTTTCTTTACAAATATTTTACATTTCTCCGGGACCACACAAAGGATTCCAACTTGAAAGGCCCACCAAATTATGTCATACTGATACAGGTCCCAGATGAGCGGCAGCGGCCGGCTACTTAAACATTGAGGAGTTTACTATGAGGATATTGGGAATTATCGACATCGGTTCAAACTCAATGCGTCTCGTCATTGTTCAGCTTACTGACGATAATTCTTACCGGATTATTGACGATGTAAAGCATTCCGTCCGTCTGGGGAAAGACATCCTGCCCAACGGCAATCTTCACCCGATAAGGATGCAGCGGGCCATCGAAACCTTGCAATTTTATAAAACTCTTTGCGATGCCATACAGACCGACCAAATCATCGTCGTGGCGACGGAAGCCATTCGTAAAGCTGCCAATCAAAAGGAATTCCTGGAACTGGTTTATAGCTTAACCGGCCTTGCCGTGCGCGTGCTGGAGGGTGAAGAAGAGGCTTACTATGATTATTTTAGTGTGGCCAATGCCTTTGCTATGTCGGAAAATCTCATCATGGATATTGGGGGCGCCAGCACCGAGCTGATCTGGATGAAAGACCGCAAGGTCCGCAACATGGCCAGCTTGCCTTTTGGCACCATCAGCATAACTGAACAGTTGAATCAAGCGGCCGGCAATATCTATGAAAAAGAACAGACTGTGACCAACTCCTTGATCCATTCTTTCCATCAACTGGGCTGGCTCCCCCACGGCAAAACACTCATTGGTATTGGGGGCAGCTTCCGCAATATTGCCAAGATAGATAAAAAGCGCTGCGTTTATCCTTTAGAGCTCTCTCACAATTATTATCTTCCCAGTGAGCGTCTTCAGGATATCCACCAACTGATCATGACCACTCCCGCCGGTCGCCGCAAGGATATCCGCGGCCTGTCCTCAGAGCGGGCCGATATTATCTGGGGCGCCACCACAGCCATTAACGCCCTGCTTATGTATTGCGGAATCAGCGATATCTATATCAGTGGTTATGGGTTGCGGGAAGGCATCATTTATGAGGAGATTCTTGGCGCTCTCCATCCGGTGGAAGATGTTCTCGACTACTCCATTAATAATCTGATGTCCAATATTGGCCTGAACAAAAAGCATGCCTTTCATGTCTGGCAGCTCTCTCGCTCACTATTTGAGCAACTTGGCTCTGTTCATGAGCTGAATGCTTCCACTGTAAACGTACTGAAAACGGCAGCCCTCTTCCATGACAGCGGCATCAGTATCAGTTATTACGATCACCACCTGCATTCCTTTTATATTATTCTTAACTCCCAAATCAATGGCATCAGCCAGCAGGAATTATTAATGGCGGCCTATACAGCAGCCTCTCACCGCAAAAACAAGGTTAAGATCGATCCTGACCACAAAGGACTGCTGCGGGAGCAGGAGATTAATACGATCCGTAAACTAGGGGTTATCTTAAGAATTTCCGAGTCTTTAGATCGTCAGATGAATGATAATATCAGCGCCGTGGCTTGTTTAATCGAGCAGGAGGTGGTAACCCTTAAGCTGACCTCAAATTCTACCCATGAACTGGAAGCTAAAGAGACTATGGAAATTTCAGCAGCCTTCTTAAGAGAGTTTGGCAGACGGCTCCATATTATTTAACCATTCTCCAGCGGCTGCCCCTTCTCCTAATTTTCTGCCGGGAATCAAAAGCGCCCTTATCCCACCTTATGGTGAGAAAAGGACGCTTTTTTGTCAGCCTTGACTTCCCCTGATATAAGCCAGGAGATCGGCCAAGGGAATGGCCGGACTGTAAAGATAGCCCTGGTAGAGGTCGCAGCCCAGCTCGTGAAGGATCTGCCGCTGCTCTTCCGTTTCCACGAATTCAGCCAAAACAGCATAATTCATGGAGCGGCTTAAATAGATGATGGAAGAAATAATGTCACGGCAGTTCATGTTGGTGGAAATTTCACGCACTAGAGAGCCGTCCAGCTTAACCGTATCGAAATTATATTCTTTCAGATACATCAGTGAACTGTGGCCCATTCCGAAATCATCCATCTCCAGCTCAATTCCCATCTCCTTGATGGCATTGAGGGTATCTTTGATCCACTTGTTGTTTTCCAGGGCCACCTGTTCCGTAATCTCAATTTTCAAGGCCTTAGGGCTGATCTGATGTTTTTCGATGAGCTGCCTGAGCTTACCGGAGAAGTCTTGGTTTTCAAGCTGGGAAGCGGTAATATTCACTGAAACGGCCATCTCGGTGAACCCAAGGGCAGCCATGATCTTAATCGTACTGCAGGCTTGGTCAATGATTTCAAGCCCCAGTTCATCGATGAGATGATATTCCTCAGCCAGCGCAATGACCAGGGGCGGATAAATGGTGCCGTAATGAACATGATTCCATCTCAGCAAGGCTTCGGCGCAGAACACCTTCCCCTCATAATCCACCTGGGGCTGATAAAACAAGGTCAGCTTCTTGGTTTCGATATCGTATTTCAGATCCTCGGCCAGGGCTTTGGCCAAGCTGCCGAGCATATCCTGCCGCTCCAAAAGACTATGCCTTTTGTTGCTTCTTTCCGATTTTTTGAACTCCGCGCAAAGGGCCTCAAAGCTCTTTTTCAGCCTGGATACCGAAACAGTCTGGGACAGCTTAACAAAGGGTATATAGCACAGGGTCCCCAGAATCAGGTTAAAAAGCTGCAATAAGCAGCCGCTCCAAAACCCTGTCGCATAGTAGCCGCTGATAAAAACCGGCGTCGTCCATTCCACCGTCTGAATCGTGAAAGGGACCAGCCCCAGGCTTACGGCGGCATATGAGGTCATGGTCAAAAGCAGGGGCACCAGCAGGAAGGGGATCAGATAGATGGGGTTCAGGACCAAGGGGAAGCCAAAGACAATCAGCTCATTGATGTTAAAAAGGAGGGGGAACAGAGAGAACTTAGCGATCCGGCGCTGATTTTTGTTCTTTTTCAGCATAAATACGGCAATGATCAGGCAGAGGGTGCTTCCGCAGCCCCCCATCAGAACAAAAGTATCAAAGAAAGTCTTGGTAAAAATCTGGGTAGGTTCTCCGCCAGCCTGGATCAACTCCTGATTAATGGCCAGGGCCGGGACATAGATGCTCTGGGCGACATGTTCCAGCATATTGCTGCCATGAATGCCGAAAAACCAAAGAAAATGGATCAGAAAAATAAACAGCAGCGCCCGCAGAAAGGAATTGCTGATATTGGCGAACAAATGATAGAGGACGTCGGCAAGGAAATCGTTGATATCGGTTATATTCAGAAGGGCGGCTAAAATCTGGTTGACGGCGGCAAAAAGAGTGATCGTGATGGCCGCCGGAATAATCGAGGCTACGGCATGGCTGAAGGTAATGGAATCACCGTCGGAAAAGGGCCGGATCCTCAGCAGCTTGATGGAACTGAGCTTATAAAACAAAAGGCTGGCGACTACCGCCACCAGTATGGAAACAAAGACCCCGGTCACTCCATAATTGGTGATTTTAAACCCATCTTTGTTAATGCCAAAGAGAGCCACAAAAGAACACAAGGCCACAGTGGAGACGATCACGGGATTGATTCTGAGCTTATCCCTGTTCTCCAGCTCGGTGGCTAAGGAATAGGTGATGCAGGTGACCATGGCCAGAGATAAAATACCAATCGTACCATCGTGGACATAGATGAAAAAGTCCTGCCAATTTTGCCCGAACAGCCTTGCCATCAGCTCCTGATACTGGGGTACGGGAAAACTGGAAAACAGCAGCGCCAGAGAACCAATCAGCACCACCGGAATCATTAAAATAAGCCCCCGCCGGATCGATGCCAGCAAGAGGTTCTCACCCGCTTTTTCCATCAATTTAGTATAGTCGCCGCTCATCTCGGCAACATTACTGAAAAGACGCTTGTGCATTTTTTATCATCTCCGCTGCCATGAATCCCTAAAAAAACAACTTATCTTTAAGTTAATTCTTTTTTCGCAAAAATGTCAAGAGATGACAGTTTAAATTGCACAGCGATGCCTGATTCGACCCAAAACAGCTCCGCAGCAGCGGAGCTGTTTTAAATAATTCCATCTTACCGGGCGCTGATGGTATCCACAATCGACATCCTGCGAATGTGTTGGGCCGGACCACGTACGGCCAGAAGAGATGTGATCATAACAATGACCAGGATCAGACCAAGCTCGCTCAAGGGAAGCTGCCACGGATCGCCCCAATGTGCCGTGATCATTTTCTCGAACACCAGTTGATGCAGGTACATCCCCACAATACAGCCGACGCCGCTTCCCACTGAGGAATAAGTCATGGCTTCAGCCTTAACCATCCTGATCAGCTGACGGTCACTCATACCGATGGCCCGCATCGCTCCATACTGTTTCATACGGGCCGCCACACTCATAGCCACACTGTTGATGATGTTGAAGACAGTAATCAGCAGGATCACCGCCAAAAAGCCATAGATAAACAAAGCCATGGAGTAAAAGGCTCCCCGGGCTTCACGATTGCCAGCCCGCTGATCAGAAAAGCGGACATCGGAGCCGGCTAGGGAACGAATCTCCTGAACATCTTCATCGGTTGCCTTGGGAGAAAGCTGAAGATCAAGAATCGTGTAGTCCCTTGCACCGGTCAGTTTGCGAAATGTTGTTTCAGAGCAAATTACCGTATCCACTCCCTCCCTGCCGGTAAAAGGACTGATGGAGAGGACCCCGGCTACCCTCACCTCCGGGGAGGCCCCGCCAACACTGAGGGTAAGCCTGTCCCCCACCTGCAACGGACTTGCCGGGTTGTAAACGATCCATACCTGATCCTGCTTTTGCACCGCTCCCTCCAGAGAACCCTCGATCAGGCTGTCCTGCGCCCAGGCAAACTGCTGCTCTTCATAAGACACCAGATCGATAACCCTCTCCTGTTCTTTGGCCTTGGCCGGAACATCATAGGCGAACATGCGACCGTAGACCCGCTTGACCTTCTCCTGAGCACGGAACGCTTCCTGAAGGCTGCCCGCTACCGAGGGGGTATTATCCATGCTGACGATGGAAAGATCCGGCGTCCAGGGTTTTAGAGGCCTGACCGCATGATGCATAAAGTCAACCATGGCTGAAAAGGTCAGAAAAAGGATAATGCTGAGGGAGAAGGAGCCCACCATCAGCAGGAAATTCTTTTTGCTGGCTGTGGCATGATGAAGACCAAGGGCGGTTTCGATGGGGAAAAGAGCGGTATGGGCTGCCCTGGGGATAGGCTGAACAGCACTGGCATTTCCCGAAACCGCGGCCAGAGGGGAAACCCGGGCCGCCTTTTTAGCCGGTGAGCGGGCGGCTAAGAGTACCGTAATAATACCTACGGCAATCCCGGACAGAATACCGATCCCGCTGATTCCCCAAGCAGGCAGTTCGGAAAAATAACCGGGACTCAACACTTTCAGAATTCCGCAAAGCACCCATACACTGACCGTTCCCAGGCCCACTCCCAGCGGAATAGCGGTCTTGCACCATTGCAGACCTTCCCGGCGGACAAACCTCATCACTTGCTTGGGGGTCGCTCCCAGACAGCGCAGCAGGCCAAAAAACTCCGTTCTTTGCATAACATTGCTGTTCAAACTGCCGGCGATCATCAGAACCCCGGCCAGCAAAACCACGCTGAATAAAATCCCGGCGATGCCATAAAGCCCCAGCAAATAACTGTTATTGCTCTGGCCGAGTACCCCCAGCAGATTGCCATTCTGCAGAACCTGTTGCTCCGCAAGTTGATAGTGTTTTGTGATATCGGCGATCACCTTCTGCATATTGCAGTAGTGCGATAATTGAACGATATAATGCTTTGCCCCCTCTGCCTGGGGAAAGGATGAGCGGAATCCTTCAGTCGCGAACACCAGAGCATTCCCGTCCTCTTTCAACAGTTTCGAAGTCCCTTCAACAAATCCCACTACGGAAAGCCGGATCGGTTGAGAACCTGAATGCTCCAGTAGGATTGTATCTCCCAGATTGATGCCCAAACCACCTTTGGCATTCTTTGTCAGTGCCACTTCTTTTTCCCCGGCTGGGTAAACACCCTCCGTGATTTTCCCAGGAAACACGCTCTCCCATACCTCTTTATCCAAACCGACCGCCTGGACGGACTTCCCGGCCAGGGTATACTCCTGCTTTTCATCGAGATAGTCATACCACCCGGAAAGTCGGACTTCCGGCCGGGCGGCGATCATGGCGGCGGTTTGTTCATCAAGGCCGGAGAACAGCACATGCCAGTTGCCCCCTTCGTTTATCTCCCGTATTTGCTGGCTGCGCATCTCCATATCGGCCATACCGAAAATGGCGGTGACCAGAAAAACGGCCAGAATAATGCAGATTCGGGTCATCCTGCTTTGCTTCTTATTCACCTTCGCGGCAATTGGGATGAGATCCAGATAGTTTTTCATTCCCTGAGCCCTCCCAGATCGGCAAGCATACCGTCCGTTACCCTCAGGACCCGATCCACCCCGGAGGTCAGATTCATATTGTGGGTAATCATCAGGATGGTCTGCTGATAGTGCCGGGAAGCTTTGATCAGCAAGTCCATCACATCCCGGCTGTTTTTGCTGTCCAGATTTCCCGTAGGCTCATCAGCCAGGATCAGCAGGGGCCTGGTAATCAGAGCGCGGCCGATGGCAGTCCGCTGCTGCTGCCCCCCGGAAAGCTGACTGGGCAGATGGCTGCGGCGTTCCGACAACCCCAGGACCTGCAAAATCTCCTTGACCGCATAGGGGTCAGGCTTTTGATAGTCCAGCAGAAGAGGAAAAATAATATTTTGTTCCACCGTCAATTCCGGTATCAGCTGAAAGGACTGAAAAATAAAGCCGATATTGCGGCGCCGGAAAATGGTCCGCTCTTCTTCCTGCATCCGGAAGAGCTCCCGGCCCTCCAGCAGGATTCTGCCGGAGGTGGGGGTGTCCAAACCGCCGATGCAGTTGAGCAGCGTGCTTTTGCCGGAGCCTGATTCACCCACCACCGCCGCCAATTCCCCTTTATCCATAGTAAAGGAAACATCGTTTAAGGCTTTGACCTGAGCTTCTTTGGTTCCATATGTTTTGCAAAGTTTTTCTACCTTAAGAATTTCCATAGCAACCTTACCTCCTTTCCCTAAAGATAAGGGACAGAGCTTACAGCGAGGTGACTGTCAGCTTACAATTCTGTAAGAAAAGATAGGGTAAAGGTTGCACCCGCGTTCGGCGCACTTTGGACGGAGAGCATTCCTCCCTGACCTTCAATAATGGCTTGAGCTAAGGCCAGGCCCAGACCGACTCCTGGGATATTCTGGGAATGCCTGCTCCGGTAAAACCGCTTGAAAATATGATGAATATCCTCCGGAGCAATCCCCTTCCCATCATCGGCAATAGAAATTCGCACCATTGCCGGCGAGCGTTCCCAGGAAATGCGAATGTGACCGCCGGAAGTGGTGTGATCCAAAGCGTTCTTGACGATGTTTCCCACAGCCTCCCTGGTCCATTGCCCATCACAGTTAAGCTCTTCCTCCAGCTCGCCGCTGATGATGATGCTTTTCCCTTCCCTTGCGGCCCGTACCCTTAACTCCCCAATGGCTTGCGCGGCCATCTCAGCTATCCGCTGGGGTGTTTTGGCAAAGGTAATGCTTCCGGCATCAAGGCGGGTGATTTTCAGAAGGGCTTGGATCAATTGCTCCATACGCTGGAGAGCCGCTGTGGTCTTCCGGGAAAATTCAGTGATTAGAGCCGGATTATCCGGCTCTGCCAAAATAATTTCGTTATACACCGTAAGGGCGGCCAGAGGCGTTTTTAGTTGATGAGAAATATCCGAGATGGTGTTTTTCAAAAAATCCCTGGTCTTATGTTCAGTTTCTCCTTTGGCCTGCAATGCCGAGGCCAGGTTCTCCACAGCAGCGAAGAGCTGAGACAGGGTTCCTTCAGCGGAACGGGGCAAATGAGCTGTGAAGTCACCTTCCCCAAAGCCGCCGATGACCTTCAGGGCCTGACGATACAGCCGTTCTCTCCTTATCAGAAAAAACCAGCCTAAGGCCAGGAGAAGGATCATGAAAACAAAAGCGCCTAAAAATACCCACTGAAAGGTAGCTGCTGTAAATCCGGAGAGGGCCGGCAGATCATAGAAGGCAGTTTGTTCTGTATAGCCCAGCTGCCTGAGCAGGTTTTTCCCTTGTCCATCATCCTGAGGAGCTGCCATGGCAGAAGCGATCACCTCCGGTGGTACACCTTGCTTTAAAAGAGCACCGGCCACAGCGCTGTCGCGGGACAACAGCATTTCCTGGGCAGTCTGGGTCTGCACTATACCGAATAACCAGCTCCAGCCATGCCAAAGAAGGGCAAGCAAGATCAAGCTATAACAGAAATGACGGGACTGCTTTTCTCGCCAAAAACTCATGCCGGCACCTCTTTCCATTGGTAACCGAACCCCCGGACAGTTATTAAGTGTTCAGGATGGGAGGGATCAGCCTCCACCTTTTCACGCAGACGGCGGATATAAACAGACAGTGTATTATCGTCCACAAAGTCCCCGGTTCCATCCCACAGCTCATCCAGGATCACCCTGCGGGTGACCACCCGTCCGGCGTTACGGACCAATAGACAAAGAAGCCGGTATTCGGCATGGGTTAATTCCAGCGCCCGGCCTTTAAGGAGAGCGCGGCTGGCCAGAAGATCAATGGCAATATCACCGCAAGCAAGCAGGGATGATCGGGATGGCTGGGCAACTCCGGCACGGCGCAGCAGGGCCCGGAGCCGCGAACAGAGTTCACCCAGCTTAAAGGGCTTGGTTATGTAATCGTCCCCGCCGCTGTCCAAGCCGCGGATCACATTGACTTCTTCATCAGCGGCAGTCAGGAAGATAATCGGAACCTGATTCCTCGCCTTTCTCACCTGCTCGCATACCGAAAAACCCGTTCCATCCGGCAAGGTAACATCAAGCAGCAATAAATCATAGTGCTCTTTGGCTATCCATTCCCTGGCCTCCTTGACTGTACGGGCGATTTCCAGCTGAAATCCATGCTTTTTCATGGCATACTCCAAACCATCAATCAGGCTTAGATCGTCTTCCAAAAGTAAAATCCTAGGTTCCATCATCGGTTCTCCTCATCTTCATCTTTAGATAATCCATAGCTCCGTTCTCCTGTGCTCATTATAGTTCTTTTATTTCCACTATACCATTGACAGCCAAAAACAAAACACCAACTTGATTATAGTTGGTGTCATTTATCGTGACCGCATTATCCTGGTCTCATTTTTCTGCAGTTAAGGTCCGCCTGTTCAAGACTCAGCAATGCTTGCTTCTTTTCCAGCCCTCCCGCATAGCCGGTCAGGCTTCCCTTAGCCCCCACCACTCTGTGGCAAGGTATGAGAATCGAGATGGGATTATGCCCCACCGCCCCTCCTACAGCCTGAGCGGACATGGAGGACAGCCCCTTGTCGGCAGCCAGCTTTTTAGCTATTTCACCATAGGTGGTAACACAGCCACGAGGAATTTCCAGAAGAATTTCCCAAACCTTTTTTTGAAAATCCGTCCCTTGGGGCGCAAGCTCAGGAAGTAGGACAGAACCTTCCCTTCCGGAAAAATAATGGTCCAGCCAGGTCTGCAGAGTCTGAAAAACCCTCTGCTCCGGCTCAGTGACCCATGCTTCTGTTGGAGACGGGTAGTATTTTTGCCCGATAAACCAAAGTCCGGTAAGCGCCTCTCCTTCAGCAGCCGCTGTGATGGCTCCCAGAGGAGTACTGAGGTTGCAGGTATAAATCATGGTTAGATCAACTCCTTTGATTTGTTTGGGTCCTGTAGCTTTCCGCACATCGCTCAGACTGCTACACTTATGGGTCCCTTTCGGCGCTTTTTCGGGGCTATGCCCCTCAACCGCTTTCCTCTTTGCCAAGAGCCGAACAGCGGTATTCCTTGGGGGATACTCCGGTCAGCCGGCGAAAGTGAGTGTAAAAGGTAGAAAGGCTTTCAAAACCGCTTTGCAGGGCAATTTGCAGAGTGCTGTCCTGGGTATGGGTCAGGAGCTTTTGCGCAGACTCGATGCGCAGTGTATTCAGATACTCCGCCGGAATCTTGCCGTAGTGCGCATAAAACACCTGGCAGGCACGGTTCCGGCCGACACCAAGTTTTTTCAGCTCTTCCCGCAAACGGCTGTGGTCAGCAAAATAAAGATCATAGATCCCTTTAATTTTTTCAGCCAGCTCTTTTTGGGGTTGAAATTCCGCCAAATCAGGCCGGCAGCGTTTGCATGGCCGCAATCCCCAGGCACGTGCCTGGGCGACGTTGTCAAAAAAAACCACATTCTCCCGCTTAGGGTTTTTCGATTTGCAGGAGGGGCGGCAAAAAATCCCCGTGGTCTCTACTCCGTAAAAAAACTGTCCATCATAAGCCACATCGCAGGCAAGGACAGCTTGCCACTTTTCTTCTGCACTGAGCATCATCCGGACACCTCCTTAAATTACTTCCTTTTCCTGAGCGCTCAATTGTTATGTCACACTAATCTATTTCTACTATAATTGATCTTCTGAAGCCTGTCTTCCGATATTGCATCATTTAATTTTTTTCATCCTTCCAGTGCATACTAAACGCGCCGATAAAATGAACGACTGTTTTAGCTAGAGGAGGATAAAAATATGTTTAATCTACAAGGCCGTGTGGCTGTTATTACCGGAGCGTCCAGCGGATTAGGCACCCAAATGGCTCATGGGCTGGCTGAACAAGGTGCCGATGTGGTGCTGCTGGCCCGCCGGGAGGAGCGGCTACGTAAAGTGGCCGAAGATATTGAAAGCCAATACGGTGTCCAAGCCTATCCCTTCCCTTGTGACGTAACTCAACTGGCCTCTGTTCAGGCCGCCGTTCAAGCTGCCCGGGACCGATTCGGCAAAGTGGATATCCTTATTAATAACGCCGGTATCGGCTCCGTTGCCCCTGCCGAAACAATGGCGGATGCAGTCTGGGAACATAATCTGTCTGTGGATCTGACCGGTGTCTTCCGTATCGCCCGCGAATTTGGCAAAGTCATGCTGGAAGCCGGTTATGGGCGTATTATCAATATTTCTTCCATGTACGGCATGGTGGGAAATTCAGCTACACCCGCTTCTGCCTACCATGCGGCCAAAGGCGGTGTGGTCAACCTCACCCGGGCTTTGGCGGCGGAATGGGCCGACCGTGGTGTCACCGTCAATTGTCTCTGCCCAGGCTATTTTGAAACGGAATTGACCGCCGATCTTCTCAAGACGGAGGAATTCAAAGCTTATATGGAGCGCACTGTGCCCCTTAAACGTTACGGCAATTCCGGTGAATTGAATTCAGCCGCCTGCTTCCTGGCGGCTGATGAATCATCCTATGTAACCGGAGCCATTCTACCCATTGACGGCGGCTACACCTGCGTTTAAATTAGATCAGGGGCAGGCTTTGCCGGTGCCATGATATTCATAGTCAGGCATACCAATTCAATATTAGTTAAACAAAAAGCATCTTTCCCGTATCCAGAAAGCGGTACGCCCATACGGAAAGGATGCTTTTCATGTCTCTATAAAAATATGACAAAAATCATTGACACTCACGTAACGTGATAGGCTATTCTACAGACAGAGGCAACGTGATGGCATCTTATCTCAAAACCCGGAAAGGAAGGCAATGATGAGAACTGTAAAACAAGTTTCCGCATTAACAGGTGTTAGTGTCAGAACACTCCAATTCTACGATGAAATTGATTTGTTCAAACCGACCCAAGTTAACGATGCAGGCTACAGATTATATGATGATGCTTCCTTGGAACTATTGCAGCAAATATTGTTTTTCAAAGAGCTTGATTTTACCCTGAGAGAGATAAAAGCTATCATGGCTAACCCCCACTTCGATAAAGTTGAAGCCTTCAAAAAGCAAAAGGCTTTAATTGAGCTCAAACGGGATAGGCTGAATAGGTTGCTCAATCTATTGGCGAAACTGGAAAAAGGAGAAAAAATTATGAGCTTTAATGAATTTGATATGAATGGTTACTTCCAGGCTTTAGAGGCGTTTAAAAAAACCCATGCCGATGAAATCCTTAAGAAATTTGGCGATATTGGTGCATTTGATGAAATGGTCGGTGAGCTAAAAGCAAAGGCCTCGGATATTGCTGAACTTGCCATCAAACAGTATGGCAGCATCGAAAGCTATACCAGAGCCTCCGAAAAGAACTTGGAAAACTATTTGAAAAAAGGTACTGAGACCATCGATGTCGAGGAATCCATGGCCAAGACAGATTCACTTACCCGGCAGCTCACAGCGGATTTAAGCAAAGATGTTTCTTCTCCAGAAATCCAAACAATGATTCTGGAACTTATTGATTTGTGCAATCAAGGCCATAATGGTCTGGATATGGGAGAAAACTACTGGGCTTTTATGGCCGAAAATTACCTTACCAATCCCCTCTTTATCAGCACCACAGATCAAAAATACGGTGAGGGTGCCGCAGAGTTTATCGGCAAAGCCTTAAAGATTCATTTAGGGTAAAGCGTCAGGCCTTGCCTACTCTGCGGGATAAGGCGGGAGCCCCTGTCCGCCCCCTCCTGTACCGATGCTTATGATGGCATAAATATCCTCGTAAGCATATTGTACTCTCAGTTCCCGGTAATTATCCGGCCAGGTCCCCTTGCCTTTGGCCGCCTCGGCAGGATTGCGATAGCCGTCGTGATCGGTGGTAAAATCATAGTTCACAGCAACGCAGAACTCATGGATATCCCCGGCCACAATGGAGATGTCATTGAGCTGATAGGAGGCAATGCGTTCTTCCACAGGAGTCTTTTCGCTCATCCGCAAGACCATATAGGTCTCAAAAGCGGCTTGGCCCAGCTTAATCAAATCCGTTTCTCCGGATGAGAAGATCAACGGTTCATCAGTTTGCGCTTTCGTGGGGTAGGGATAAGGCAGGCTGCTCTCAGCCATCACCCAAACAAGATGATGGTTTATCCCGTCGGAGTAGCCGTCTGTGTAAACGAACCGGACCGTTGCCGATAATCTCCCCTCTTTCTGCCGATACTCCAGATAGCGAAGTCCTTGCTCTCTATCCTGCCACCCCCTCTTGCCTTGACCAAACACTTCGACAACCTGTTCAATAGTCTTCAGCTTATCAGGGATGTACGTTGCCCCTTCCCCCTTATGGAGGGTCACTGCGGGAATATCTGCACCATCATAGACGTTAACGAACAATTTAATCAGCCGCCTGGTGTTCTCATCCACACTATAGCGCGCTTCCTCAAAATTAAAATCGTAGCCATTTTTGATCTGCAAGGGTTCGATGGGAGTAAAAGCCGAGGTATCCATTTCCTTTGTATCCGCACCGAGCATAAACCCGTTGATACTGAAGTTAGAGAAATCATAATCACCGGTGGCGCTGTTGGCCTTATTCGCTGCCAGTCCTATACTCAAAGCCACCACGAACACCGTTGCAACCATGATGACCCAGTTGGCGGGTTTTTTATAGTTCAACACATTCTTGATTCTCGCTTTCACATTTCCTTCTCCGAAAGCCAGGGGACTTCCATTTAAGAAACGCCGGCCCGCAGCCAGGGACAACAAGGACTGGGCATAGGGCTTTTTCATTTCCTGGCCCATTGCCTTCAGCACCTTTTCATCACAGGAAAGCTCCATATCCGTGCTCATCAGCGAGAAGGCCATCCAGACCAGAGGATTAAACCAATGGAGGGAAAGAATGAGGAAAGCAAAGGGTTTCACCAGATGATCAAACCGTTGGATATGTGTCTGCTCATGAAGAAGGATATACCTCCGTTCTTCTTCCCTCAATCCGATCGGTACGTAGATTTTCGGCCGAAAAACTCCCAGCACAAAAGGTGTTCTCAGCTTATCGGATTCATAGATATTACCCACGGAAAGCACTGCCCCATGCAACCGCCTCTTCAGCAGGACAATGGATACAGCGCTGTAGAGCAACAAGGCGGCCATCCCTATCAGCCAGAGGTAGCTGCCGAACATCAGCCACACTTCCGAGTGGTAGGCCTGGGTGGTGATAGAGTAGCCGTCGGCTGTCTGGCCGAGATAGACTGTAACCGTTCCCAGGCCACCGTTGGCCGCATCGCCGACGGCACGAAGGGCTGCACCGACGGCAGAGCCCAAAGAGACATTCTCCCCCAAAGGAGCTGTCTGAGGGATGAGCTGGGCTTTGAAGGGAATCAGGCTGAAGACACTCTCAAAGGAAAAGGGAAAGATCAGCCTGAAACCTGCTGTCCCCCAAAGAGCATAGGAAACAGCTTTCGGCGCTTTCTTCAGGAAAAGCCGCGCCAGCATAATAGCGGCAATGACATAGCTTCCGGTCAGGCTCATATTCAACACGGTAAGGAACAGCCCTTCCATCATCACTCCTCCTTATGCTCGTCGATTAGCCTCTTCAATTCGTCAACCTGATCATCGCTCAATTTCTTGCCCCCGATAAAGGCGGTCAGGAATCTGGGCAGAGAGCCGCCAAAAGCGTTTTCCACAAACCGTCTGCTTTGCTCAGCGTAGAAGGCATCTTTTTTGATCAGCGCAGTCACCACAGCCTGCTGATTTTGAAAAATGCCCTTTTCACACAAATTCTTCAGCACCGTATAGGTGGTGGATTTTTTCCAGTTCAGTTCTTTTTCGCACAGCTTTACCAACTCACCGGAGGGAATTGGCTCATGCTGCCAAACCAACTCAGCAAATCTCCCTTCGCTCTGGGATAATTTATCTTCTTTCATGACAAAGCCTCCTCGGTCTATGTTTTATAGACTTATATTTTGAGTCTATAGAATATAGACCTCTTTGTCAAGAAAATAATGCGCAAATGAATTGAGAAACATATGACCCTTTGCCCAAGCCCAATCGATTATTCGCGAAACGTATGGGTTTGAGTTTCAATGACCTCCCGTAGTTGATGTACGATCTGAAGGTAGCGGGGTTCCTCTTTTAAAGGAGCATATCCTTGATCTATTAAAACGCTTTGGGCCAGCACTTTTTTCACGTAGGATGTGTCCGTGACCCGGTTAAAAACAGGGCTCTTGGCATAATCATAGCTTAACTCCAGGATGTGCTGTGTGTATTCTTCCAGATACGTGAGGGCCGCTTGCTTATCTCCTCTTACCACCATGATTTTCACTATATCTGCATAGGCAATTTCCCTGGAGATGCCTAAAAGCCTCGTTATTTCCAAGTTCATTTTGGCGAGAGTGCAGGCCTTGTCCATATCTTCCTGCTCCCGGGCAAAAGCACCTAAAAGACTTAACCCCTGACTGACATAGGAAACATACCGCCTGATATTCTTCTGGGTCAGCTCCATGGCTTCCTCATTTTTTCCGCGCAAAGCATAGATTGAGGGATAGAGGAAATCAGGGTCTGCTTTTAACTTTGGCAAGCTATCCAACAATTCTTCTGCCCGGTCAAGCTCATTGAGCATGGTATAAAACCCTACCAGAATAAGAGTTGCGTGGTAAGTGAACTTCGGATAGCCCGACAACAGCACCTCCTCATACAGGATGGCGGCTTGGCGATAATAGCTTTGAATGTCTTCCTTGCCCAGATCAGGCTTCATGATCATAAAGCTTTGAAATAAATTGCCCAGATAGAACTTTAGAGGAATGCTGTTAGGGAATTCCTGCAGAAGCTTTTGGCAATAGTTCCAGCCGGCATCAAATCCCTCCGCCTCGTATAGCGAGATGGCTTTTTGGGTGAATCCGCTCACCTCGTCATCGGATAACTCGTTTTGGTAAGAAAACAATTCATCCACTGTCGTGTTCAGAGCACGGGCGATAGGCGGAAGCAACGTAATATCGGGATACGTTGCTCCCGTTTCCCATTTACTCACCGCCGGTGTCGAAACCCCGACGGCCTGAGCCAGTTGTTCCTGTGTCCATGATTTCTCTTTGCGTTTGGCTGTGATCACCTTACCCATATCCAGTTCCATACCATTCTCTCCTTTTTATAAAGCATAAACTTCTCTGATCTGTCTCTATTGTAGCAATGACAGTATCCTAAAAACAACGGACGCGTGTTTAACCTAAAAGCAGAAAAAGTTAACCATCAGGAAATATGGAGTTTTCATTCATCAATTACTTAGACAAAAGATCATTATTGCTAAAAATCTTCTTCGCTCCCTAGAATGAAGAGGAAAATAAGCATGAAATGGAGAAGAAGTATAATTATTATTCAGTTTTAAGCTGATCTTTAATCTTGCAATCTTTGCAGTTTTAATTATAATAAATATATAATTATAATGATTATAATTTGCATCAATCTTCTAACCAGTAAGATTATGCACTTTTTCTCAAAATCTATTATTGAAGGAGGTCATTTAATGGAAGAAAAGAAATGCCCCGTAACAGGCCATACCCAGCACACCCCTACCGGCAGTGGGACCAAGAACAAAAACTGGTGGCCAAATCAATTAAACCTCAACATTCTTCATCAAAACTCTGCTTTGGGCAATCCCATGGATTCGGACTTCAATTATGCTGAAGAATTTAAGAAACTTGACCTGGCAGCCGTAAAGAAAGATCTTTATACTTTAATGACCGATTCCCAGGATTGGTGGCCTGCCGATTACGGTCACTATGGCCCCCTCTTCATCCGGATGGCCTGGCACAGTGCCGGAACATACCGTTTGAACGACGGACGGGGCGGCGCCGGAAACGGAACCCAGCGCTTTGCCCCCCTCAACAGCTGGCCGGATAATGTGAACCTGGATAAGGCGCGCCGTCTGCTCTGGCCCATTAAACAAAAATATGGAAAAAAAATCTCCTGGGCCGATCTGATGATCCTGGCCGGCAATTGTGCTTTGGAATCCATGGGCGTCAAGACCTTTGGCTTCGCCGGCGGCCGGGAGGATGTTTGGGAGCCTCAGGAAGATATTTATTGGGGCTCTGAAGGAGAGTGGCTGGGGGACCAGCGCTATTCCGGAGATCGGGATCTTGAGAACCCTCTCGCCGCAGTACAGATGGGCCTGATTTATGTTAACCCGGAAGGTCCCAATGGACAGCCCAGTGTCCTGGCTTCCGGCCGCGATGTGCGGGATACATTCAAACGCATGGCTATGAATGATGAAGAAACCGTGGCCCTAGTGGCCGGCGGACATACCTTCGGCAAATGCCATGGTGCCGGCCCGGCATCCCATGTCGGTCCTGAACCCGAGGGCGCCGACCTTGAAGAGCAGGGCTTGGGCTGGAAGAGCACTTTCCGCAGCGGCAAGGGCGGCGATACCATCGGCAGCGGCATCGAAGGCGCCTGGAAACCCAACCCCACTACCTGGGATATGGGCTATTTAAACACTTTATTCAAATATGACTGGGATTTAGTGAAAAGCCCTGCCGGAGCTTGGCAGTGGATTCCCACTGACCCGGCTGCAGCAGATACCGTCGAGGATGCTCATGACCCTGCCAAACGCCATGCCCCCATGATGACTACGGCAGACCTCTCCCTGAGAATGGATCCGATCTACGGACCCATCGCCAAGCGATACCGGGATAACCCTGAGGAGTTTGCTGATGCTTTCGCCCGGGCCTGGTTCAAGCTGACTCATCGCGATATGGGGCCCCGCTCCCGCTATTTGGGTCCGGAAGTTCCTGGGGAAGAACTGATTTGGCAGGACCCGGTACCCCCAGTGGAGCATGAATTAATCGACGAACAGGATATCGCCGATCTTAAAGCTAAACTCCTGGCTTCCGGCCTTTCCGTCTCCCAGCTGGTCTCCACGGCCTGGGCTTCCGCTTCCACCTTCCGGGGTTCGGATAAACGGGGCGGCGCCAACGGAGCACGGATCCGCCTGGCGCCTCAGAAAGATTGGGAAGTCAATCAACCGGCTCAGCTGGCTGAGGTATTGGCAGCTCTGGAAACGATCCAGGCTGAGTTCAACAGCTCCCAATCCGGCGCAAAGAAGGTCTCTCTGGCCGACTTAATCGTCCTGGGCGGTGCCGCCGCTATTGAACAGGCTGCTAAAAACGCCGGCCACACTCTGGTCGTTCCTTTTACGCCGGGCCGCACCGACGCTTCTCAGGAGCAGACCGAGCTCTATTCCTTCGCAGTTATGGAACCGAAAGCCGATGGTTTCCGCAACTACCTGAAAGGCAAATCTTCTGCATCGGCGGAGGAAATGCTGGTTGACCGGGCCCAACTGCTGACCCTGACCGCTCCGGAAATGACCGTTCTCATCGGTGGCCTGCGGGTTTTGAATGCCAATTACGGCCAGTCCAAGCACGGTGTTTTCACTCAGCGTCCAGAAGCCCTTACCAACGACTTCTTCGTCAATCTTCTCGACTTAAGCACCGAATGGAAAGCCGTATCGGAAGAAAAAGCTCTCTATGAGGGCCGGGACCGGGCCACCGGCAAACTGAAATGGACCGGCACCCGCGTGGATCTGGTCTTCGGCTCCAATTCCCAACTGCGGGCCCTGGCGGAAGTCTATGCCTGCGGTGATTCTCAGGATAAATTCCTTCAGGACTTCGTATCCGCCTGGAATAAAGTAATGAATGCCGATCGCTTCGATCTGGCCTAAGACAACAGCAGATTAGATCTGAAATAACCGCCGTCTGGGGCGGTTATTTCTTTTGGGCGATCTATTGCTCCTCTTTCTTTCCTGCAGTAGAATTGGCTTATAAAAAACCTTTTACGGAAAGGAGCGATGGTTTTCATGATCGACTTCATGCTGCCGAAAAGGCTCATTGTTTTTTCTATGGCTTTAATCCTTGTTTCAGGCTGTACAGATATATCAATGAACACTCTTCCCATTCCATCAACCGGCACGCCATTGGCCCGGCAGGACGGGGCACAAGACAAGCCCCTTCTTACCTGGGAAGCCGTTAAGGAACTGACGGCCGGAAGCCTCAGCTACTCAGAAATCCGGAATTCCTTCTATTTCCAGGACATAGGCTCTGGTTTATATGTAATCAGCTTCCCTATTAAAGAGGGGCCTGAGTTTTCCCTCAGTGCGAGCTCCACCGGCCCGGATGCTGCGCCCTTATCGATAATGCTGCATTGCGAGCCTGCAGGCCTTTCCCTTAAACTGAACCCGGAAAACCTTGGCCTCATGTTGGGCTTGTCCAACAACAGCGATACGCTGCAGAGGATCCATCAACTGTTTAACAACGGAATTCCGGTTCCCCAGGATGCCCAAACCTACGGCAACCTTATTTATCTGACCGGCAGGGCTCCACAGGAAATACTTCGGGATTACCATACTATGCTGCTTCACGACGGCTGGGAGCCGGCAGACACTCTCGGCCTGAAACAGTTTTATAAAAAGACCATCGATGGGAATGAGCTGCTTATCTCCGTAGCGTACATACCGGAAAACGGTTCCCAGGATACGGAGAACCTCACAGTGATCCGGTTTAATATAGAGCCTTTACCAACCGCGCCAAACCGTCTTATACACGATGAACAGGATGTGCAGGCACTGGTGGAAGCCTTCGGGAAAAGAATTCAGGCCGTCTCCATTACGGCCCCTCCCAGCAGTGCGGCTGCCGGCATTGCCGAACATTACAGCGACTATGTAACACCCGAGCTGCTGCAACAATGGCAGACTGATCCGCAAACGGCTCCGGGCCGCCTGGTTTCCAGCCCCTGGCCCGATCGTATTGATATTCTGGCAACAGAAATGTATGAGCCAGACCAATACACAGTTCGCGGAGAGATCATCGAGGTCACCAGCGTAGAAATGACACAGGGCGGAGCTGCCGCCAAGCGCCCGGTGGAAATTGCTTTGCGGCAGATAAAAGGCCGCTGGTTTATCAGCGGCGTGCGCATGGGCGAGTACGTCCAGACCGGCCCTGTTGTTTATGAAAATACCCGCTACGGCTTTGCTTTCCATCTGCCGGAGACCTGGAAAGGATATAGCATCATCGCGGAGCAATGGCAGGGAACCCAAAACGGCGAAACTGCTGAAACCGGCCCCCTGCTTCTGATACGGCATCCAGAGTGGACCCGGGAACTTCCGCGCCAGGACATCCCGCTTATGGTCTTCACTCCCGAACAGTGGCAGGCCCTCCGGGAAGAAGGATTATCTGTCGGTGCAGCCCCCATCGGTCCCCGTAAGCTGGGAGGTAATTCCCGCTACATCTTCGCCATACCGGCCCGCTATAACTATGCCTTCCCTGCTGGTTATGAAGAAGTGGAGGACATTCTTCAAAGCAGTCCTCTTTGGCCTTTACGACAATCTGCACTCCTTCAGTAAAAAGCTATGTTCTACATCCTCATCTGCCTGGGAAGCCGTTCAGGAGCTCTGAGCCTGTTCCTCCTCCGGGGCGTCCGGCAGAACAGGCCTCTGTGTGTAACTCAGATTGGCAAGCGCTTGCCAATCTGGCAAGGGGGACTGTGGGGAGCTATGCTCCCCTCTCTCCTTTAATCGGGAATTCCTAGTTCATCCATTATCCCTACCCTGAGGATTTCGAGGAAATCCACGTCATTTTCTTCCCCCAGCTCTTTTAACCATTTAGGGATCATGATACATTTGGGAACGGATTTCTTATCAATAGCCTGCCGTACCAACAGTGTATCAGCTTCCAGCGTAATGATCTCAGCGCCCTCCCGCTTTTCCCAATTCGCGGGATTGGAGGCTTCCGGGATTTGTTTCTTGGCTTTTTCCATATGATAGAGATGCATCCCCAGAGAAAGTTCCGCCTGATGAAAAGCGTCTTCCGGGGTTTCCCCCTGACAGATCAGATCCGGCAGATCCGGGAAAACGACGATATATCTGCCCGACAGGGTATTGCGCTCAACAATGGCCGGAAAAAGATAGTGCGTGATCATGTTACCGCGTCCTTTTTAATTTTAATCGATTTACTTATAGGCTATGTGGCCAAGGGCTTAAGTGTGACAAACTCAACAACGGATTGCTGTCCTGTACGAAATTATTGCGGAAATATAGCCGGAAATGTAGTATAATTTTCCTGATAACAATGACAGTTGATGCCAGGGAAATTTATAGTTAGCCATAGGTGCGCTGGAGGAAAAATGATAGGTTTAAAAAACTTCTTTCAAAAATATTTGTTTGCAATAACTGTATTTACCGGTTTGATTATTACTGTTTATTCCCTCTATTTTATAAAATACAAAATGTTTGGCGGAGCGATCGAAGTTCTTCTCTTGTATGTGATAATTTTTCCGCCAATAATTGCTATAACTGATTTTTTAGCAAAGCCCAAAGAAAATGAAAATAAAACAAAAAAGAAAATGGGCCTTGTTTTAGATGTGATTGCTGTATGTATCCTTACCTGGACCTTCTTTATATCACCGTATGCAGTAGGACTTTATGCTATTTTAACAATTGCGTTAATTTTAATCCTATTATCTCGCTTCCCGAAACTGCAAACAAAGCTCAAAAACAAAGCCAATCAAAAGGAACGCTCTGTTTTCGTATTATCTATTTTTGCTATTTTGATTCTTGTTCCCCTTATTTTCACTTCTGCAACTGGAATAAAAACGATCCGGAATACGCAAGTCTTACTGGAAAACACTCATTATACGGACACAGCGTATGTTGACATCATTAATAACAAAGCAGCTTTAGCTATTGTTTTTGAGGGAAAAGCCACCGTAACTGATGGCACACAAGATGATTTGGGCTTCTATTTATTTAAAGCAAGCAAAGACAATAAGGAGTATGCTATCGCCGTGAATATTTTAGGGGGAGACATCGTCGGAGAAGTTTTGCTGGAAGGCAATCCCTACCTGCCTTATTACCTTCGCTAGCCTTCACCTTATGAGCATATAACTCTTTATTCCCACTTAAAAAAATGCAGAGAAATGCTTATACATATCACCGCAATGACAATCATCACCATAATGGGGATGAAAACACCTTCCATCGGCAGACCAAGGGAAGCGGCTTTGAGAAGTTTAATCCCCTGAGTCAATGGCAGTAGATCAGCTGCTTTTTGAAGATTAACGGGCATCACTTCATAAGGCAGCGTAGCACCGGAAAAAATAAGCATGGGAAAATAGAGCAGGCTGGCTGCAACACCGGCTATCTTCATATTTGGTGCAATTCCCCCTACCAACAGCCCTATGCTGAACATAGACAGCATGACCAGCAAATATGCTCCCAGGAATTGAAGCCATGAACCGTATAGCTGATAGCCGAAAAATATCGCCCCTGTCGTGTAAACAAGGATAAGAGAGGCAATCGAATAAAGCGCGTAAATAACAACCTGTACTGCCAGGATAAGAGAAGGGCTGGTGGGTGTTACCTTAAACCGCTTTAATATTTTTCTGCTTCGATAATCAGATATCACCAGCGGAAGCCCCATCACACCTCCGGCACAAATGGCAATGGTCGCTACGGCACCGAAAGATTGTTCCAAAAAAGTATAGTCTGCGCCGTCGAAAGCGGGCTTACTTCCGAAAACGGCTCCTAAGATAACAACGACCACAACAGGCAGGCAAATGGCAAAAATAAACATATCCATTCCACGAAGGGATAGCCTGATCTCTGTTTTAAGCAAGGCTCTGAATGCTTTCATTTTCTACCTCCTCATCTGTATACCAAAGATAGGCATCTTCAAGTTTTTCATAAGGACTTGCTTCAACCGCTTCTTGTACCGTCCCGCAAAAAACGCTTCCCCCATTCTTCAAAATCATGATTTTATCACAAAGAGCTTCTACCTCGTCCATAAAATGAGAGGTTAGCAGAATGGTCATCCCTTTCGCTTTTAACCCGGAAAGACTCCTCCACACATCACGTCGGGCCTTAGCGTCCAGCCCTGTGGTCAACTCATCCAGGAATACGACTTCAGGATTGGGAATCAGTGCCAGTACGATGAAGAGCCGTTGCTTCTGGCCTCCCGAGAGCTCACTGACCAGGCTTTTCGGCTTGTCGTAAAGCCCGAATTGTTTTAAAAGCGCACCATAATCCAGAGAGGTTTTGTAAAGGGAAGCCGTCACCTCACAAAGTTCAGCCACCTTGATTTTGTCCTGATAATTGGCTTCCTGAAATTGAACTCCAACTCTCGCAAAGAGCTTTTTCCGGTCTTTTTGCGGATTCATTCCCAAAATAGATACCCTTCCGCTGTCTTGTTTCTTCGTTCCCAGGATACATTCCATTGTACTGCTTTTACCCGCGCCGTTGGCACCCAGCAAGCCAAATACTTCCCCGCGGCGAATCGAGATGTTAACATTCTCTACCGCTTTGACATGAGCGTAGGATTTGCAGAGTTTTTCTACTTTTATGGTCGTCTCCATACCTATACGTTCCTCCTGTTTTTTCTTTACGTAAAAAAAATAACACCAGAACGAAGTCTGGTGTCAAAGTGTAGGGTTTGCTGCAAATTGTTTTTTCATCTTCTCCAGATGGGAGAGCATCGTTTCCGCATTTTGTTCAGCGTAATGCAACGATGTGAGCAGCTTGTCACATACAGAAATAATATCCTCGCTTTCTTTTGGCGTGTCAATGACTTGCCGGATATCCGCTTGGGGGTTATTGGATAAAGTATTCAGCATCCGTAGAATTGCTGAAAGAGAGTAATTGGCACAACGCAAGGAACGTATAACTTTCAGCCGCCGGATATCTTCATCCGTATAAACACGATAACCATTTTGTTTTCGTTTTATGGTCAGCAAGCCGTTCAGCTCCCAATTTCTTAAAGCATCCATGGAGATTCGCAAATAATCAGCGGTTTCTTTTCTGGTTAAAACGGCAGTACCTATTTCCTGGTGATCACCGGATAACAGCTTTTCGACAATTGCTATGGCTTCTTCGGCATTTCCTTGTTCATTTCTTATTTGCTGCAAATAGCGTTCAGTCAAATGCATTGCCTTGTCAAAATTCCCGGAGGCCGAGGTCTTAATAATGGCAATGGCTTGCTTTCGCAATCCGTTTTGCAAAACCTCGACCTTTAATGCCGTTCTCGCCAATTCGATCTGTTCTATGTGGAAATCTGTAAAAATGCGATAACCATTGACCTTGCGCTCCGGTTTGGGAATAAGTTCAAGGTCTTCATAAAGCCGTACTGTGTTGGGATGGATGCCCATACGCCGGGCAATTTCTGCGGTCTGGTAAGTCTTCATCTAAGCATATCACCCTCCTTCTCCCCACTATCCTATTACTGCGTAAAAGCCTGGTGTTATAGTGGAGGGTTTCGGTTCCAGGAGATGTCTGCCGTTTGCAGGATTGTGAAGTTGAGGGGACCACTGTATAGTGTAAAAGAGACTCATACAGCATGAGCAGATTAATCTAACTAGCAGAGGATGTAGTTTATGCACATTATAATTGAAAAAGGGCTTGAATCGGATATAGAAGAGCTGGCCTTGCTTTATGACGATTTGAATGATTATCTGGCCAGAGGTGAAAATTATCCAGGCTGGAGAAAAGGCCTCTATCCTATTCGTGAAAATGCTGTAGAAGGGATTGCCAACAGGCATCTCTACGTTGCCAGAGCATCCGGGAAACTAGCCGGGTCGATTATTCTCAACCATGAGCCGGTACCTGCATACCACGGGGCGAACTGGGGCATTGACGCAGATTATTCGGAGATTTTTGTAATCCATACCTTTGCCGTCCACCCTGCCTATTTGAAACAAGGTATTGGATCATCCTTAATCGAATTTGCGGTACATTACAGCATCAATGAACATATCAAATCCATCAGGCTTGATGTCTATGACCATAACCTTCCAGCTATCAGACTCTATGAAAAAAGCGGCTTTACCTATGTGGGTACCGTAGATTTAGGGCTAGGTCATTACGGACTGGATTACTTTAGATTATATGAAAAGCTTCTGTAGCGACTCGACCTTCAAGCCATAGCAGGGGTTTGCCCAGAAGGGCCTATTCAAACAAGGAAAGCTGCTCCAGTCGGCAAGGCCCTTTGTAACTCGCTATGATGTCGGGCATTTTGTAAAGAATCCCGTATTGGTTGCATTTATCCTGAAATAAACTCCACAATTCCCCGGCCTTAAGGGAACGGCATTCATAGGCATTCCCATAGGTTTCTATGTACTTTTCTTTAAGGGATGGAAACAATTCAGCCAATTTTTCATAATACCATGCTCTTTGATTCTGTCTTAAGGTTACCCCGAAGGCAGGATAGATAAATTTTGCCCCTTTTTGATGAGCAAGATCAATAATCCGGCTGATATTCTCCTCCGTATCCTCAATGAACGGCAGCACAGGCATTAATAATATGCCGGCAAAAATCCCTTCCTGAGTCAGTTCTGCGATTGCCTCAAGCCGCCGGGAGGAAAGGGCTGCATGAGGTTCAATTTTACGGCACAGAGCATCATCGGCCGTGGTCACCGTCATCTTGACCAGCACCGGTGAATGCTTGCCTATCTTCTTGAGAAGTTCTCTGTCCCGGACAATCAGATCGCTTTTCGTGGCAATGGCCGCACCAAATCCGTACCGATGGATCAGCTCCAAGGCGCCTTTTGTCAGCTCATACTTTTTTTCAAATGGGTTGTAGGGATCACTCATGGCTCCTGTGCCGACAACACCCTTTCTCCGCTTTGACATGAGCTCGCGTTCAATTAAGGCAAGGGCGTTTTCCTTAGCTCTTACCTCATCGAAATCATCCACTCTGTAACATTCGCTCCGGCTGTCACAGTAAATGCAGCCATGACAGCAGCCCTTGTAGATATTCATCGTATAATTGCAGCCGAACCAGAGGTTGTTTTCAGCATACCCGGATAAAATTGTTTTGGCAGGAATGAATTCCATTTTAATTGCAGCTCCTTAGGCAGTATCCTTGCACTGCCCCATATCTATATCCTTATAGATATATTGCATAACATCATTATAGCTCTTTTACCTATGCTGGAACAATAAGCAAAAGATCTAACGATATCTACAAAAAAACGGGTAATTTACCATGGGGAAATGATGAGTTATAATTGCCTCAAATAGACTGATAAGGGGCTGATAAAGCATGATGAAAGATGTAAAGCAAACCATCGGCAATTTAATTGATAAACAAAATGTTTCTTTTATAGGTTCGGTTGATGAGGAAGGGTTTCCAAACTTAAAGGCCATGCTGCCGCCGAGAAAAAGAGATGATCTTAAAACGTTCTATTTCACAACCAACACTTCGTCAAAGCGTGTGGCTCAATACCGTGAGAACCCCAAAGCATGTATCTATTTTTGCGATAAAAGATTCTTTCGTGGCGTCATGCTTAAAGGTGTGATGGAAGTATTGGAAGATGCGGCCAGCAAGGAAATGATCTGGCAAGAGGGTGACACTATGTACTATCCCCAAGGTGTTGCCGACCCAGATTACTGCGTATTGAAATTTACGGCAAATACAGGACGGTATTATGCTAATTTCAGTTCGGAAGATTTTATTATTGAAAACACAGGGGGCTGAGACTATGGAAAGTTTCGAGTACAAAACACTGTTTACTGATGCTAAAGGAATATTAGGAGGTAAAGTTGACCAAAATGCCTTCCAAAACGAATTAAACCAATTGGGTTCACA
The DNA here is from genome assembly GCF_900143285.1 of Desulfitobacterium chlororespirans DSM 11544. NCBI lineage: Bacteria > Bacillati > Bacillota > Clostridia > Eubacteriales > Desulfitobacteriaceae > Desulfitobacterium > Desulfitobacterium chlororespirans. The sequence continues at coordinate 119,136 of NZ_FRDN01000004.1, forward strand.
AGGATGGGAACTGGTAAGCACCGTGGCTGCCGCTCAGAGCTACGGCAGTACAAGGTGGATTATCTCGACATTTAAACGCAGGATAAGGTAAGTAAGATGTTGGCCAATTTGGAGCAAAAAATCCCTCAAACGAAGTGTTTTGAGGGATTTTGCTTTTTGTTAACCAAAATATAAATTTTTACTTTAACCTTCTCAGCAGCGATACCTGACTCCGACCTACTTGGCAGTCGCTTCCCCTCCCCCATGATATCTTCCCCGCGGTACGATAAAGGGCGAACCGGATACCGGGTCCTGGGCCACCACACAGTCCAGTCCAAAGACCTGTTTCATCAAATCTGCGCTGATAATCTCTCTGGGGGCCCCCTGGGCAATCAGATTCCCTTGATGAACGGCAAAGATATAATCTGCATAGCGGGCGGACAGATTGATATCGTGAAGAACCATAACGATGGTGGTCCCCCGCTTCCGATTCAAATCCGTCAGCAGATCCAGGATTTCCACCTGATAGGTGATGTCCAGAAAGGTGGTCGGTTCATCCAGGAGCAAAATATCCGTCTGCTGGGCGAGAGCCATGGCGATCCAGACCCTTTGACGCTGGCCTCCCGACAATTCATCCACACTGCGGTTGGCAAGTTCTGTAATTCCCATAATCTCCAGAGCCTCTTCCACAGCCTCATAATCCTTTTTCCCTAAGCCTTTAAGAAAGCTCTGGTAAGGAAACCTCCCCCGGGAAACCAGGTCCGCCACGGCGATTCCTTCCGGGACCACCGGAGACTGGGGAAGCAAGCCCAGCACCCGGGCCAGCTGTTTGGGGGGAATGGTGCTGATGGGCTTGCCGTCAATAGCAACCTCACCGGAAACAGGTTTGATCAGCCTGGCCAGAGTTTTTAACAAGGTGGATTTACCACAGGCATTAGCTCCGATGATCACGCTGATTTTATGGCTGGGAATCACCAGATCGATGGTATTGAGAATAATTTTATGATCATAACCGGCCACCACATGGCTGGCCGAAAGTACAGGTGTTTTTTTCATGCGGCTCCTCCGGTTCGATTCATACGGATCAGTAAATACAACAGATAAGGTGCACCCAGGATTCCGGTAATAATCCCCACCGGAAAACGAATGTCAAAGACAAACTGCCCAATACTATCCGCCAAAAGCACCAGGGCTGCTCCTGTCAGACCGGCCGGCAGGATATTTGACGAACCGGGGCCTGCCAAACGGCCGGCGATGGGACCGGCCAGAAAAGCCACAAAGGCGATGGGGCCTGTGACGGCTGTGGCATAAGCAATCAAGAAAACAGCGCTGAGAACCAGAGCCAAACGGATCCGGTCCGTCCTTAACCCCAGGGTAATAGCGGACTGGTCTCCCAGTTCCAGGATCTTTAACTGCCTGCTCAGTAGAACCAACACGCTGCCAAAGATCAGCACTACCAGGAAAAGCCCCGGCATAGACTTCATTTGCATGCCGTTTAAACTGCCGCTAAGCCAGCGCAGGGCAGCAGGCACATCGTATTGATTGGCTCTCAGCAGCAGGAAAGAAATCAGGGAGTTCAGCATAGCCTGAACGCCAATGCCGATCAAAATCAATCGTCCCCCGGAAAAATTCCCTCTCCGGGAGAGCATATAGATCAGGAAGGCCACGGCCAGCCCCGTGGTGACTGCCGCCAAAGAGACCAGGGGACCGCTGATTTTCAAGATAATAATACAGAACACAGCTGCCAGACTGGAGCCGGAAGCCACCCCGATAATATCCGGGCTGGCCAGAGGGTTTCTGAGCATGGTCTGAAATGTCCTTCCCGCCATGCCAAAAGCCATGCCCGCCAGCAGTCCGGCCAGCATCCTGGGCAGCCGCAGCGTGCCGATGGCAAAGGTCGCTCCTTTGATCTGTTCACCCAAAAGAACCCTGATGATCTCCCCCAGAGAATAACGGGTATTGCCCAGATAGAGCATCGTCCCGCACAGGAGCAAGGTCAGGATTAATAAAAGCAGGGTCACCACGGCAATGCGGACCCGGCGGCGGTAAAAGCCCTCTTGGACAGGATTCGGTTGCTTTATACTCAGCTCATGATTAATCATAAGGAACGCACCTTCGTTCTCATGGCGATCATAATCAGAATCGGCGCTCCCAAAAAGGCCGTGACAATCCCGGCTTCCAGTTCACTGGGCTGACCTATGAGCCTGCCGATAATATCGGAAATCGTTAAAAGCATAGCCCCTCCCAGTGCCGACATGGGAATAATGATCTTCATATCCGGCCCGCAGATCAGCCTCATCGTATGGGGAATCATCAATCCTACAAAGGCGATGGGCCCCGCCAGAGCTGTTGTGGCACCACAAAGCAGCACCCCCGCCACTGCCCCGGCAATCCGGATCATTCCCGTATTTACCCCTAACCCTGTGGCCACATCATCCCCCAAAGCCAGGGCATCCAGGGCCGGAGCTGTCAGCATGCCAATGCTTAACCCCAGAGCCAGAAAGGGGGCCACTGCCAGAATACCTTCCCAGGTAGCTCCACTGACACTGCCTATCTGCCAAAACCGGAAGGCATTCATAACCTCGGTCCGGGGAAGGATCACGGCACTGACCAAAGAGGATAAAGCCGCGCTGGTAGCTGCTCCCGCCAGAGCCAGTTTGATAGGAGTTGCTCCCCCATAGCCCAGGGAGCCGATTCGGTAAACAAAGACTGCCGTCACTAAAGCCCCTATTAAAGCAAAACCAATATATTGACCGGCAGTGCTGATCTGAAAGAAAGCGATTCCGCTCACCACAAACAGAGAGGCACCAGTATTCACCCCTAAAATGCTGGGATCGGCAATGGGATTGCGGGTAATGGCCTGCATGAGAGCACCGGCCACCCCCAGAGAGGCCCCGGCGAGCAAGCTGAACACCGTGCGGGGAATCCGCTCCCGAACCACCAGGGCATCAAAGGAATCACTGCCGGAGTATAACAAAGCCTTGATCACTTCATCCAGACCCACATTGCGTGAACCAAAGGCCAGCGAAGCCCCTATGCACAACACCACACCCAGCACACCGGCGATCGCCAGGATCATTGTTTTTCTTAATTTCATCGCACCCGGTCAGCGGCCTTGCCAATGATGCTTAAGTAATCATCGATGGTGGCCGGAATGGACAGCGCACTGGGAGTACCGGAAGCAGCCAGGGGAGTTCCATCCTGAATCATGGCTACAGAACCTCTCTGGATAGCCGGCAATGTACCCATCAGCGGATCGGCCTGCAGGCTTTTCTGCAAGGCTTCATCACCATAGGCAATGATTATATCCACGTCCTTCAGGATATCCACATTCTCCGCACTCAGTTCAATGGCAAAGCTGGCAGAGTCTTTAGCAAGTTCAGCTACACTTTCCGGAACCTTTAAGCCCAGATCCGTCAGATAAGCAGCTCGGGGATCCGTGGGCAGATAAACATAGAACTTGCCTAAATCGGTGGGGATAAAATAGAAGAAGGCCGCATTCTTGCCGGTCATTTGAGGATAGGCAGCAATTTTTTTAGTGATCAGCTTTTCCAGATCGGCCACCAGCTGCTCCCCTTCTGCCTGCATGCCCATTCCAGTTGCATCCATAATAATCTGATCCCGCCAGTAAGTCTGCCAGGCCACGGTAGGATAGGCAATGACAGGAGCGATTTGACTCAATAAATCGTATTCTTCCTGGGTGATTCCTGAATAAGCCGCCAGGATCACATCCGGCTGGACATCACTAATCGCTTCGAAATCCAAGCCGTCGGTATCGTTAAACAGAACAGGGTTCTCCACACCCAGCTTTTTAAACCCTTCCAGCGTCCAGGGCAGCAAACCGCTGTCATCGGTCACCCCATAATTGGCTTTGGATACCCCCACCGGAATCACACCTAAAGCTAAAGGTATATCCTGGTTCCCCCAGGAAATGGTGGCAACCCGTTCCGGTTTGCTTTCAATCACAGTCTCACCAAAGGCATGCTTAATCTTTAGGGGATACTTCACTCCCCCCTGCTCAGAACCTGTTCCGGTTGATACCCCTCCGCCGGCCGCCGGATTATCCTGTCCGGATGTACCACTTGTCGAACACGCAGTTATCGATAACGATAAGGCAATGACTAAAATCGAACCCATTAGTTTTTTAAATCTCATCATGTCTTAACTCCCCTCTTCGTTTCAGTCATCTCTACTCCACACACAAGTTAGCTTCCGCTAACTGATACAGATTATCATTCCCGATTATTTTTGTCAAGCCTCCTTAGCTGCCGGCAAGACCGCCGAAAGGGTTGCTAACGCCTGAGCATGGAGCCGATATCAAGTTGAGGAAGCCTGTGCAAATACTATAAAAAAACCGCTTGGAATGAGCTGTTCCAAGCGGTTAACCTGTTCTCCTCTAGCGGGGCGGGCAGGAGATTTTAAGAGAAGCTTTGCTCAAAGACCCTGCCAGCAAAGCAAATGTCTCCGAGAGCGCCAGGCGCTTTTCCGGCGGAATGCTGGCGAAGGCCTCTATCTCCATGGCTTTGAGTTCATCAAGCAAACCGCGGGCATAGCGGGCTCCTTGCTCCGTAAATTTGACAATCTTGTTCCTGCGATCGCTGGGATTGGCCTCCCGTACAATATATCCCTTTTTCTCCAGTCCGGAAAGGATAATGGAAACCGTTTGCTTCGGCAAAAAAAGCTTGCTGCCGATTTCATTCTGGGTACAAAAAGGTGCACCGGTATCAATGACCTGAAGTATGAATACCGTCGTCTCATTGGTATTATGTTTCTGCGCCCATATACGGTAGATCTCGTTAATCTGGAACCAAAAATCATAATAGGCAGCAATCTGTTCCAGAATTTTATCATCCATAGCAATCGTCTCCTTATCAATCGTCTCCTTCATAAATGATGTTAACTGATTAATGAGCCGTACCGCCTAGGTTCAAACCCACTACCCCTGCTACAATCAGGACGATGGATACGACTTTCAGGGTATTGACGGTTTCTTTGAACACCACAATTCCTATGGCCGATATAACCACAATCCCCACTCCGGACCATACGGCATAGGCGACGCTGACCGGTATTTTCTTTAAAGCCAGGGCGAACGAACTAAAACATAAAACATAGGCCAGAAACATTCCTAAAGTTGGCAGCATTTTCGTCAGTCCCTCGGACATTTTCATCAGTGTTGTCCCCAAAATTTCCAGTAAAATAGCCAGGGCTAAATAAACCCATTGCATAAGAATCCTCCTCATACTATATATAGTCCAAACATGGACTATTATATAGTATGAGTTTAGGGCAGCTTTGTCAATGTGCGCTGCCCTTTTTTCTACTTTCAGACTTTAAACTTATGTATACTTGCCAGCAACTCCGCTGCCATGCTGGAAAGGTTTTGGCTTGAAGCAGCTATTTGTTCCACCGAAGCAGTCTGTTCCTGGGTTGCCGCCGAGACGGTATGAACATGTTCCGCAGTATCAACACTGATCTCTGAAATCTCGTGAACTGAAGCCGCGATTTGCTGGCTCCCATCAGCCACATGCTGGATTGCCAAAGCGATTTCTCTCATTTTCCCGGATACCTGATTGATTAGAGTTACAATATCTGCAAAAGCGACTCCCGCATTATTCACCACTTCCGTACCGATTTTCACTTCATAGCTACCGGCCTTCATAGCGGCAATAGCTTTTTTCGTACCTTCCTGAACTTCTCTGATCATTTCAGCTATCTGCTTGGATGCATTCTGTGACTGTTCAGCCAATTTCCGGACCTCATCCGCCACCACTGCAAATCCTCTCCCGTTTTCGCCTGCCCGGGCGGCCTCAATCGCTGCGTTTAAGGCCAACAGATTGGTCTGAGCAGCGATTTGGGATATTGCCGTAACAATCTGATCGATTTCACCGGATTTTTCCCCTAACTTGGCAACCATTTCCGCGGAGGTCTCCACTGTTTTTTCGGTATTCCTCATTTGACTGACTGCAGAACTGATAGCTGTTCCTCCGTATGAGGCGGACTCATCTGTTCTATCCGATAATGTAACCACTTGTTTGGTGTTCACTGCTATTTGTTGTATATGGGCTGATATTTGCTCAAAAGTTTTTGAAGCTTCACTGATTTGAGCTACCTGTTTTTCTGCTCCCCAAGCCATGTCTTTAATGGCATCGGCGATCTGATTATTGGCATAGGCCGATTGTTCTGAGCTGGCCGATAACTCTTCCGCAGAAGAGGACACTATATTGGCCGAATCAGCTACATGTGTGACAAGCTCTCTCATCTTAACCAACATAGTATTGACAGCTATCCCCAGTTGACCTACTTCATCGGCGGCGTTGACCTTCACTTGCTCTATATCCAGATTTCCCTCCGCTACCTGCCCTATTTGCTTTACTGCGGCAGCCAGGGATTTGCTGATCGTCCTTGCTGCCATCAATCCTACCGTCAAGGACACGACGATAGCAATAAGCGTAATTATCAAAATCATTCTCTTCGCCATATCCCGGCCGGCAAGGGCATTCTCCATTTCCTGATCGGCCTTTTGGCTCTTGTAATCAGCTAATTCATTGAGAGAAGAATTTATGTCCATCATCAAAGGCGCCGCATTTTCAGAGAACTGAGCATAAGCAGTGGTTTTTTCCCCACTGACCGCCAAATTCAGGACCTTTTCATGGACAGCCCCATAGGCATCAAGATTCTTTGTTATCAATGCCAGCTTTTCCGACTCAAAAGAATCAAGAGCGGTTCCTTTATATTGGCTAACCAAAGTTTGAATTTCCGCAATGGTTTCGTTTATTGTCTTCAACTCTTCGTCCTGTGTTGCCTGATCCTGATCGGTCAACATGATTTTCATGGACAATTCTTCAACCAGCCTGTTGTCAGCCCGAACTTGATTAAGCCATTTCACGGGCAACAGATTATTATTATACATATCTATAATCTCTGAACTCACAACATGGGTATAACTATAGCCTACTCCCCCGACGCTGAGGATAAACAGACTCATGAGAAGGATTATGCCGATAATTTTTTTAGCAGTTGTTAAATTACGAAGCGTTTGCATAGGAAACCTCCAACTCTTTTCATTTTTCCTGTCGATTTAACTTTAGTAAATTTCATCTGATCCTGCATCTGATGCAATCTTTCCTTCTTTCCTTTATTTTCTTGTTGATCATTATACGATCAGAGGATAAGTACTCCCTGAACAGCTACTGAAGATTTGCTGAAGATATGCCCCTTGATCAGAAGGAATTTAAATGCCCGAAGCAGAACTACACATAAAAATCAGACGCAGAGGGTGATAGCAATGAATAAAGCACTTTTTGACCCCGTCGCCGCCCATTATGATTCCTAGTATAATACTGAGCTGGGCTCCGTCTCCGATCAAGTCGAACGCCGCCTGGCTCAATCCCTGTTCAAAACCCCGGGTTCCAAAGTTCTGGAGATCGGCTGCGGCACCGGACAATATACAAGCTGGCTCGTTCAGGAAGGCTACGAGGTCACTGCCGTGGATATTTCCGGGGAAATGATGGCTTTGGCCCAGAAGAAAATCGCCGCCCTTCAAGAAACCGCAACCCAAGCCAAACCTGTCCGCTGGCGGCATGCCGATATTACGGAAATCCTGGATCAGCTGGAAACCTATGATGGAATTTTTTCCATGACTGCTTTTGAATTTGTCCCGGAACCGGAAATGGTTCTGCAAAAACTTTTCAACCGCTTAAACCCTGGAGGCTGTCTGCTGATCGGGCTGATCGCCGGAGAAAGTGCCTGGAGCGACTACTATGAGGAGGCAGCACGCCAGAAGCCGACTTCTGTCTTCGCCCGTGCCACTCTCTATACCAAAACAGAGATCTCTTCCTGGCCAATCGGTGCACCTGCTCAAATCGGGGAATGTCTTTTCTTCCCGCCAACTATTCCGACAGCAGCCGAAGCTCTGGCTCTGGAAGAGAAAAAAGAAGGAAATCCCGGGTTTGTCGTAGCCCGTTGGTGCAAAGGCTAAGCCTAATCATACAAAAATCAAAAAGACCTGCAGGAAACCTTTTCTCATCAAGGATTTCCACAGGTCTTTTTCTTACACTTGTTTATTTGTCCGGGTCGGTAGCTTGCAGGTCTTTTTGCCCCCAAAATCCTGGAGACTCTGCTTCAGCTAGTCTAAAAGAGCCCTTCACTGGGGGTATACTCTAAGCCTTGAACCTCAGCAACCGTTTTAATCGTCAGCTTTCCTTTGTAGACATTCAGTCCTTTTCTCAGTGCCTCATCTTCAAGCATGGCTTTTTCAGCACCCAAATCAGCAAGTTTCAAGACATAGGGCAAGGTGGCATTGGTTAAAGCCATGGTCGAGGTCCGCGGTACGGCACCCGGCATATTGCCTACTGAATAGTGAATCACATCATGCTTAACGAAATAAGGATCATCAAGGGAGGTAACCCGATCCATGCTCTCAATGGCTCCACCCTGGTCAATGGCCACATCGACCAAGACCGCGCCGGGTTTCATGGTTTTGACCATCTCTTCCGTAACCACCTTAGGGGTCTTGGCACCGGGAATCAAAACCGCGCCGATGACTAAGTCCGCCCTTCTAACCGCTCTAGCAATATTATAATTATTGGACATCAAAGTGACCACCCGGCCGCCAAAAATATCGTCCAGATAGGCCAGTCTGGCGCCGCTGATATCCAGCACGATAACCTGCGCACCTAATCCCACGGCGATCTTCACCGCATTAATGCCCACATTACCACCGCCGATGATCACGACCTTAGCCGGTTCCACTCCTGAGACGCCGCCCAACAGCATACCTCTGCCGCCATTGGTCTTTTCCAGCAGGTGAGCCCCTACTTGAATGGCCATGCGGCCGGCTACTTCACTCATCGGTGCCAGCAAAGGCAAGGATTTATTGGGCATCTCCACTGTTTCATAAGCTATGCCGACGACCTTAGCATCCAAAAGGGCTTGGGTCAACTCCTGATTCGGTGCCAAATGCAGATAGGTAAAGAGAATTTGATTTTCCTTTAAAAGAGGATACTCCGATTTTAAGGGTTCCTTAACTTTAACGATCATCTCCGCCCGTTCATAGACTTCCTGGGCGGTCTCAAGAATAACGGCGCCGGCCTCTCTATATTCCTCATCCGTAAAACCACTGCCTAAACCGGCCGATTGTTCCAGATAACAGGTGTGTCCGGCCTTAACCAAAGCGTCAACACCAGCGGGAGGCATGCCCACCCGATTTTCATAGATTTTAATTTCTTTTGGTATGCCAATAATCATTTTACTCACCTTTTAATCCATTTTTATTCAGTTTCTTTACTATAATAAATTTCGCAACAATCTAATCATATATAATAGAAGAAAAATTGTAAATAGAAACAAAAAGAGTACGGCAAAACTATATTCAATAGTCCTGCGGTACTCTCCTTCCGCGATAAGCTGCCCCATGCCGTTATCCCCGTCAATGACGGCCAGGGCATCATGCCTTTGGATTTTAATCTGAGGCGAAGGATTGATGCGTCCTTTTCTCAAACTGAGAAGATACTGGGGCAAACGGCTTAAGCCATGGGTATCCAGACCATTCAGACTTGTATCGATGATTACGGACGCGATAATTTGCGCATCATGCTCTGGAACACCACCGGCACGTAACAGTTCAACGCAGTGTTCGTTAATTTGGGCAACCGGGTACGTTTTGATGGTTATCCCCCCCTTTCCGGCTGGGCAGCACTCACGGCGTCTTCGCTGTCTTTGAGATGATTAAGCATGCGTTGACAGGCTAAATCGGGGTTGCGTTCCCGGATCGCCGCGAGGATTTCCTGATGATCGCGCACCGATAGACGCTGGCGTCCCGGTATCATCAGAACTTTTTCCCGGACCTCGCCCAAAAGGTCCAGAACATTGATCATGAGCCGGACCAGGACACGGTTTCCTGCCGCTTCACAAATCTTAAGATGGAACTCGGCGTCGAATAAAGCCAATTTCCCCTCATTCTCCGGATGTTCGGCACTTCTGACGATATCCTCGAGCTCAGCAATATCCTCATCCGTAGCATTTTGCGCGCACCAAAAGACCGCCTTGCTTTCCAATATACCCCGGACCTGAAACAGTTCTTCCATGGTTCCCCGGCTTATTTGCAGCAATGATGCCAATCTGCTGATATCCCCCGGTTCATCCGTCGCTTCGTTGATGAACGTACCCGTCCCGTGCCTGACCGTTACTACGCCGAGACCGGCAAGGGTCTTTAAGGCGTCGCGGATCACCGTCCTGCTGACGGAAAACATTTCACACATTTCCCTTTCGGGAGGAAGCCGATCACCGGGCTTCAGATTTCCCGTGTTTAAGGCCTGAATAATTTGGCTGACGACTTTTTCAGACAAATTCCCATAAAGTTTAAGGGGTACAAACATGACAATCGATCCTTTGAATCTTTTGTTAATTCTTGTGTGTTAATCTTTTTGTTAATCCATTTGCCTCCACCCGGCCACACTCTCGACCAGATCTTCCAGGCTTACGGCAACCCGGACTCCGGCTTGTCTCAGCTGTTCCTCTTTGCTTTGGACTGTTCCCGCACTTCCCTGGATAATCGCACCTGCATGGCCCATTTTTTTGCCGGGGGGAGCGTTACGGCCGGCGATAAAGCAGAAGACCGGTTTCCCATAATCGCAGCTTTCCAGGTATTCCGCCGCTTTTTCCTCACGGTTGCCGCCGATTTCTCCCAGCATCACGACGGCTTCCGTGTCTTGATCATCTTGAAGCTCTTTTAAAGCGTCGACAAAGTCGGTGCCAATAATCTGGTCCCCGCCAATGCCAATCACCGTGCTTACCCCTAACCCTTTGAACATCAGATTGGAAGCAGTCTCATGGCTCAATGTCCCGCTGCGGGATATGAGTCCAATCTTCCCGGAGCCGTAAAGGAAACCGGGCATAATCCCTATTTTAACTTTTTCCCGGCAATTAATGACGCCGATGGTATTGGGTCCCAGCAGCCTGCACCCCTTGTCCCGGGCCAGGGCTTTTATCTTCATGGTATCCTTAACGGGTATATGCTCCGTTACAATAACGATCAGCGGTACCCCCATGTCGATGGCTTCAATTGCCGCGCTTAATACAAAAGGAGCCGGTACCATGATCAGGCTGGCGTCGATTCTATGCTTTTCCTTGGCCTCCCGAACCGTATCATAAACGGGAAGGCCCTCGACCTGGGCCCCTCCTTTGCCGGGGGTTACCCCCGCCACCACTTTGGTGCCATACTCCAGCATAGCTTTTACGTGATAGGAGCCTTGTTTCCCTGTCCCTCCCTGGACGATCACATGGGTATCTTTATTGATGATGAGTCCCACCGGCCGTCACCTCCTTCGCCAATACCTGCATTAACAGCCTGATGGCTACATCAGTCGTCTCGAACTTAACCGTCGGGATGCCATATCGCTCCAGGATCCGCCAGCCTTCTTCCTGTTCATGACCCCGCATTTTGACAACAATTTTGATACCGGTTGGTTTTTCATCCAGAAAATCCGCCAGCCCTGAGGCCATGGTCAGACAATTATTGATCCCGCCGAATACATTGATCATGATCCCCCGGAGCTTCGGGGTCTCCGTCATCAAATGCAGGCTTTCTTTCATTCTTTCCCGGGATATCCCGCCGCCAAGATCGATGAAAGCTGCCGGTTTGGCCCCAAGCGCATAGACCGCATCCATGGTCGCCATGGACAGCCCGGCCCCGCCGGCGATAATGCCGATCTCTCCCCCTTCCTCAAGGCTCACATAAGTCACATTTAAATCCCCAGCCCGCTTCTCCAGGGGATTTATCTCGGTTCGGTAAACATTCCTGATGATTTGGCTGCGGAAAGAGGCTTCATCGTCCAGGATCAATTTGGCGTCCGCAGCCATAATCTTCCCCTCTCGTGTAATCACCAGCGGGTTTATTTCCGCGGTCAGGGCGTCCGTTTCCTGAAAAACCTTTACCAGTTTGTCGAGAATATTCTCCAATTCAACAACCTGCCCGCCGTGAAAACCTGCCCTGCGCCACAAATCCCTTAACCGGTGTCCAAACACCTCCCGCCAGGGATCGATATGCTCCTTGAGCAGCAGCTCCGGATTGGATACTGCCAAGCTCTCAATTTCCACCCCGCCTTGGGCCGATACCATCATAACGGGTTTCCCTTCAGCAAAGTCCATGGTAATGCTGGCATAAATCTCCCGGGCAATCTCAATCTGCTCTTCAATCAGCAGCGTTTTGACCTGCTCGCCATGGTGCTCTTTGCCCAAAATTCGGGCTGCTGCCTCTGCTGCTGCTTCGGGGTCAGCCGCGGGGAGGATTAATCCCGCTTTACCACGCCCCCCTGCCATGACCTGCGCTTTTACGACAACCGGTTTGCCGATTCCGGCACAGATCATTCCGGCCTCAGCAGGATTGGTGGCTATGCCGTTCTGCCCAAGGGGTATGCCATACTTAGTAAAAACATCTTTGGCTTCATATTCATACAGGTACATCCTTTTCTCCCCTTCTGCGGATCCTTAACTCTATCGGACACTTTGCATTGATAACTCTGCCTATATATAACTGCATTTATATAAGAAGGGAAACGAAGCCGTTTCCCTTCCTGGCCCGTGTCCGGCCTTAACCGATTATCTCCGCAATCTCTACCGGCCTTTTCTCGTGAACGGATTTTACTGCGGCCAAAACCACTGCTAAATTGCGCAGGGAAGCTTCCGCGTCGATCTCGGTCTCTCCCCCGTTGCGGATAACGTCCGCAACTTCTTCCACTTCCACCCGCAAATGATCCACCGGCTCGAAATCCACTTTGACATCCCGCAGAATTCGATTGTCGGGATCATCGCTCATGCTGGCGAACTCCCGTTTGATCAGGGTTGAGTGTTCGTCGGTGACATCCGAATTGCTCCACCAGCTGAAATCCAACTGATAAAACAGGTTGGCTTTGGTGCCGTATACATTGATGGAGAATACGCCCGGGCAGGCCCAATTGGTTCCTAAATAAGCCTGTTTCCCATCTTCAAACTCCAGCAGGGTTTGATTCACCGTAATATTTTCCACCTCGGTATACATTGGTTTGCCGAAGTTAAAGACTCTGGCCACCGGCCCCAGCAGAAACTGCAGATTATCGATCTGATGAACCCCCAGCTGGGTAAGGGGACCGCCGGGTGCCGTGGCGGGATCTCCCCGCCAGTTCCCTTTTTTCAGCTCCAGACCCCGTTCATTGGAGAAAACGGCTTCAATGGAAGATACTTCGCCGATTTCCTTGGTAGCGATCATTTTTTTCATTGTGCGCAAAGCGCCTAAGCGGCGGGAGCTGTGGCCGCAGAGAAATTTAACCCCTGTTTCTTTGATGACTTGATCAATGCGCTGAGCATGCTCCAGGGATACGGAAATGGGCTTTTCCACATAGATATGTTTGCCGGCGCGGGCGCACTGCTCGATCACTTCCGCATGCTTATCGTTGGGAACCGTTATAACGACCATCTCCACATCTTCACGGGCCAGCAGGGCTTCCATAGTGGGGTCACCGGCGCAGTTATAACGTTTACCGAACTTCTCCCTTTTCTCTTCTGTTCGGGAATAACAGGTAACCAGCTTTAATTTTTCGCTCTTCGTATAGGCATCGGCCATAACATAAGCCCACCGCCCTAAACCGATTGCCGCAACGCCAACTGGATTGTACATAAAAAGACCTCCTTAAATTTCACATTGAACTTTGTCTTATTTGACTTTCCGTGTTCCATAGAATCTCAGATAAAGGTCATTGACGATTTGCTCTTCCGGCAGCGCATAATGCTTGCCGTCAAAACTTTCGTTATTGGTAACTGCCAGCGCACCGGAAGCGCAGACCTTCGCGCACTCCGGCTCTCCCCCGCAGCGGTCGCAGAACATGGGCAGGTTGGATGCCGGATGATAAGCGATAGAATTTCCCGGGCAGGCCCGTCTGCATCGTTGACAGTCAATCCCCCGGCTCCTGAAGCAAAAAGCTTCCTGAACCCTGACAATGCCTTCCCCGTCTGCCCACAAGGCCTTATCCGCAGCCGGGCAAGCCTGAACGCAGGGATGATCCGAACACTGGTGGCAAAAAACCGGAATATCAAGGGGACCTGTTCCGACCTGCCGAACTCTGATCGAGGCTGTTTCCGTCCAAAAGGCTGCTTCCTTCTTTAACGCACAGGCCAATTCACAAGCCCTGCATCCTGTACAAAGATCATAGCGTATGTGCAACTGTTTCGGCATCTCTTCTTCCCCCCGTTGTTCAAAGTTATTCAGCCGGTGAACTCGGCAATCATGATGCCGCTGCCGGCCCTGTCTGTTAAATAAACCAACCCGTTTTGACTGACAAAGACATCATTGATCTGAGCGGGAGGCATACCGGCGGCCGGTGGCGGTATGAACCGGTCAATCTCCTTAGGCCGGCAGGGATCGCTGATATCGACAACTCTTAACCCGCCGCCAAACCAGGTAACAAAAATTATTTCATCGCTTTGCCAGGAACCGGGACGGTTTTCATGGAGATTATGCGGTCCGAACCTGGGCCCATATTTCCCATAATCTTCATTCTCCACAGAGAACTCGGACAGCACCCTGGGATTCTTATCATCTTTGATGTCCAGGATTCTGACAGCCTTCAGAGATTCCTCCCCGGGCAGTCCTTTGGCCTCATCCGTTACCACCAGCAGATTGCGCCGGGGAAGGGGAAGTCCTGTGTGGGTATGTCCTCCCCTTTGCGGACCCCAATTGATGCTGCCGGCCACCTGGGGATTTGAAATTTGCGATATATCCAAAATATACATTCCGGCATCCCACATTCCCAAATAAGCCCGGTCCTTATGCACCATGGCGTGATGCAGCTTGTATTTCAGCCCCTGGGGTTGGTTGGGTTCTTCCCCTCCTGCAGTCCACAGGCCCGGATACCACCAACGCCCAACCTCCCGGGGATGGGCCGGATCCTTGATGTCCACAATCAGCAGCATCCGGTCACTGAACCCTTCCGGCACCGCCGTGGCAAAGACATAAGGCTCTTCCCCGCTATACCAGGTGCGGTGAACCCCTTGCCCGCCCACATGGTAATAGGCAATCTCCCGCGGGTTTTTCGGGTCCTTCAGACTATAGATTGAAAATCCGAGCCTTTCGGCAGGTTCCCCTGTACGGCATTCATAGTTGATAATCATCAGATCGTCCACGATCTGGACCTTTGAGCAAAGAGAATTTTTGTAGGCCGGCATCTCCCCGCAGACACGGGGAAGGGAGGGATTGGAAACATCGACAATGATGGTGCCGATTCCTGGAACCATGTTTCCCACATACACATAGTCCTGGTAGTTCATGATCTGCATGGTTTTGCCATGCCCCTGAAGACTGTTTTGTCCGATCAATTTAAGCGCCATTTTCAGTTCCCCCTGCCTTTGCTTTCAGCCTATGTTTATTTCGTGGCCTCAACAGCAGCTTTTAAGATGGGTACAATATTTTTGCCGCCTTCGGCGATAATCCCCACCTTACCCTGTTCTTCATCACCCTTCATGGGTACGAGGGGTAATCCGGTCTGTTCCGCCCTGGCCTGCAATTCCGGATCGTTTAAGGCCTGGAAGATGGCCTCCCGCAATGCCTTGGTAGCCTCTTGATCCATATCTGGCGGCCCAAAGAAACTCCTGTGCATCTCAAGCATACTGACGATTGCCTGCAAGGAGGCTTTCGCTGTTTCGTCCTGAACCACTTCAAGGGCTGTGGGCACGTCCGGGTACTCTGTCATTCTTTCCGATGCAATGATCAGGATAGGATGCTTATCTCCTTCTTTGATCATGGTGGCTGCATCCATAGCGGCTGTAATGTGTCCGTCGCCGTCTCCTTTGACCACGGCCAGAGCCGTATCGGCATTCCCTTCGTAACCGGTGATTGCTTTGAGTCCGAAGCCAAGACTATTGGCGATGACCGCCATGGTGAAAAAGTCTTCATCCGTGCCTTGGGTTGGGAATTTAAAATCACGGCCTAAATTAGCCACATCTTCTATGCTTTTAATACCGCTGTTTCCCCCAACAGTCAGTATTCTCGCCTCAGTCGAGGCTCTCCCCAGATAAGTGAATTGAGTTGCGTCATACTTTACCCCTTCCCCCTCGGAAAGCTGGGATAAAATAATTGTGGGTATACTGGTGAATGCAATGGTCAATCCGTCAGGTTTGGCATTCCATAAGTCGTTAATCCCGACAACCCCGCCGGCTCCGGTAATATTCTTGACAATAATATTTTTGGCCCCGGAGTATTTCTGAATATAAGGGACAATCATCCTGGCGTAGGTGTCCATTCCTCTGCCCGCGGTGTTAGGTACAATCAGGGTAATCGTTTTTCCCTCATAGAAACCTTTCTCCGCCCCTGCAGATGCTGCAGAACCGGCAGAACTGCTGCAACCTGTGATACTGCCGGCTACCAGCGCTATAACGATGAGCAGTACAAACCATTTTGATCTTTTCAACATTGCTCTTGACCCTCCTAAATTTTACTCTTGGATCCTTTGCTTAGAGCCATTCCCCACTTAGCCTTTTCTTTCGCGCAGATATTTCCTCGAATACACAGAGTTTTTCCTGGATGCCCAACCATCACCTCCCTAATGAAATAACAACGACAGCAGCAGACCTTCGTACATCTCCCGCTGCAGCAGCAGAACAAATAAGGCATACAATACGAAGGTGTCTATAGCGGCAAAACAGGCAGCCATGTACCACTTCAGCTTGGTGATCAAGAGAAGATATCCGAAGACAAACACGCACATGGCCGGTATAACTCCAATCAGCAGAATCAGGAGCAATATGATCCCCAACCAGGAGAGCGCTACCCACTGGGAACCGCCGCGCTTCTTGCCGGCCGCCGCCCCGATGGTCTCCAATTTCTCCTCTTCAACCGCCATACCGCTTTTGGTGGATTTGAACAAGTTGGCCGGGTCAACATTTAAATCCAGCTTGGAGTTCGTGTTTTGCAGAATGAGCTGGAGCAGGATTAAGAGCAAAGAAACAACTGCCACCGGTATCGGTATCATCCTGGCTCTTGGCCCATAGTCAAAGGACACCACCAGAAAGACGACAAATACCAAGAATAAGATAATCGCTATGATATTTTCCTGTGCCCGCTTACTTACTTTCAGATTGCTCATCAGCTTGCCCCTCCCGTCGTAGCTGATTTCCGCCACCGCTTAATAAACGGATAGGCAGTTGTAATGATAATGATCAGCAGCATGATGAATGTGACAGGTCTGGTGATAAAAAATGTGTTGCCGTAAAGGGTGAGGGATATGTGCATATAGCGCTCAATCATCATACCGAGAACCATCCCGATTACCAGATCCGCTCTTGAATATTTGTACTTATCCAGAAAATAACCGATCACCCCAAAGACCGCGGTTACCACCACGTCTCCCAGTCTTCCCCGGACGGAATAGGACCCTATGAAACAGATGGACAGGATGATCGGAATCAGAACATTATGGGGCAGGGTCGTCAGTTTGGTCAATTTTTGTGATATTGCCAAGCCCACTCCGGTGGTTAAAATATTGGCAAAAACAATAATCCAGACCATCGCAAAAACGACGCTTAAATTGGTGGTCAGCAATTCCCGGCCCGGTTGAATGCCCATGGTAAGAAAGGCGGAGAGGAGAATGGTCATGCTCTCTCCCCCCGGAACGCCGAACCCCAGGGTAGGGATCAAGCCTCCCCCTTCGTTGGCGGCATTGGTGGCTTCCGGGGCAATAACACCCTCAACCATGCCGGTCCCGAACTTTTCCGGATGCTTGGATGTTTGCACCGCTTGTCCATAAGCCGCGATGCCGCCTACGCTGGCGCCGACTCCCGGCAGTACGCCGATAAAAAGTCCCAGGATGCTTGAGGAAATGACTAAGCGCCAGTGCTTGAAAACGTCTCTAACCCCGTCCCAGACCGTGCAGGTATTCTCCACGGTGGACAGCTGGGCGATGGTTTCACCTTTAACATACAGCTTAATCATCTGGGATACGGCGAACAGGCCGATTACCGCTACCGGGAATTCAATCCCGTCCAGCAAAAAGAGAATGTCAAAGGTATACCTGGCGGTGCTGGTCACAGGATCCATCCCTATAAAGGAAATCAAAAGGCCCAGGCCGGCGGCGACCAATCCTTTGAGTACGGAACCTTCACTAAAGATGGCGATAATGGTCAGCCCCCACACCGCCATCATGAAATACTCCGAAGGACCCAGGGCGAGCATAACCGCCCTCATAAAGGGCAGGGAGAAGGTCAGAAAAACCGCTCCGATAATGCCGCCAAGCAGAGAAGCCATCGCTGCCGCTCCAAGGGCCCGGGAACCTTCACCTCTTTGGGACATGGGATAACCGTCAAAACAAACCGTCACACTTTTGGCGGCGCCCGGAACATTAAATAAAATCCCGCTGATTGAACTCCCGAAAATTGTGGCTATGTGTGCTCCCAGAAGCAGGGCCAACGCCGCCGTCGGCCCTAACCCGAAGGTAAACGGCAGGAGCAGGGCCATGGCCACAATCCCGCCCAGTCCCGGCATAAAGCTGATCAACAGCCCGAAAGCGACCCCGATTGTCATGTACGACATGGCTTGAAAGGTAAAAAGTGACATAAGCCCGTCCAGTGAAGCCTGTAACATAACATCCCTCCTTGTTTATTCTTTTTATAAGGCGACCAAGGGAAACACAATCTTAATGCAATCTTTAGGACAGTCCATACGACAGGCTCCACATAACCAGCACTCATCCGGATAGTTAACCACCGGCATTTTTGTCCTTTCATCCATAAAAATCAAATCTCCCGGGCAATTCCGTTCACAAAGACCACACCCATTGCAACGGATATAATCGATTTTAACTGGCTGCACCCTGCACCCTCCTCTCTGGGCGTAACTCGATAAAACAAACCGCTTCCGGAAGTCAGCTGTCGGCGGGAACATAACGAACCTTCAACTCTCCCTCCCGGCAGGTCAGGTGAGTCGATTTATGCCACTCCGCCCGGGTCTCCGGATAATCACGGCGATAATGGGATAAGCCAAAACGGCTTTCCGTCCTGGTCAGGGCCCCGAAAGCTATCCCCTTGCTGATCAAAAGCAGATCTCTCAGTTCATGAATTCTCATCAGTTCGTGTCCGTTCTCTGCTTTAACCAGGCCAAAGGTTTCCTGCAACTTATGCAATTCCTGCCAGCCGGTTTTCAGCCCTGCCCCCGACCGGTTGATGCTGAGATAGTCGCTCATAATCTGACGCAGCTTGTCTTCCGCTTCCTGATAGGTATAATCTCCCTTGCTTTGGAAAGGGGCGTAGACGGTTTCTTTTAATTGGGCAATCTGTTCCGGGGAAGGTTCAGCCGGTTTCTTGTTCTGGAGCGCATACTGAGCCGCCTCAGCTCCTGCCGATTGCCCAAAGCACATGGAGCCGGCCAGGCTGCCGATTCCTACGGCGCAGGCACCGCCGGCGAAAAGGCCGGGAAGGGTTGTGCGGCAAAACTCATCCACGAAAATTCCGCTGACCGAACCCAGGAAGGCAGGATGCTGTCCTTCGCTGATTTGTATTTCCATCAGGTCTGTGCCAGGGTCGATACCCTTTTGTTCACAATAATCCATAAAGGTATTCTTATCCACGGGCAGCAGATGCTCAAGCAGGTGCTTTTTATCACTTTCCGAAAGATGCCTGACATCAAAATAGCATGGCCCCCGGCCTTCCTGCTCTTCCATATAAGTTCCCCATGGCATGGCCCAGCGGGGTCCCTGCTCGCCTTTTTCGTGGTATTTGAAGACATAGCGCTCCCCCCTGGCATTAACCAGGTGTCCTCCCATCCCGACCACAGCGTTCAAGGCGGAAGCGCTGAAATTCTTCGGCGTAATCGTATAGTTGACAAATTCAAGATTCTTTACCTCGCCGCCCGCCCGTAAGGTCATCGCCTGGGCAGTCCCGGTATTGTACGGACTATGCCAGGTATTGAACGCCATTCCCGAGGGATTTTCATACATTCTGGTGGCGTTGCCTGTGGCCAGAACAACCACTTTGGCCTGAAACACATAAAAATCTCCGGTTCTGATGTGAAAGCCGACTGCGCCGACTGTTTTCCCTTCACTCACCAACAGATCGGTTATGGCGATTTGAGCATAAAGCTTTACCCCGGCCTGCTCTGCTTTCTTGGAAACCATGGGTTTCAAGGCCCGTCCGTCAAAATTAATAAAGTAATCTCCCGGCTGGGCAAAGGAGCGGGTGCGGATATAATCTTTATGTCCGGGATCCTTCATGGGAATTCCCATGTCCTCCAATTCCCTGACCAGGGATTTGATTCTTTGCACAAAAACCTTCTCCGCAATCTTAATGTCGGTCAGGCCTTGGGTGAGACGCTTATACCATTGGAGAAAAACCTCAGGAGTATCCCAATCAGGACCGGACTCCAGGACTGCCAGAAAGTGATCGTTTCCCGCCGCGCCACAGCCGCTGCGATAAATTCCGCCCCTATCCACCAGGGCCACTTCCTGACCGGTCTTGCGCGCCTCCAGGGCTGCCATCGTCCCTGCGGAACCGCCCCCTACCACTAAAACATCTGTTTTAATCCAGCATTCATTCTTCACACTTATTCTCCCCTTAGTTACCTTTCAATACATCCTTGGACCGAGTCCCGGCGGGAACTCTCCACAACAGGTACGGCAAACTCCAGCCCGTGCTCCTTAAGGGCCTCCGGGGTCGGAAATCCCCCGGCATCACAGCCCAGCTCTCCATACCAGGCCTTTCTGTCCATGGCGAACTGTTCCCGCGGATACACCTGGCCCGCTCCGACCCCTGTGGTCAGTTTGTCGGCGTGAACTCTTTCCGGCAGGACATCGTCACGTAAAGGAATCAACCCTTCCCGGATGTTATAAGCCCGGGCCAGCAGCAAAATCCGCTCAGCGGTCAATGGCCAGTCCCCGGCCTGCAGCTGCCAGTCCGTCACGGCATTCAGCAGCTTCAGATAAATCTCCGGTTTAATCATCCGCCTTTGCCAGGTGCAGGCCGTCAATAGATCTGCCCAGGTCCGCTGTTGGGTATGATCCGCTTTTCCCCCGAAATGATGGGCAGGCCCTTTATCAGAAACAGCATACTGCAACCCCTGCTTATGATCGGCCTGGGGTGTAAAACAGGCAAATTCACGTCCCTTCACCTGCATGGCATAATGCTGGGAGCCGCCGCCGATCTTGGCGGCAGCCGTTTTTACCCCTTCCGCAAAGAGTGCTCCGATGCCTTCCCGGTTAAGAATCCTGTTCCAAAGAGCGAGGACGCCTTCCACATTCCCCCAGCTGAGATCAATCCCCTCAAGTTCAGCCTCAGGGAGCAATCCGTTTTCATAACATTCCATAGCAAATCCGGTGATATTGCCGAGAGAGGTACTGTCAAAGCCATGCTCGTCCGCCCAGCGCGTCAGGTACACCATGGCATTCAAATCATTGACCAGAATTCCCGACCCCATAGTAGCCGCCGCTTCCAGATCCGGACAAACCACATTGCCGGAAAATTCCCCTTCCCGCACCACACCCAGGGGCATGCAACCCATAGGGCAACCAAAACACCCTCTTGATCTGGCGCGGCACAATCTTTCGTAAGCCAGCCCGCCGATCTTGTTGATCTCCGGCCAATGCCCTTCCCGGTAATTGGCCACATCCAGATGTCCCTCATCAGAATGGGGCATATTGGTCATACTGCCCCCCCAGCGCACCAGATCATAGGTGCGCCTTATGGTTGTCCGGCTGTCTTTGAGTATTTTTTCCATTTCATTTCTGATGGGAATGGCCTGGGATGGGTTATGTACAGGAAGCGCCCTGGTTCCCCTCACGGCAACCGCCTTAAGATTCTTCGACCCCCAGACTGCCCCGCCGCCGCCCCGGGCGGCCGAACGGAACATCTCCTGCTGTACTGAGGCATAGGGTATCAGCTTTTCTCCCGCAGGACCGATGTTCAGTATCCTCACCCGGCTGTCTTTCAGTTCTTCCCTTAACTGTTTTTCCGCCTCGAAGGTGGTCAGTCCCCACAGATGTGAGGCATCCCGGAACTGAACAGCACCGTCTTCGATCAGAAGATAGACCGGTCTTTCCGATCTGCCGGTAATAATCAGACCATCCCACCCCGCCGACCTGAGCTCCTGACCCCACTGTGCCCCGGTGATCGAGTAATTCAGGGTGTTGGTCTGAGGAGACTTGAACACGAGGCAGGTATGGGCTCCCCCAGGGGCTATGCCGGTAATGGGTCCGGTCAACAAATAGAGTTCGGCTTCCGGTGCCAAAGGATCGATTCCCTTGGGCGTCCTCTCCCACAGCAAGCGGATTCCCAAGCCGCGCCCGCCGATAAAATCCCGGGTCCACTTTGGATCTATAGCATATTGTCCATGGGTATGCGTTGTCAGATTCACTTCCATGATCCGGTGCGTAAAAACCATAACCATCCTCCTGAAGACTTTAACGGTCCAATACCTGGCGTGCGATGACCAAAAACTCCTCGTCTTCAAGCCAGTTGCCTTTGGCAATTCCGGCAGCTTTGGTGCGGGCAACAATTTCCTGTACCTTCTTTTCATCGGCGTTTAATCCTGCCGCCTCAAGCTTCATCAGCACAGATTCCTTGCCGCTCTTCTTGCCCATGACGATTTTCATTTTTTGACCCACAAAATCCGGCATAAACGGGAAAACAGCCGTCGGATAATCTTCCAGAACTTTCATTCCCAAACCAATCTCCCGGGTAAAAGGGAGCAGCCCGACCACCGGCTTGTTTTGAGCCAGGGTCTTGCCGGACATCCTTTGCACTTCCTGGGAAAGCTCACTCAGTTTCTGGAAGTTGAATTTGGGCAGCTCCAGGCCGTAGAGCAGCCTTAAACCCAGTGCTATTTCTTCCAAAGCAGTATTTCCGGTCCGCTCACCCAAACCGTTGATGCAGCTGTGCACCACCTGCACACCTTCTTCCACCGCGGCGAAAGTCGTTGCTGTGCCCAGCCCGAAATCGTTGTGGGTATGTACTTCCAGGGGCAGATCGATGGTTTCCCTGACCTGCCTGACCAGGTAACGCATGGCGGTGGGAGTGATGGAACCTGTGGTATCCACCACCGTTACCGAATCCGGTTTGGCCTGAGTCGTCACATTGGTCAGAAGCCGCTTGAGAAAAGGCAGTTCCGCTCTGGTCGTATCAAAGGGGAAATAGTTGACAAACAGTCCCTTTTCCTTGGCATAGCTGATAGTATTGATGACGGCTTCGGTCAGGCTTTCTTCCGTCCACTTACTGGCAAATTGATATTTAAGCTTCGGATAGCCGCTGGGCGCTTCCAGAACGATCCCATCCGCTCCGCAATCCACGGCCCGATCCACATCCTCCCGCATCGCCCGGCAGAACACCATAATCTTGGGTCCCAAATTGCGTTTGGCAATCTCCTCAATCGCTTGGGCATCATCTTTGGATACCGCCGGCATGCCGGCCTCAATCCGGTCCACTCCCACTTCGGCCAGCAATTCGGCAATTCTTACTTTATCCTCTTTGCTGAACACTACACCAGGAGTCTGTTCCCCGTCCCGCAGCGTCGCGTCGTGAATTTCAATCTTTTGGGGAAGACGCAAATCCTTGACTACTTCTTCGTGGTAATTGTATTCGCTTACCCACCAGTCCTTCGTCCACCACTTTCCGTTCACCGGAGTCCCTCCTTTGCTTTTTAGTTGGTCTTAATGACCGATAGCGGTTCTTTTCCTGCCAGAACCCGGACAATGCTCTCCGCTACGATTTCACTGACGCCTGCCATAGCACCCTCGGTATAAGCCCCCATATGCGGCGCCACAATGACATTGTCCAATTCAAAAAACGGCGACTGCTTGGGCGGCTCTATGGCAAAGACATCCAGAGCGGCTCCCCCTATTTTTTTCTCCTTCAGCAGATCATAGAGGGCTGTTTCGTCAACCACGCCCCCTCTGCTGGTATTGATGAGAAAAGCTGTGGGGCGCATTTTTTCCAGCAAACTGCGGTCGATGATATTTTTTGTACCTGCCAGGAGGGGCAAATGGACGGAAATATAATCCGCTTCAGACATAATCTCCTCCAATGTTGCAGCCTTCACCCGGTATTCCTTTTCAAACTGACTGTCATGGACCAGGTCATAGCCCAGGATGTTCATCTCAAATCCGCTGGCCCTGCGGATCACTCCTTTGCCGATCTGTCCCAATCCTAAAACGCCCAGGGTTTTGCCGTAAACATCTTTACCCATGACAGTGCCCCAGAAGCCCTCCCGCGTGCGCTTATCCGCCGAGACAATCTGCCTGGCCAGGCCCAGCATAAAGCCGAAAGCCAGATCGGCCACTGAGTTGGCGTTGGTCCCGGGGGCGTTGGCTACGGTAATTCCCCTGGCGGCAGCCGCTTTTAAGTCAATGCTGTCCACCCCGGTACCGTGCTTGATGATCAGCTTCAGATTGGGGGCGGCTTCCAGGTCCTGGGCATATACTTTGTTAATACCCACCACCCAGACATGAGCTTCAGCCAAAACCGCTTTAAAGTCCTCCCTTTCGCGCATTCCGTTGGGCGGAATCATGACCAGCCGACAACCCTTCTCTTCCAAAATGCCAGCAGCCTGAGGCGAATATTTTGTAAAGGTCGGAGAAGTTGATAATACCGTGTATTGAGCCACTGCCCATCCTTCTTTCTGCATTACTCATCTCTTCATTAGTCGCTTGTGCATTAGTCGTTTCTTCATTAGTTGATTCTGCATTCGTCGATGCTGCGGAACCTGAGTTAAGGAATTTCCACCCGGGCTTTCGGGAAAAAACAAAGCAACCGGAGCCGCTGGCCCCCCGGGTTGATGATCCGGTGCTCCGTTTCCATGGGGACAACGATTAAGTCATCTTTTAAAATATCTTTTTCCTGTTCCTCCACCCAGAGTTTCCCCTGCCCTTCCAAAACAAAGATCACTTCTTCCACATCACAATGGGTATGGGGCTGGCGCGCCCCCCCTTGCTGCTCAGGCAGAACCTCGACAATCCGGCAGGTGACTCCTTCTGTTCCCGTTACCGCGGCAGAAGCCAGTTCCGCTATCCTTCTTCCTGTGGCCTGCTGAAATTTTGCTTCATTAATATTAACCAAAGTAAACACCTTTTCTGCCTCTTTCTGCTATTGCATACGCTCAAATATTTGTTGGGCCGCCGTGATGATTTCTGCACTGACCCGCTCCACCAGTTCCGCCGCTTTTTCCTTGCTGACGATATCCAGGTCCCCGTACCAGCCGGTAGGCGCTATCTGCCGGATATCTTTCAAAATAGGATAAACCGATTTGGAACGGCGCAAGGCGTCTACTTCTTTGGCCGCCTCATAAGGAGACGGGTTGGTCGCCCGCTCCAGTTTAAGCAGGTCGGGGCGGTAGGCCATAACCGGAAGCACCTCCAGGGCGCCGGCATGGGTCAGATCCGCCTCTCCTTTATAAAGCTGTTCCGCAATGTAGCAGGCCTGAGCAACAACACAGGTTACCCCGTATTCCTTCTGCAATTGAGAGGCCGCGTAATTGATGGAGGTTGTATTGCCCTCATGCCAGTTGACAAAAAGTATCTTTTGGACGCCGTGGTTGATGACGCTTACCGCCGTATCCAAAAGCAGATTGACGTAAGTTTCCTGACGCAAAGTCAGGGTTCCGGCAAAAGATTCATGAAATGGCGTAACTCCGGTGTGGCTGAAGGGAAGCAATAAACCGTCCAGCCCTGAGGCAACCTTGCGGGCAATAGCCATAATGCAGTAATGATCCGTGCCGCAGGGAAGGTGCGGGCCATGCTGCTCCACACTGCCGTTCGGTATTATGGCTAATTGGGACCGCCTGAGGATCGCTTCCGCTTCCGGCTGGGTTAACTCCAGCAAATAATTGTTCGTTTCGCTTGTCACTTTTCTCACTCCATTTAAGACTTTTTTCTTAAGACTTTTTCCCATAATTCCACCTGAGAAATTCCCGGCTGCTGCCCGAAAGCCGTAACACTGGACTGCCCGCTTTTATCTGGTCTGAAGGCCCCGGAGCAGGGTGCGGGACTGCCCGCACCCTTACTTTTCCCTTCAGGGGCAATGAACCTTAAGCGCTTGGATAAAGGCGGGTCAGAACAAACTCATTGTGATTAAGAGCTTCGGCATCCGTTAAACGTCCGCGGGCGGTTTTCACAAGGCATTCCATAACTTTGTCGGCCGCTTCTTCAAGGCTTAAATCCAAAGTCAGGACCCCGCTGATATCCACATCGATATGCTCCGCCATATGCTTGCAGGTATTGGGGTTGGCGGACATTTTGATGACGGGCTCGATGGGATTGCCGACAATATTGCCCTGGCCGGTAATAAAGATATGGAGTACGGCGCCGGCAGCCATCATAACGGTGATACACTCAGCCGCAGCGGAAGACGTATCCATAAAGTAGCGGCCGGGACCCTGGGGTTCCTCGCAGGGCGCCAGCACCCCGACGATGGGTGTCTTGCCGGCTTTTTGAATGTTGCCGAACGCCTTTTCTTCAATGGTGGTTAAGCCGCCGGCGATATTCCCCTGGGTTGGCTGAGTTCCCAACAGATCCGCGCCCTTGGATTCAATCAAATCCAGATAATCCTTATGAACTTTCAGGAACTTCCCGGCAAGTTCCGGGGTGGCAAAATGTTTGGCCAGCACATGTTCCGCACCGGTTGTCTCCGGGGTTTCCCCAAAGATAATTGTTCCGCCCATTTCAACCAGGCGGTCTCCGACCACGCCGGCCGTGGGATTTGAGGCCAGCCCTGTAGTCGTATCCGATTCGCCGCATTTGAAGCTGACGACGAGATCCTTTAATTCACACTCCACCTTTTCCAAAGAGGTTGCATATTGTACATACTCCTGGGCCTGGCGGGAAACCCGTTCGATGGTTTTGAGGTCGCCGTATCCCTCGATCCCGAAATAGGCAACAGGTTTGCCGGTCTCCGCGATGCCGTCGGCAATCTTTTTCGCCCAGTTGGGTTCAATACCCACGACAATGGCGGCTGCCACATTAGGGTTGCGGCCGGCGCCGATCAGGGTTTGAAAATGCAGTTCCAGATCGGCTCCGAATTGTAAACGACCGTAGGGATGGGGTATGGCCATCGTGCCTCTGATATTATGCTCAACGGCCAAACAGACGGCATTGGACAAATCATCCACAGGAATGATCAAGACGTGATTGCGGATCCCAATCCGCCCGTTTTCTCTGCGGTACCCTAAAATCTTAGTTTCCATAATCCCACCTCGCAGTCTTAAGGTTATGGGTATGTACCCAATCCCCAACCTGGATATCCTGGGTAACCGTGCCGACGCTCTCACTGTATTTGATGAGAGCTTCTCCTTTTTTGGCTGCCCTTAGAGCGATTTTATGGCCAAGGGGAATGTCATGATTGGATGTTACCTGGAACTTCTTGCCTGAGTGCAAATCGACTCCCATGACCTCTTCTCCGGCTTGGATGTCTTCAATGGCCACACCCACATAATCGCCGTCTTCATGCACCAGGAATTTATGCTTGCCCATACTCTTCCTCCTTTAAAATGATGTATTTAAACAAGGGCCT
Organism: Desulfitobacterium chlororespirans DSM 11544; assembly: GCF_900143285.1. NCBI lineage: Bacteria > Bacillati > Bacillota > Clostridia > Eubacteriales > Desulfitobacteriaceae > Desulfitobacterium > Desulfitobacterium chlororespirans. The sequence goes on from NZ_FRDN01000004.1 coordinate 146,625, forward strand.
TGTTTAAATCAGTTTGAATAGGGAACATCGAATATTGAATATTGAATATTGAATATTGAATATTGAATATCGTATATCATATATAATATATGGTATTACCATCAGTTTACCCCTTCCTTCACATTTGTCAATCCTTTTTTGAGCCAAAATTCTGATTAATTTTCAGAAAGGCGCCTTTTTTAAAAGTGTCTCTTTTATATGCAGCAAGGTAATCGCACCAAAGCGATTACCTTGAAGTTTTATAAGAACATCAGAGCATGAAAAAACTGCTGAGTCATGTAGCTTCCAGGTCTCTCCTGACTTTTCTGAGTCTTGCTTAGAGCAGTCCGACCCAATGATACCAGGTAAAGCAGGATATCACCTGCACGATAATGGCTACGAAGGTGTACGAGGAAAGCAGCTTGATGGAATCTTTGGTTGTGAAATAGCCCAACCCCATCAAGGCCAGAAAGGGCATCATCATATAGGGGAAAAAGGCGACGGTATCGGCGCTCATAATGGACATAAGGGTGGGACCCAGCGCCGGCAGCTGCATGGAGTCAAAATAAGCCGCTACGGCGGGGGTAAAAGCAGCCGCGGCTGTTTTGCTTTCAACCAGAGGAATATGAGCAACAACGCCGACCAAATAGGTGATGGCCCCCATCATCTGGGTGCTCATATCCGGCCTGATAAAGGAGCCCAGAAAGATTTTGCCGATCCAGGCCGCCACTCCCGTCTTGCCCAACACCGTGCCGATGGTGATGGCCGCCCCGGAAAAAATGACGATGGGAAACTGAATCTTCTTTAACTGCTCTTTGGTAATTACGCCAAAGCCCGGAGCACAGAACAAAGCCGCGGAAAATATGGCTACCCCCCAGGAAGGAAGATGATGCCAGCGATCAGTGGCCCATAAGCCCAGGGTGATGACTAAGTACAGCAAAGCCCGTTTCTCGATAATGGTCATGGGTCCTAAATTGGTAAAGTCCTGATTGGCATTTTCCTTTTTCGCGGTTAACACATAGTCCTCCGGAGGAAACAGCTTCCAGGCCACAAAAATAGCGATCAGGGTCGTAATGACGGTGGGAACACCGAACCAAAGAATCCACTGGGACCAGAAGATCTCGATCCCCAGCATTTCTTTAATAATTCCCGCTCCGAGGATATTTATGGCAATTCCTGTCAAGATACCGAAGCCAAAGGTATTTCCGGCCAGGTAGGTTATGGACATGGCCAGTTTTCCTGTATTTGTCCCCTGCACATTCCCTTTGACAAAGACGGCCGCAACGCCAATGGCAATGGGATAGATGATTAAAAGCCTCTCTACTCCGGCCGGTGTCAGGAAGGACAGCAAAGCACCGACCAGAACAATAATTCCCATCATGGATTTAAAGGAAGTCCCCGAAAAACGCATGAGGCTGCAGGCGATCCTTTTGCCGATACCGGACTGCTCAACCGCCGTTCCAAAGACCAGGGCCGCAAAAATAAACCAAACAATGGCATCTCCATACCCGGAAAATGCTTCCACCGGGGTGGCCGCACCTGTAAAAACAAAAAAGGTGCTTAAAAGAACAGCAGTTATCTCCACAGGGTAGACCTCAAAAATCCACAGCACAATGGCCGTCATAGTCAGGGCCAAGGCCATGCGCCCTTGGGGCCCCAACCCTTCCCCCAGAAACCAGATCAGGATACCGAGGAGAATCGCTCCGACCAAGCCATAAATTTTTTTCCTTGTCTCATCTTGCACTTTTGCCGTTATATCGTGTTGTTCTTTCATAACAGGATCAAGGTTATCCATCTTCCATTACCTCCCATTCCCTGCCTTTTAAAATAAGGCATCCAACGAATAAGCGCCCGGGCCCAAAACAAAAAGCACCAGACAAATCGCTAAAGTACCCAGGGGTAAATCCATCCCGTCAAAAATTGCCTGAGTATCCATATACTTTGCCCATGTGGCGACGACCATTTCCAGAGCAAGCAGCAAAGCAATCCATTGGGTCATAAAACCCAGCAGCAAAAGCGGCACCGCAATCAACTGACTCCATGAAGTGATATAAGAGGCCAGCAAAGGAAAGGGAATGCCGCGTTCGGCAAAACGTTCGGCCGATCCGCGAAATTTTTGTTTTCCGAAGGATTTAAACCAGCCGTGAGAGGCAAAGACTATGGCAGCCAGAATACGAACGATCACCAAGGTCAAGTCGGAGAAACCGTGTGTAAATGAGAAAAAATGTACTAAAGAAGACATAGACAACGACCTCCTTTCTCCTTATCAATTTGCCTTCCGTCGATACTGACATATTACCCTGATATACCACGCATACGAATACCGGTCAGCTTCAAATCCTTGGGCATTTGCCTTAGAGCGTTTTTAAAGATCCGATTGTGCCAGACCTCCCTCCTCTTAGTGAAGAAAGATTCAAATCCATCTTCAAACCTTTTTTCCGAGATACCGTTCACTGCAATATATCATATATAATATATTATATATGATATATTGATTTATGCTCTTTGTCAATGTCAAATTCAAAAAAATGCAATCTTTCAGAAAACGGCTGTCGGGCCTGATATGCAAAAAAGGCTTATGCCAAGATATCGCCGGCAATCTTAGCATAAGCCTCTAAAGGTTTCCCTCTTTTAATTTTCCTACTGATTAAGAAAGTGTTTTAAGTACGATTCATTAAGTAAGCTGCATTTGGATACTTTGATTACCCGAATTATGAGTCCAAGTTTTCTTTGCGCTGCAGCTTTCGATAGATCGTCCGGCGATTAATCCCCAGTTGTTCCGCGGCCGCGCTGATATTGCCGTCCACAGAGTCCAGCACCCGTTCAATCATTTTTTGTTCAGCTAAAGCCAGCAGTCCGAATTTATTTTCATGTTCCATAGCTTCCTCTATGATCTCTTCGGTGGTGTTATTCAGGTAGTAATCCTGTATTTTCTCAGGTAAATGTTCAAGCAAAAGTGAAGACTGCTTATCGAGCATGATTACCGCGTGCTCCATCGCATGCTCCAGCTCACGCACATTGCCCCGCCATTTATAACTGAGCAGGGCATTGATAAATGACCAGTCCATATCGATCGAGGAGCGGGAATATCTTTTCTCCAGCCGTTGAATGAATTCTTCAGCCAGGAGTATTATATCTTCCTTGCGTTCTCTGAGCGGCGGAAGCTCAACTATGAACGTGCTGATACGATAGAACAGGTCCTCACGGAATAAGCTTTCATCAGCCTGCTGCAGTAAATCGGTTTTGGTAGCGGAAATCAAGCGCACATTGACCGGAACTTCTTTCGTGCTTCCGATTTTCTGGACTTTTCTGGTTGATAGGACTCTCAGGAGTTTTATCTGGTCCTTCAATGGCATACTCTCAATTTCGTCCAGAAAAAGTGTCCCTCCTGACGCAGCTTCTATTTTTCCGACCTTGCCGCCTTTCGAAGCACCTGTGAAAGCTCCTTCCTCATAGCCAAAGAGCTCACTTTCCACCAGTTCCCCCGGGATCGCCCCGCAATTTATCGCGATAAATGGGCCGCCGCTGCGGCTGCTTGCGTTATGAATCGCCTGAGCAAACATTTCCTTGCCTGTTCCGCTTTCTCCATAAATCATAACCGGCACATACGTATCCGCGATTTTCTCGGCTGTATTTTTTGCTTTCTGAATTAAAGGGCTTTTTCCTTTAATATGATTGAATGTATACAGATCATTTTGGGCTTTCATGAATACCGGCAAGGATTTTTTCCGTCCCTGCCCGGTATTTTGTTTTTTTCTGATTTCAAGCAGATCCACCATTTTTTCATTACAAAAATTGATCGTTTCTTTTTTGCTGCCCAGGGCGATCCCTTGCGGAAGGCAATTCATAATCTGCTCCAGTTGTCTTTCATGCCCGAACGTAAGCGGCCAGTACAGGTGGTCAAATATTTTGGCAATCAAGGAAACCATATGAAACGCTTGTAGGCTTAATTCCGGATAATGATACAAAAGGACTACATCCCCAATCAGCTCGTTTTTCTCATTATGAATTGGTGCCGAAGCCCCGTGTATTTCTCCGAAATTTTTCCTGACATAGGTCTGGCGATAATAAAAAGGCTGAAATATGACAGCGGGTTTATCTTCGTAAAGGGCGATGCTGGAGCTGGTTGTTCCACTGTTCTTCTCCGAACAATCCATTAAAGTAAGTGGGGACTGGCCCAGAAGCTGGCAGATTCCGTCTCTGGTCTGCAGTTTAAATAAAAAGTCACTTAAATCAAAAATTTCAAAAACGCTTTGCAGATAAAACTCATATTTCTTTACTGTATTCAGGAAAAACTCTTTCTGCTTCGGGTTTTCCACGACGGAGAGGGTTAGGTCATAAGGATCAAGCCTGTAAGCTCTGCATCGTTTCCAGGAATCGAGATATTCCTGGGGAACGACAGAATTGTCTACTTCCCGGCCTTCCTGAAAGCGGTTCCATTGATCGTTCACCTTGGTAAAATATCGGGAATTGACTTCGCCGAATTGGATCATCTGTAATAAATCATACATCTGCATAATTTTCTTACTCCTTTTCTCCAATATTTTACAAAATATTTCTAAATATCAAAGCATATTACTATCGTTCATGTGACAATTACTACTTTCACAAGTAAGGTTTGTACTTTTTGCCACACTTCACTCATCATATATCTTAACTGCATCTCGGCGCAGAGCCCTGAATCTGCCTTAAAATCCGTATTTTAAATATGTGGCACAGGTTTTGCATATTTAACGAGACGGAAAGGGGGCGTGATGATTTATCGTAAAAATACAATTGGAGGTGATATCGTCTTATTTCACCATATATCGTACTTTTTCACAATATCATAAAACAATCACGAACACCATTATTAACTCCATTTTTTGTTATTATCATCTTGTTTTTTGTTAACTAAGGAGGTTAAAAGATGTCAGAAAAACATGGGAAAACCAATAGTAAAAACCTTTCCCGAAGAGATTTTTTACGCAATACCGGTATACTTGCAGGAGGTGCTGTTCTTGGTACAGGTCTCTTAGCCGGATGCTCGGAAGGTGCAGCAAAAGATACTCCGGCTCCGGCTGGTGAGGCGTGGGATTATGAGGCCGACGTCATCGTCTGCGGTACGGGCCCGGCCGGCCTCGCCTGCGCAGCGGCGGCAGCCGAAGCCGGAGTGAGCGTCATCGCCATTGATTCCAATGACAAGATAGGCGGCAAGGGCATCCTGGCGGGCGGCAACCTGGGTATCGGCGGCGGCACCCGTATGCAGATCACGGCCGGTTTCGAGGAAACGGCGGAAATTATCTATGAGGACCGCACTGTCCCCAACCTGCGTACCGACAAAACCATGGTCGTTGAAACGGTGGATGGCCGCGAAGTGGAGATGGGCCAATGGCGCAAAATCTCAGGCGCCGAGGACGGCGAGGGCATGGCCCGTGCTTTCGCGGACAACAGCCTGGACACCTGGAACTGGCTCGACATTATGGGCGTTCCGTTTATTAAGGCCAATGTCAGTCAGATGGCGGCGGTCTATCGCGGTTCGCGCTACTACTCTACCACAAGCCCCCGCCTCGTGGATCGCGAGAATGGCAAAGACGGCGATATGCAGGCAGGCGGTGCCGGTCTGTGCTGGCCGATCTATGACACGGCGGTGGACAACGGCGCCCAGTTCATCCTGAACTGCAAGATGACCAAGATCCTGCGTGCCGAGGGCGACCGTGCCGGCCGCGTCATCGGCATCGAGGCCACCCTTGACGGCAAGACCGTCCGCATGAAAGGCAACAAGGCTGTCTTCCTCGGCACCGGCAGCTGGAAGGGATCCACGAAACTTAAACAGCTCTTCCTCCCCTGGCTCGCCAAATACCCGCATATCAGCGGCGAGCCCTATGTGTGGAATGACGGCAACGGCATCGAAGCTGCCCTCGACGCCGGAGCGTCGCTGTCCACTGACCGCGGCAGCGACTGGCACGGCTGGCACCGCCATCCCGGCACACTCTGGCACAGCATCAAAATGCCCTTCGGTCTGCCCGGCACCGCCGAACCTCTCGACAGTGAGTGCATCTACGTCAATGCCGAGGGTAAGCGTTTTATGAATGAAGAGATCGGCGAAGACAACCCGGCCTGGGTAGGCGGCTCGAAACCTTTCTATTTCGCTCAGCTTTGCGCCGCCCAGACCACGGACAAGGACGGCCCGGTGGTCTGGATCATTCTCGACGAGACCTCCCGTGCCAAGCAGGAACTTAAGTTCATTGTTGGTGAGACCGTCGAGGACTTCATGTACGGCACCGCCGACACACTTGAAGAGCTGGCAGCCGCCATCAAAGTGCCCGCCGATGCTTTGGCGGCCTCAGTGACCCGCTATAACGAGCTCGTGGGCAAAGGTGCGGATGAAGACTTTGCGAAGAAGCACCTCAACGCCAAGATCGCTGCTGCACCCTTCCACGCTGTCAAATGGGGTATCCAGAAGCACAACACCCTAGGCGGTGTGACCATCAACCCCAAGGCTCAGGTGGTCGACTGGGATCTCGAACCCATCCCCGGCCTGTATGCTGCCGGCGAGAGCGCGGGCAACATGGATCTGATCGGCCTGGCCAAACCCATCGTGTTTGGACGCATTGCCGGCATGACCATTGCACGTGAGGAGTAGGGTCCCCATGAAGATGACATCTGTAAAGAAAGTACCTGATACCAAGGCCATCGGGGTGGTTATGATTGTAATCATGCTGTTTGCCCTGACTACCCTTGTCTTCGGCTGTACTCCCAGCACCGAAACCGGTACGAAGGGCAGTGCCGAAACAGGCGCGAAGGACAACTCCCCGGAAGCTCCAGCGAACGACCCCTATGCTGTCACGTTCACCTGGGAGACCAATGCTGATTGCAGTGTGTGTCACCAAAAGGAACAGAATTCCTTTGCCGACGCCACCACAAAGGCAGGGGTTCACTCCACCCTCCCCTGCTCGACCTGCCATACGGACAGCGCCCTTTCTACCGTTCATGAAAAGGTAACGAGCGCCTCCAAGACACCGATCCGGCTGAGGTCGACAAAGGTTGAACAGGCTACCTGCCTGAACTGCCACGAAAACCTTGAGAGCCTTGCGCAAAAATCAGCCGGCACAACTGTTCTTACCGACGCCAAAGGTACGGTTGTCAATCCGCATGCACTGCCCGAAACCAGCGACCACGCCATCATTTCCTGTGTTAGCTGCCATAAGATGCATACCGCTGAAGCAGTGGAGAAAACTGCGCAGGATCTTTGTATAAGCTGCCATCACGAAAAGGTTTTCACATGCTACACCTGTCACGATTGATCTAAGCGCACTGGAGCACGGGGTCCCACGCGGACTCTCGTGCTCCAGCAACGCTGCGGATGCGCTTTGGAGATTTCTGCAAAGCTTAATTTAGTCCGGTGCATCTTTAAATAAATCGTATATCTTTAAGGCAAAGTAAACGGCTGTTCGGAATTCATAATTATCCAAGGACTCCGGAAGCAGGGTCTGTATCTTTTTTAAACGATACGTTACCGTATTCGGATGAAGAAATAGTTTTTTTGCAGTATGGGTGATATTGCCGTCAGTCATGACATAGGTTCGTAACGTCTCCAGCAGATCGCCATTATTTTTCCGATCATAAATAATAATTTCAGAAAGGTATTCCTTATAGTAGGCACTTAATTCTTTTTGATCCTTTATATTAAAGAGAATCTTATAAATTCCCAGTTTATTGTAGCAGGCAACTGGCCTTAAGCTATGAATGGTCTCCAAAATTTCAATGACTTTTTGAGCTTCATCATAACTCTTTTTTAAATATTGAAATTCTGGATAAGCACCGCCAATCCCCACCAAAAGACAGTCTTTACCGAAGTCTTTTTCTAAATCAGCGGCACATTCCTTAAAGGCCTTTTCAATTTCAGCACCGATTGCCGATATATCTTCAGGTCTGAAGGGGATTAAAAAAGTGTATTCTCCTCCGCGATTGCTCATAATGCATTGCCCAAAAAGAGTTTTCAGTTTTTGCATAATATGCTTTTCGATAATGGTTTCGGCCTCACTATCCAAATATAACCGGCCTTTATTATTGTAGTTAAGCAAATTCATCCGTACCACAGAAATGGGGTTAGACCAGTTAAAACCAATCGGTAAATACTTTCTTAGGGATGCCATTAAAAGACGCCCTTGAACCAAGGCGTCGATGGCCTGTTGAGCTTCTGCTCTCTGTGTTTCAGTATCAATCATCGTTTTGACTAATTTTAAAGCAATTGCCGTAGCTCCATGTTCGAGAACCACAGCATCCGAATGGGTATAGGGTCTGACGGTTTCAATCAATGTTATGAAGCCGTAGATCACATTGCTGGAAAAAATCGGGACGATCATAAACCGGGCAGGAGACTTCGGTGCCTTCATTTCAAGGGCTTCAGGGGTTCTATTAAGCGTTATCTTTTTATAATAATCCGAGCAGAGCATATATTTCTGAAATTGCGGGGACAAAAAGTAATTATAGACAAGCGCATCTTTTTCCCCATCCACTCCAAACTCCGGAATCCCTTTGCCGATAATATTAAAGCGGGCATCATTGACAATAACCGGGTTTTTAGTCGATAATGCCAGGGTCTGAGCGATGGACTGGACTGATTCTCCTTCGAGGACAAGTTGAGTTAAACGCGTATGAATTTCATCCATCTGTCTCAACTTCTCGATTTGTTCCTCCGTAATCCTATTCATTACTGATTCAATGACGAAGGGCCAAGTCGAATCATCCGGCAAACTAATAATGGGGAATTTCCTGGTATTGGCAATGATTTTTACTGAACCTGAAATATCGCCTAGAAAGCGGCTTGTTTTAATAGCCAGTGCGCTGGCGCCATGATGGATAAGGCTCTCAATCCAACGAACCTGTGATACTGAATTATCACGGACAAAAAAGCCGGTCGTGCAAACCAGCTCCTGACCGCGCAGCCATTCGGCAGCATCCGGAACTTCTGCAACCGTTATCGTTCTGACTAAATTATGGATACCCTCATTGCCTGCTATAACTTTAGCTTTTTCAAAGGCTTTCGTGGTAAGAACTTCTCCCACCGTTATCATTGTATCCCTCATTTTTTATACCGCCCCCCTTTGTCAAGACACGATTTTAAAAAGCTCATGATCTCCTTGGCCTGAGATCGCATCTGTCGAAAAGGCTTTTGGGAAGCTGCTGTCTTTAGTAGCATTATAACTTATGCTAAGCTGCTTTTGCGATATATTTAACTTTGAACCATTTTTTCGTAACTTCTGGGGCGCCTGTCAAAAACAATATGAGTACCGGGCACAACCGACTTTAAACGTGCATTGCAGAAATTGCAGTAAGCCCCTGTGGCATGAAGCGGTCTATTGAACAATGTGGAAGCAATGATGTTGCCTGCCGGATCAACGATGAAGCTTGCGGCATGAGGAGAATCGCCCAAAGTATCGGAGTATACTGCAAAAATAAAAATCCGGTTCTCGGCAGCCCTTGTCCGGGCTAAAGGAGCGGCCTTCGCAAAGGACATGCCATGCTGCCAGATGATTGCATCGGCGCCATTGAGCATTGAACAACGGGCAGCTTCCGGCAACAGCATCTCTTTTTCATGAAGAAAACCAATTCTGCCGAAAGGCAGCTTTCTGATCACAGGAAAATTGTTTTCCTGGATGAATGGATCCTTTTGCGGAACCGAGTCAACTGTAATGTAGCTGGCTAAAATTTCTTTGTTGTCAATTAAACGGGTCCTTGTTTGACCGTCGCTCCCTTCCGATAGGACTATAAATTGATTATCTTTTAGTAAGCTCTGGTATTCAGCAATATCTTCTTCATTTATAGATGTGGGTAAAATAATAAGATCCGGCTCTTGCTCTAACACCCGCTTAATATGTTTAATTTTAGTGCCTTGAGAAAGCTCATGATTGGCCAGACTGTTGACGATGACGTAGGGTGTTAACAGTTCAGGTATAACGGCTTCCGCCAAATAGCGATACACCGGCAATTTTATTGTTTCAGTGGCTAAAATACTGTACAAATCCGGATGCCTGACTGGCAGCTCCTCATCAGAAGTGCATTGAATCTCACCGTTGGCATCTGTGGGGATTTCTGCGGAAACTATCATATTCCGATCGGATGGGGCTTTGGCGACACATGTTCCATCAGGGCTGTACACAGCAGAACGGCCGGCATAGGTAACTGTATCGGCTTCGATCCCCCATTTATCGGCAACAGCCAGCCAGACTTTATTCTCCCGGGCTCTTGTCGCCAGCATGTAGTCGCTTTGTGCATTGCTCAGTTTATCAAGCTCCGGTCCGGTTGCCGTCAAATTGGCCAGATCAATAATGAGTTTTACATTTTCAAGGGCGACACTGCGAACCAGTTCCGGCAAGCGTGCATCTGCACAGATAACGATACCAACCTTGCCGTATTCCGTATCCGCCGTGACTACTTCCGCCCCTTGGGTGAACCATCTTTTATCAAAATGCCAGAGATTGCTTTTTGATTTTTTAGCGATTTCTTCTCCCTTTGGGTTCAATAGACTGGCAAGGTTTTGATTATTGTCAGCATAGCCGAAAGCAAGATATGTCTGTGTTTTCTTACAGATTTCTTTTAACTCGTTGAAAATTTCTTCTAAAGAATCCTCCGTATCCGGTTTTTCACTTTGAGGCAGGAAATAGGCCGGATAAACACTTTCCGGAACAATAATCAAATCATGATGTTGCGCAGCTTCCAGTATTAACTTTCTGATCTCCAACCAAGCTTTTTTAGAATTCTGCCAATCCTGAGCTTCGACTTGTAAACATGCTAATCTCATTTTACCCATCCTTTTCCCTTCATTCTCGCCTCTGCGATTTAAAACTTACAGCTCAGGCGGATTTAACTAATCCGCCGCATCTTCCCTTTCAAAACAGAATCTATACCATGCCTGACCGCGGCTACGGAACGGTCGATTAATTCCCTTTCCTCCAGCTGCAAGTCAATCGCTAATATCTTCTCCACCCCCTGCAGACCGATGACTGCGGGAACATTTAATACCAAGTCATGATAACCCAGCTCACCCTCCAACTTGATAATACACGGCAGCACATGACGCTTATTCAGCAAAATAGACTCAACCATTTGCGTTAAGGCCGCTGCAGGGGCATAATAAGCACTCCCATTACCTAATAAATTTACAATTTCCGAACCGGCATGACGTGTCCGTTCCATAATTTTTCCGATTGCATCATCGCTCAGCAATTGCCGGAGCGGTATCCCCTGAACGGAACAATAACGTACAAGAGGTACCATATCATCGCCATGAGCCCCTAGTACAAATCCTGTTACATCTTCGGGAGCCACGTTAAGTTCATCGGCTACAAAAAACCGAAAACGCGCCGTATCCAGAACACCCGATTGCCCAATAACCCTATGGCGTGCCAAGCCTGATGCTTTAAGAGCGATGTATGTCATCAGGTCAACCGGGTTGCTTAGAATGATCAGAATACCCTTGGGCGAATAGGCTACAACCTTCTGGACAGCATCAATGACAATCTCGGCATTAATATCGCATAATTCCTCTCGAGACATTCCAGGCTTACGGGCCATACCCGCAGTAATAATTATAATGTCCGAATCCGCCGTTTTTTCATAATTTGATGTGCCCGTTACCCGAACACTGGAGCGGGTCAAAGGACTGGCTTCCATAATGTCCAGTGCTTTCCCTTGGGTGGGATGCTCCTTTGCCGGTGTATCCAAGAGGACAATATCCCCTATTCCCTTCATAGCCAGCATAAATGCCGTTGTCGTTCCTGTAAACCCGGCTCCCACAATGGAAATTTTCTTACTCATGTTCAACCCCTCCTTATATGTATAAGAATTCTTATAGAAAACAAACCACTTACCTCGGTGAGGGCGTGGTTTTAAAAATATCCTATCCCTGTCTTTTAAGCACGTTTTGCAAATTGACCGTCCCCCGGCTTCCCTAACAGTTTCCCTTCGCACATAATGATTTGACCCCTTAGCAGGGTCATGACAGGTTTTCCTATGCATTCAAAACCAGTGAAGGGTGACCATTTTGCTTTGGAAAAGATGAGATCATCTTCGATTGTCCAGCGTTTCTCCAGATCGACCAGCACTAGATCCGCATCTGCTCCCACGCTGATGCTTCCTTTTTTAGGATATAGACCGAGAGCCTTGGCTGGATTCTCGGCATAAATTTGCACCAGCCGTTCCAGGGAAAGTTTGTTTTTGTTTACCGCCGTGAGCATTACCGCACTGGTGGTGTCAATACCGGGAAGCCCGAAAGGCGTTGTCCAGATCGTTCCCGCCGTTTTATGGGCCTTGGTCGAAGGGGCATGGTCCGAGGCCAGAATATCCAGTTCCCCATTCTTAACGAGTTCCATCAATTCCTGAGATTCTTGTGCCGAACGAGCCGGAGGAGTAAACTTTCCAAAGGGGCCATTGGCAGCAAGGCCATCTTCTTCAAAAAATAAGTATTGCGGACAAATCTCCGCCCGTAGTTTGGCACCACTGGCCTTTGCCTGCTGGACTAAACGGACTACTTTCGGATGACTTAAATGGGCTAAGGTTACTTGAGCTCCTGTCTCCTTGGCAATAAAGCACACATTGGCTACAGAGACTGCCTCAGCTGCTTTTGACCGCCACTCTTTGATAACATAGCCGTCATTGCGGTGGTTTCTCTTAAGTATTCTTTCGTTGTGTGCAGTTAAGGCTTCATCTTCACAATGAATCAATACCTTTCCACCAAAGGAAGCTATATTGGCAAAGGCACCATAAAGGTCCGCACTGTTCTGTCCGGGAACTCCGTGGGTGGTGCAGGTAAACATCTTAAAATAGGCGATACCTTTCTGCCACAGCTTGGCCAATTCTTCATATTGACCAGGCCATACATGGGCAGCAAAGCCAAAATCCACTAATGCTCTCTGTTCTACATAGTTCTTTTTTCGTTCAAAATCTTCAACGGTTCGAATCGGATGACTATGAGTATGTTCAATTACCGTGGTGACCCCGGCCATCGCCGCCGCACTGGTGCCATGAATGAAATCTTCCCGTTCATTTTCCCCCGGATCCATAAAATGCACATGCTGATCGATAAAACCGGGCAACACTGTGCGCCCCTTGGCATCAAGTGTTTGCTCTGAGTTGCCAAGCGGAGACGAACTTATGGCTTCAATTTTTCCGTCCTTGACTGTTATGCAGCCGTTAATCTGACCTTGCTGAGTCAGTATTTTTGCGTTAATAATTTGAAGGTCATACATATTCCACACTTCCTCAATCCTTTTCTATTTATTTTAAAGGTTTTGGAGAGGAAGAAACTCAATCAAAATTCCTTCCTCTCTGGTTTAAGCTAAGCTATAGTCCATGGGGTTTCCCTAAGAACTTAAGCTTGAAGAATCCTTAGCGACATTTGGAGGATCAATTTTAACCAAAACAATACAGATAATCGTAACAATGGGAAGAAGAACCATTTGAATTAAGGTGCCCGTTGACCAGCCAAAGGCTTGAACGAGAGTCCCCAAGAGTCCGCCCGCAAACCCTGCAGTCAGGTAATGGGCACTGGAGGCTATACCTGAAGCTTTGCCAACATGATTTCCCGGCACTACTTTCTGGGTAAGGGCGTAGATGTTTACGAACAGGAATCCACTTCCAAAGGCGCCCATAAAGAAGCTCGAAACAGCCTGGTGCCAGGGTACTGTCAGAACATTAAACATCAAGTAGGCATTAGCCATGGAGCCGACAAGCGCGAACAGGAGTATTTTCTTTTCGCCGTACTTGTCTGCCAAATACCCTGAAATTATTCCGGTAAAGGCGCCGATACCGTAAAAACCATGGGCAAACGCTGCATCGCTTGCCGAAAAGGTCAGAGCTGACTTGAGAAAAGTAGGGTATAATCCGTTATAGCCAAAATTGGAAAAGCTGATTAATCCATTGGCGATGGCCAGGAGAATTAGATTTTTGCTGATCCAGCTTGATGCACTGGTCCCGCTTTCTGCTATTGGAGCGGAAGCCACGGGAGCCTTCTTAGTTGTTGAGGCTTCTTTCGCAAATTCAGTAAAATCTTTGGGCAGAACGAACCATAGTATCACCGCAAAAACAATACCGATTATGCCAAAAACGTAAAATGGAAATCTCCAGCTATTCGAAGCGGTGAAAAGCTGAACACCAATAACCGGCCCTAAAAATGCCCCCATACCATAAGCTGCATTTAAACCACCAATGGCCAGATTTCTTCTTGAAGCAAAAACAACTCCTGCTATAGTAAACAGAGCGGTTTGTTGCATTGCTTCTCCGACCCCGGTAAGAATCCGGAAGGTTCCCATATCGATAAAGCCAGTTGAAATTCCAATAGCTATAGTGAATAAAGAATAAACTAATATTCCTGCGATCATGACTGTCTTACGGGCCCATTTGTCCAACATATATCCGGCGAAAAACCCGGTAATTCCAAAGCCTACCGCAAATATAGTGGAAAGAAGTCCCCCTTGTGCTATGGTTAAACCTAATTCTTGATTTATCGACTTTACCAGATTGGCAAACACTTGCCGATCCATGGCATTAACGATATAGGACGAGGCCATAATAATATACAGCGTGATGGCTGCACGGGAAGTTAACCGTTTTGATATGCTTTCCATCGGAATCCCTCCATCAAAATAACTAATTTAACGGATTTAAGATCATGACCTGATTTAGGCTACTCTTTGCTAGGACTCTGCGACTGAACAATCTTAATGTTTTGTCATCTCCGCTTCTATGTAAATCCCACTCATGTACCCCCTTTCTCAAACCCAGGTTAAGTATAACCCATGGCAAATAGTAAAGAACCAGTGTTTTATAGTCTGTTGGCAACAAATATAACTCTGATTTTCTGTGAACTGGCACCAATAAGATTATCTTCATGGGTCTCTCCGGGGCTGTGTCAAAACTCAACTGAAAAAATCGAAGTGGGTGCATATAACCAAAGACGTCCTCCCTTCACTGTAATAGTGGGGGGCAGGACGCCTTTTTTAAAGATTATACAAGCAAAAGCAGGGATGCTTTAAATAATGGTTAACCCGCGGGGATGTTTGGTCAGGCGTTTGGCGCCGCCGGCAGTCACCACATAATTATCACCGATCTGAACGGAAGCTCCCTTAGCCTTAACTGTGGGATGAATAGCAAGGTACATGTTCTCTTTGAGTTCCATGTTGTCAAAGGCATCGAAATAGGGGCGCTCGACAAGACCGTAGCCCTGTCCATGGCCGCACAAACGGGTTTCAGGATCAAATCCGTTCTTGGTAAGCCATTCATTGCACGCCTCAAATACCTCGTTACCCTTTACGCCCGTCTTACACAAATCCGCTAAATAATCCTGAATCTCAATCCCGGCCGCCATAACCTCCAGCATTTCAGGAGCAGGCGCACCAACATTGAAATAACGGTGCAGGTCGGCATAGTAACCTTCCATTGTCGGCACCTCAAACAACACGTTCAGAGCGTCCCCCTCCTCAATGATCTTATTCTGATAATGAAGGGGGAACATAGGACCTGCAAGGCGTGAAGAGCAGACGAAGAGGTTGGAGAGGTACTCATCCGCACCCATTAACATGGCAAGGCGATAAAGATCCGCACCAAACTCACGCTCCAGACGTCCCGCGTAAACAAGGGACGGAATCGCATAAGCAGCCGCATCGTGTAAGTCACAGGCAGCCTGCAGAAAGCGCAGCTCTTCTGCTGATTTGACAGCGACAAGATAGTCAAACTCATCGGTGACATCGACCGTCTCAATTCCTGGCAGTCTTTTAATCAGATTATTATAGAAACCTACTGTAATAAGGTTCATGCCGATGAACCCCAGCCTCCGGCACCCTTTCTTTTGGATCACTTCCACAGCCTTTTCAGCGGCAAAGGAATCAGCGTAACAGGCATTATTGAAAACAGGAATGGCAATGTTGTTGGTAAGACCGACTTCCCATGGTATGGCTTTGCCCCCCGCTCCGCCATGGCTGATCATGGTCATACCGCCTTCTTTGTCAAAAAGCAGGTAGGTGTAATGAAGCGGGCGAACTTCAGCAAACCAGCGGACATATTGACAGAGTACCCCGTCATTGGCCTGAGTAACAAGATAATCCAGCCCACGCTCCTTCATGAACTCCCTGGCCAGATTCCAACGGCGCTGCATTTCCTGCTGAGAAGGTCTGCCCTGATAACGGACATTATGTTCAATTTTAACCATAAGTAATTCTCCTCCTTATAATTTTATATATTCCATCGCCTTTAATACTGCATCCGCGGCTTCTAAGGTGTTGGCGCTGCCACCCATATCTTTGGTTCTGGGACCACTTGTCAAAAGATTGTGCTCCATTGCTTTCAGTATGAGTTTGGCACCCATGCGCAGGGCCTCGTCACCGCCATCGTTGCCAAGGGTATCCATCAATAAACTGCCGGTGAGTATGCTGGCGAAAGGATTAGCAAACCCCTTGCCCACCGCCCTGGGAAAGGTACCATGGTTGGGACGGAACTGGGGGGTCACCCCGCCGATATCGGCCGTGGGAGTAAGACCCATTCCGCCGGTAATATAGGCACCGATATCACCAATAATATCTCCAATCATATTCTCACAGGCGATGACGTCGAAGCGGTCAGGGTCCTTAATCAGATGCTCGGCCAGAGCATCCACCTGGGTGAAGTGCAGTTCAATGTCCGGATAATTGGCGCTGACTTCCGTGAAAATCTTGCGGTAGAAATCAAAGGAGGTAACATTTCCATGCTTATTGCCCAGGGTTACCATCTTTTTGCCATCCTGGCGGCGGCCGTCGCGCCCCCGGGCAAGATTGAAGCAGGTTTCTGCAAATTCTTCAGTCCTCTTCCGAGTAACAACGATGGTATCGTAAGCAGCATCATCACCGATCATATGACCGGGGTGGATATAAAATCCTTCCGCCAGCTGACGTACAAGAAGGACATCCATCTCCTCTTTATTCTTGAGAGGGCAGTCCACGCCCTTTAAGAGCTTGAGCGGGCGCAGGCCGATACTGTTCCCCATCCCCCCGCGTAGAAATTGAAGAACCTGCATGCCGACTTTGTAGCCCGGATATTCGGTCTTTGCCATTTCTACATCATAGTGACCTGCTGAGCCGCAAAACATGGCATCGGCCTTTGCCACCTCTTCCCCCAGGTTGTCCTGGCACATCCTGCCGTTTTTAACTGCGTACTCGACTCCTGCGTCATAATACTGGAACTCCAGTTCAAATCCGCCAAGAATCTCCTGAGCCTTTTCCATCGCTTTTGCGCCCAGGGGGATTACTTCTTTTCCCACTCCATCCAAAGGGATAACGGCTATATTGTATTTTTTCAAAGCGGCTTTCCTCCTTTTAAGTTATCGAATAACATCCTAACTTTCGCGCCTTAATCTCCCTGGCTCTCTCCTTTCCAAAGGAATCCGGATCAATCTACATCGATGTTTAATCTTCTGCAATGAGTTTCTCTATAAAATAATAGTTTCCTTTGTGAAGATACCACAAAGGTTCAGCCCATTTTTTGTCTAGCCTTATTGGCCTTCAACATTTTACCGATACCACTGGCACTCTGGATAATCCGACAGATAAAAAAGGCTTATTCCAAGATACCGCCGGCAATCTTAGAATAAGCCTATAAGCTTTCCCTCATTTAATTTTTCTACTGATTAAGAGAATGTTTTAAGTACGACTCCAAACCGGCCCGGGTTTGAGTGGCAACGATATCCCCTGCCTTCTCTGCCTGGCCGGCTTTGATCGCCTCAACAATGTCCCGATGCTCCTGAAAGGACTCCATCAAGCGCGAGTAGTCATAGCTGAAAACTGCCCGCGCCCGGTCCGTCCTGACGGTAATGGAGTCAATCAGCTTTGTCAGCTGCTCATTGCCGCAGGATTCATAAATCGTCTCATGAAATTCTCGGTTCAATACACCATAACGCTTCGAATCTTCCTGATCCACGCATTCCTGCATTTTTGCCAAAATATCTTCGAGTTTTGCTATAAATTCCGGAGTTACTAGTTTGGTTGCACATTTTGTTGCTTCAGATTCCAGGATAACCCTTATGTCAGTAAATTCCCGGAAATCTTTTTCCGACAAACGGCTGACCACAGCTTCAGTATGGGCGGTCAGATCGATTAAGCCTTCCGCCGCTAATTGCTTGATGGCTTCGCGCACCGGGCTCGGGCTTACGCCTAGGTCGCTGGCCACTTTACTCAGGACAATTTTCTCACCGGTTTTAATATCGCCGGATACAATAGCTTCCCGAAGGGTGCTATAGATCATTTCCGTTTTGGTTCTCCAATTAATTTGGGTATTAATAATTGGCATTTTTCCACCTCAATTCATCAATTCAAAGCTATGCAATATATTATATATGATTAATGGCGTTATTCCAACTTCTTTTATGTAACCGATTCATTTTAAGATTTCCTTTAGAATCCATTTGAGATACGTCTTAAACCTTATGACTGCCGGCCAGTCAATCCGCATTTGGCTTATCTGGACCCTTTTTCAATCCGGTAGTATAATCATAGTATTGAGCTCTATTTAAATTCTATCCTCTTAAACCATAAGCGTGATGCTGATTCACCCTAAAATAAACCATAGAAGGAACATCAGACAATGGATAAAGCAAAGCTAATCGACCTCATTAAGACTAACCCCAATGCCCTGGTCTATATCCCCAATCCCAGCGATGAGTTAAAGTTATTGGCCGTACAGAAAAACGGCCTGGCTTTGAAGCATATTGAGAATCCCACCCAGCAGATGCAGGAGTTGGCCCTGGCCAACAACAGCCGGGCCATTCAATTTATCGATGACCCTACGGAAGAGATGATGAGCAAAGCCATCCAGGATAGCTGGGTTAATTTAGAGTATCTTCAGCACCCCAGTGCAACCATCATCAAATTGGCCATCGCTCAAGCCGGCTGGGCGATTAAATATGTTAAACATCCCAGTGAAGAACTGCAGCTCCTGGCCGTGGGCAGGCATTACAACTCGATCAAATTCATCAAAGACCCTTGCCCCAGCGTCCAGGAAGAAGCCGTCCGCATCAGCCCTGATGCCTTAAGATATATTGATTCTCCCACTCCTCAGGCTGAGCTGCTGGCGGTCAGAAATCATGAAAGCGCTATCGCCTTTGTCAAGGATTTGAGCAAAGAAAAAATCCTTCGATTTCTGGGCGTCAATTTCCTTGTGATCAAATATGTGTTGAACGACATCACCCAAGCCGAACTGGAACAAGTCCTCAAGGAGACCTTGGCCCAGGAAGATGTAGGAGAAAAATACGTGCGGGATTTTCTCAATTCCAGCACCATCCACAAAAACAGCGGCCAGATGGCTCTGGACAAGCTCATGTTTATTTATCACTATGGCAGTAAAAAAGCAAAAAAAGTAGCTGTAGATGAAAAACTGAAGGTATAGGAGATGGAGCCTTTATGAATTACAACGACACCTTAAAAAGTGTGGACCTGGTCCTGGCTACGGGAGAGGTCCCTTTGATCATCGGGGAAAGCGGCATCGGCAAAACAGCCTTAGCCAAGGAACTGGCTCAGCAAAACCAGTGGAGCCTGGTGATTATCAACGGAAATCTCCTCAAAGAAGGTGAAATCGGCGGTCTGCCGACCATAGAATCCTACGTCGTCAGGGAGCCTGAGCCGGTTAATCCCCTGTCCGCCAAAGCAGCCAAAACCGCAAAAAACGCAGAAAATGAGCAGGACATTCCCCTGGAAAGGAAAAGCACGGTCTATGCCGTTCACCATAAGCTGCGGGAGATCGATGAAGCCATCGCTCGGGGCAAAACCGTCCTCTTGTTTATTGACGAGATCAACCGCTGTGAACATACGGTCCAGCAGGAATTGATGAATCTCATCCTCAACCGGGAAATCAACGGCTACACCTTACCTGAAGGAGTTAAAATCCTGGCCGCCATGAATCCGTCCAGCAAATACGGCTCGGATTTCGATTACCAGGTGGTGGATATGGATGCCGCCCAGGAAAACCGCTTTGTCTGGTTGACCATGGAACCTGATCATAAGCAATGGATCGATTGGGCCATCGGGGCCGGGATTGAGTCCAAGGTGATTGAATTTATTTCCACCTTCCCTGACTATCTGCACAAGATCAACGAAGATGATCTCAGGGCCACCCCCCGCAGCTATGAACGGATTTCCAGCAGTTATAAGATCTATCATGAGAACAAGGACTCTATCCCCCGCTCCGTGTTCTTGAATGTGGTCAAAGGCAATGTGGGACGGGTAATCGCCGAGGAATTTGTCAGCTTTGCTGAAGCCGATTATGCCCCTCTGCTCTCTTATGACGACGTCTTTTCCGGGACTTCCCTGCCGGAATCCCTCCAGGACAAGGTCAAAGACGAAAGCCATACCCGGCTTTACCTCTCCGCCAGGAATATTCTCAAAACCCTGGAATCCCATCTTAGCAAGACTCCTGCCAATGCTCCTGACGATGCCCAGTCCTCTATGGATAGACTGGTGGCGTTTTTAAAGCTCTACCCGGTGGATTTAAAGATCGGCATCATGAAGGATATTAGAAACAGCTACCCGGAAATCTATCGGCTAGCCATTGAGAATGAAGGCTTTGTCGATTCCTATTTCGAATCCTATGGCTCCCTCAGGTGATCCTGATGATGAGTCAATTTGAAAACCAGTCTCAGAAGCTTTACGAACAAGCAACCCTGATTATGGAGGAATTTTATCGCTCCCAACGCCAGGGACATCAGGCGGTCATCCACCTTCCCCAGGAATTCAAGGATGGGTTCTTCAGTCTTGTGGATCAAGTCAATCTCAGTCTGCTGGAGGACAAGGACAATTTCTACAGCTATTTTTTAATGCAGATGTCCCGGGAAATCCGCTTTGATATCACCAGCCCTACGGGTGTGAATTTCCAAGGGGCATATTATGTGATCCATTTTAACCCCATGCTTTTCCTGAGTCTCAATCTCCGGCAGATGGCAAGCACCATCAAGCATGAAATACTCCATATCCTCTCCGGCCATTTATGGCGGGCCAAAGCCCTGCAAGGCCGCTACAGCACTTTAGCCGTCAATATGGCCATGAATATCGTGGTCAATACCTATTTGGATTATCTTCCTCCCTATTCCGTGACCTTGGAATGGGTTAATGTCCATTATGCTTTAAAGCTTCTCCCTTTTAAACCTTTCGAATATTACGTGGAGGAAATTCAAGCCGCCCTGGACTTGCTGGCCGCTGACGAGGCTGCGGAAGCTGAACACGATGGGGATGAAACGGATGACTCTAAGGATGCTGAAGAGCCCAACGAACCTGAGCAGAACC
Source organism: Desulfitobacterium chlororespirans DSM 11544 (assembly GCF_900143285.1). Lineage (NCBI taxonomy): Bacteria > Bacillati > Bacillota > Clostridia > Eubacteriales > Desulfitobacteriaceae > Desulfitobacterium > Desulfitobacterium chlororespirans. The sequence continues at coordinate 167,885 of NZ_FRDN01000004.1, forward strand.
ATGATGCAGGTGAAATAAAAACAGCCTATGATCCGGAGAGAACCCATGACCTTTGGCAAGAGTCCAGTGCTGCCGATGAACAGACTCTTCGGGAATTCACAGAAAAGTTTATCGCTCACGCCCAAAAAGGCGGCCTTCCCGGTTATCTGGAAAGCATACTCTCCTCTTTGAGAAACAGCCAGGGGGAGCTGCCCTGGAATCTTTATCTTAAACGGCTGGTGGGGACGGTTCCCAGCGATATTAAAAAAACAATTACTCGCCGCAACAGAAGACAGCCTGAGCGCTTGGATTTAAGAGGCCAACTGAGGAGTCATCAAGCCAAAATTCTCGTCGCCCTGGATATCAGCGGCAGCATCAGCGATCAGGAATTTAACCAAGCCATCAAAGAAGTTCTGGCCATCGTGAAGAATTACAATCATGAAATCACCATCGTGGAATGCGATAGTGAAATCAGGCGGACATATAAGGTTAAAACGGTCCGGGATGTTCAGGAGCGGCTCAAAATCCGCGGCGGCACCCGCTTTACCCCGGTTTTTGAGTATGCCAATGAGCATAAAATCAACTTATTGATCTATTTTACCGACGGTCAAGGCGAAGAAAAGCTCCAGACCATCCCCCGGGGATATAAGACCCTCTGGGTCCTGTCCGGAAGAGGAAAAGAGCTTTCCTTAGCCAAACCTTATGGGGCGGTGAAGAAGCTGAAACAGGTGGAAGTCAAAGATGATTCATTGAATATGGGTGATGTGAAGCGAGAAGGGTTTTCCATGCAGGATCAGGAGAGGTTTTATATGTGAGGACTGAAAGCACCTCGTTTATATTGTCTTTATTTATTTTACCCCAAAGAATACCTGACCGGAATAATCCACTCCTGCATCGGGTTCTGGCTCGAACGTCATATTGATACTTTGGAAAAGTATCTTCAGCTTATACCCGTCGCGGTTTACCTCCAACGTCATTTCATCAGGAGGCAACTCAGATTTATGTTCCTCCCCTACTCCGGACAGCCTTTCGGCAAATTCATACAAGCCGGTACTGATCAGTTCGCTGCCCGTGGCGTCTTGAATCGATAGTTTAACCTCTGCTTGGGATAATCGTTCCACAACCAGCTCATAGGTTTTCTCTTCCAACATAAAAGAAACGGTCTGAGAAGTTATATCCTTCTCATAGCGATTGGAATGAAACTGAAGGGAAATATCATAATCGAAGATATTAATCGGAACTCTGGTATCAAGGAAAGCTGAGAAATACCTATACTCATTCGTATAGTTGGGGTAAGTTGCCGCGAAACCAAACGTTTCTCGCATATCATCATAAATAGCAAAATCTTCCGACAGCCATTCAATATATTCCAGCGAACTCTGCCTATTCAAATAGCTTAAAATATTGGTGGTCTCAATTTTGGTGTTTTCGGAAGCATTAACTTTAGGGGTAAGCTTACCGTCAGCTAAAATTCCTTCTCCTTGCAGAATGCCTTCCAATCGGGTAATCTGACTTACTCTCGAGACTGTAAAGGCATCAACCGGTGGCAGTATGGAAACAATAGCAAACCCTGCAGCGAGCAGAGCAATAAAACCATTCTTCGTAAGAGGCTTCAGGCTGAGTATCAACCCAATCACAATGGAAAAGACGCCGAATAGTGCCACATAATACCGAGATTCTGTTATCCCATAGGCATTCAGGCGAATACCCACTGAAATCATCTGCATGATGACTATGGGGATAAGTATCTTCGGAAACATCTTGCGGTAAAGTAGTGCAAAACGATTTTCAAGGAGGCTTACTAAAATAAACAGAATTATACCCACTGCAGAATAGATAAGCACCATCGGCCCGAGCTGACCCACCGGCCATTTCATTGTAACGAGAATCTTAATGAAATACGCGAATAGCACCAGGCTGTATATGCCGACCAAGGGAACCAGAATATAGGATACGAGTATTTCTAGAAAACGGGGATAATATTCCGCGCGCTGCATAGCATCAAAGTCATACTCTTCCCTGGAGTGGAATTTGGGCAGCAAAGACAAGTAATAAAGCGGTGCGAACATAACCCAGATAAAAGCCATCGTATAGGCGTACGCATCATTATTAATATCAAACAATAGCATATCTACCGCCGCCAGAATCGCGGCGATACCGGCTGAAAGTACCGCAGAATAGAGAATAGAGGTGAAAAATCCTTTGAAATGAATCAAAGCAACTTTATCAAAATTTGTTTCCCCTTTAAAGGAGGGCACCCACAGGATGGCACACAGCATGGCAAAAACAGCTACAAAGGTACGCACAGTTATTTCAGCGCTAAGTTCCGGAGCCGGCAGTATGATCAAAAAATATCCTGCGGTTAATACAAGTGATAGGGCATAAACAGCAATTGGTTTATGCGCCAGCTTTTCAAATCTCTCAATGGAGAATTGAGCGAGCATTCCGATAAATGCTCCTACAGCTAATGCATAAGCTACCTTATTAATATACAAGGCCGGATTGAATTCAATATAAATCGTGTACCAAACAATCCCTGTAGCTCCGGCCAGGCAAAATACTGTAAATGGAAAACGGGATACTGCCTTATACAGTCCCTGTAGAAAAAGTTTAAACACCTCTTGCCAGTTTTTCACTTTTATGCTCCTTCATTCCATATTCTCTACCTTCAGTATAGCACCATTATGTGACGAAAGTGTCCGGTGGACAGTTTCGGACACACATTAACTGATGAGTAGGCCCCAGATCAAAATGTGTGGCTGCATAAGAGCAACCAAGGACTTCGCCTTTCTGGATGCGTGATTAAAAGGCAAACTTGACAGCCTCGTTCATATCAGTGCGAAGACAGTGTCTTCGGGCGAAGCCGGGTTTTCTTTATCAAAAGCATCCTATCCTCCGCTCACCTCAATCTGACAGATCTTCATGGCCTGCAGGGCGTTTTGGTGCCCTGCCCAAGTCGCCCCTGCACAACAGGATGAGTCAACAACAATCGGAATCTCCGGCATTTTTGCTTTCAAAATCAGGGCATTGGAAATAACACAGATATCCGTACAAAGGCCGATCAGCTCAATAGACTGTATTTCCTTCATCCCTGCCATCAATTCAGCAAGCTCGATTGAACCGAAAGAAGGCTTTTCAATCACCTGACATCCGCTCACATAGACTTTTTGGGAAATTTCCCAGCCGGGCGTCCCTTTTATACAATGCTCTACAGGCAGCTTTTGCCCTTCTTGTGTCTGCAGATAGGCCTCAGTATGAGTATCTTGTGTATAAAGGACCGTGTCACCGGCAGCTAAATAACTGTCAATTTTCCCTTTCACTTTATCAACGATTTTTACAGCTTCCTCCGTACCAAGGGCTCCATCAATAAAATCATTCTGCATATCAATGACTATGAGAACCTTCATTCTTGAACTCCTCCCTACTCATTGCTTTTTCTAAGCTTACTTTTTCGCAAAAGTATTTGCAAGCTCTGGCTCCTCCCAAGGGCAAGGTTTATCTATCCACTATTCTCTCGATAAGAAAAACAGCTAAAACAAGGATAGCCGCCAGAGTTAAAGGAATCTCCAGAACAGCAGTTGTAAAATATACATTGCCTAAGATCACTAGGCCGCTGACGATAGAGGCAGCTAACCAAAGCTTCAAAAATGAGGTTACCTTCTTTTTCTTCATCGTGTTAAAGGCGGTCTTAGAAACATAATAGTAGATCGCAATGGCTGCCAAAATGATGATTACTGCATTAATAATATCTCCTATTGTCAATATAAGTCTAAAATTCTTAGTCTCTGCCCATAAATTGGTGATTAGATTTTCCGCCAGGGCTATAACCCCTAAGACCCCTAAGGATTTAAGAAAGATGGCTATAAACTCTATTATTCTCTCTTTTAGAGTTTTCTTCGGCATGGCAGCGATGATTTCATCACATACTTCTTTATAATCACCTCCCATGATCTTTTCAATAGTGTCCCCCCGCTGCTGACCATCTAATATCATATGGATAATATCTTCTCTGACACTTTCCTGATTATAATCGATCATGTTAGAACTTCTAATATAAACAATCATATTTGTATACACTTCTTGGTTTTCCTTGAAAATTCCCTTTTCCCGCAGGTTATTTCTCTTCAACAGTTCCTTCGCCTTCTTCAACTTCCTCCACCTCCATAAACAGCTGATTTATAGCATACTCAAGCTCTTGCCAATTTTCCTTAAACTGGGCCAGAGCAACGATCCCTTTTTCCGTCAAATGATAGTATTTCCGTGGTGGTCCACTATTGGACTCTCGCAGGGTTGCCTCGATCATCTCCCCTTTCTGCAAACGTAAAATAATCGGATATATGGTGCCTTCCGATATGGCTCCAAATCCGTATTTCTCCAATTGCTCCGAAATCTCATAAGCATAGGTTTCCTTTTTGCGTATGATTTCCAGGATACAACCTTCTAACATTCCCTTAAGCATTTGTGAAGGAATCATAACAAGCCCCCTCAGGTATCTTGCAATACATACTACTGTTATATTGTATTGCAAGATACTCAATCTGTCAACCCAATCCCTTCTTGAATGAAAAATTAACTGTATAACTCCTTCTCCCCTTGTTAGAAGCAGAAGATTAACCTGGTGATCTATATTTACTGACAACCAAGACGGAAGAAAAGCTCCAGACCTTCTCCCGAAGGTATAAGACCCGCTGGGTCCTATCCGGGAGAGGAAAAGAGCTTTTCTTACCGAAATTATATGAAATTGTGTGGGGAAGCTGAAGAATGTTGAAGCGAAAGATATGACGTTGAAGATAAGTGATGCGAAAACAGAAGGATCTGCCAGGCAGGCTCAGGAGCGGCCGGACAGTTGAACCTCATGGTCGGTTTTACTCTGCGGGCGCTGGCCGGGCTTGAGCAGCAGGGTAACCAGCATCCCGCTGATGATCAAGGCGCTGCCTGAGATTTGCTTCATCCCGATCACATCACCGACAAGGAGCCAGCCGAAAACGCCGCCGAATACCGGTTCCAGGACAAAGATCAAGGCCGCCGTCGTGGCTGTCAAGTAACCCTGAGCCCAATTCTGTACAGCAGTATTGACCGCCGTGCCAAACAGAATGGCGAAAAGAACCAACCCCAGCAAAGCGGGTGTGAATTGGACCGCAGACAATCCGGGTTCGGTAAATACGGCCAGGACCAGGGAAAAAATTGCTGTGACCCCGATTTGGATAATGGCCAGGACCATCGGATCATGTTTGCTGGCAAAGCGGCTGATCAAGACCATACTGACGGCAAAGAAAACAGCTCCGACAAAAACCAGCAGATCACCAAAGCCGATGGTAAAGTCCCTTTCCAGGCTTAACAGGGCAAGGCCTGCGGTAGCCAGGCACACTCCAAGGATCATGTTGTATCTTGGCAGGCACTTGCACAAAAAGGATTCCATAACGGGTACCAATACCACATACAGCCCCGCCAGAAAACCGGCTTTGGACGCCGTCGTGTAATTAAGACCCATCGTCTGCAAAACATAACCACAGGCTATGGCTAAACCAATGAGCACCCCTGCCTGGAGGGTTTGCTTCGGAATATGCCTCAGGCGCTTATGAAAGCAGATGGCTAAGACAAGAAAAGCTCCGGCAAAGCGCAAGAAGGTATAGTAATTAGGGGTAATGTCCGCCATGATCAGCTTGCTGACGGCAAAGCTGGCTCCCCAGAGAATGGTGACAAAGAGTATACCCAGCTCAGGTTTGTATTTCATACATAGGGTCTGCCTTTCATCGAATGATGGGAGAATTAAAAAGCGTCAGAACTAAAAGGCTTCTTTAAAAATTTGATAGACAGGGGCACCTTCACATTCTCTGGGAAAACCAATGCCCATCAATGCCGCAATGGTTGGTGCAACATCGACCTGGCGGATCACACGCTCCGTCTGATAGCCCTGCTTGATTCCCTGACCCGCGGCGATGAAAATAGGCGATACCGAGGTATTGGTGTACCCCCAATAAGTAGGTAAGCTATCCCCATGGACACGGCTGAAACCTTCTTCAATACAGAAAAAGATATCGCCGCAGTCTTTGCCGTTAACCCCCAAGATGGCCGCTTCTTTATCACGCATCGCGATGGAAACGATGCGTTTTCCCGTTTTCGGGTCGCGATAATTGTAAAGATCATCGATGATCTGTTCTTCCAGTGCGTACTTCTGATCAGGATCAACGATACCGTGCTCATAGCGGTCTTTAAGATTGAGATAGATCCAATGGGCCCTGGAGTTGATGGCTTTGGTCTTTGACCAGTCAACATTCCTTAAGGATTCGCCATTTTCATCCTTCTCCAATACGGTATAACCCAATTCTTCCATGACACCGGTGGTGACGCCGCTGCTATCCCCTAATACCGGCGGAATTCCTTCGCCGACGATCAAGCCGTGGTCTGAGACGATCAATACGGTATAGTCTTCGTCTAAATAATGGAGAAACTGTCCCAGATAGCGGTCCGTCTGCCGATAGAATTCCTCAATGAAACCCTGGTATTGTTTTTCATCGGTATGTGCCCATTCCGGTTGATTTTTAGCGCAATGCCATAGCTGATGACCACCACAGTCTACATTATGAAGATGGCTGAACACCAAATCGTATTGGTTTTCGGCGATCAGATGATTTAAAGCTCTGGCCTGCCACTGGCAATAAATCTCCCAGGCCGGGATAAAGGCATGTTCGATCAGTTCGGGATTTTCCCCTCCGACCAGACCTACCGGCGGCACCAGACCGACATTTTGGATGACCTGCTGGTAAAGAGAGGGCGGGGACCAAATATCATCGTTGGCAATATCTAAAGCGGCGCTCATCCAAAAACGCACTTCCGAGCCATCCTCAGCTAATTCCAGGACCTTAAAGGCTCTGCTGCCTTGGTAGGTTTTTTCGTCTTTCTGAATGGTGTCCACGATATCCCCGATCATTTCACCACGCTTGACCACCACCAGGGGCTGGGTGTCCTTTTTGGAACGGTAGAGGGCTACCCGGTCATAGGTCCCGTCTTCCCCTTTTAAAATGAGGGCCGGCCGTCTCAGGAGACCATCGGAAGTCAAAACTGTAAATTCCTTGGCCCCTTCCGGTGCGTCAGCCCAATTTACGGCCTCTTTCAGAGGTGAGTTCACCACATCATAAGCGATGCGGCACCCCACATAAAGCTCTGTATCTTCATAGGTCATGATATAGGTTTTCATATCACGCCCATCGGTAATTTCGCCGCTGAACCAAAGGTCGGCGCTTGTTTCCTGGTTCTCTTTTTCCCCAAGCAGATCGTTGAGATCGGTGATGATACAGCCCATACCCTGAGCACGCTCCATCCTAGGAACGAAAACAACCTCCTGGATATCTTCATTGGCCACCACGATCCGCTCCCAATCGATACAGGCAACGGCCATGTTGACGGATTCCGGCTGGGTGCCGTCCACCACATGAAGGTTAGGGCTATCGGAGGTCGGAGGCCAGGAGCTGCCGGGCCAGTGCCATACCAGGGTCTTTTTGCCGGCGGCGGCTGCCGTATTCCAAAGGGGTTCGGCTTCACAGAATTGCGAGTTGAGATTATAGGTCACTGCATCCAAGTTTTTGCGGGATTGCCGCCAAAAATCGGTGATGCCATGGGTACCGGGATAAGAGCCTGTTGCCAGGGTCGTCCAGCAAGGAGGGGTTACGGTAGGAATGGCTCCCATCAACACGAGATCCTCGCGAGCGGAACCACGTTCGATGAAGGCTCTGATATTGGGCAGTTTACCCTCGTCTACCAACTTTTTTGTGATTCTGGGGTCCATACCATCAATACCAAGGACAATGACTTTTTCACTTGTGCTGCCTCTATTCATGATTCGACCTCCTATTTGAGAAAAACTTTACAAAACACCTTACAATGGATATGGTACCTTACCCTATCCCGTTTGTCTGTATCGTTTTTCAGAGAGGGGATATCGGCAAAACCTTGAACTAGTTATCACATGGAACAAGCCGAACCTGAAAAAGGCTCGGCTCTGCAGGGAATTGGCGGCCCCCATGAAACATGAAAGGAGCCCGGGGGTTAAACAGTTTTATACACGGTGTACCCCAGTCTGGTCAGGATCTTTCTGAAGTAATCCAAAAAAACAGTGTAATTTTTGGTCAGCTTATAGCGGGTATTCTCTATGTAACCAAACTGCGCCGATAAATAAATATCATCGATCCGCACCGGCTTCATCAAATTACTTTTAACATAGATATCATCAGCCACCATAAAGCGCGGGAGAAGAGAAACATAGGGGCCGTTGATGATCATCTTTTTCAGGGTGTTTAAATTGCTGACCTGAGATTCCACCTTGGGCATGGAAAAAGCCAGAATATCCTTAGCCCAATCGCTGTTGGGGGTGACGAAATCATCCCCCAGGGCAATATAGGGCTGACTCAGCATCTGCTCCAGGGACACGCTCCCCTGCTCCCAAAAAGGAGACTGATGACCGATATAAAGCACGTACTCATCTTCGAACAGAGGGGTATACTTGAGGTCGGCGGTGAGCAACTTGGGGATGTAGGCTACTATCCCCAAAACCGAACTCCCTGAGGCAACCCGGGGATAGATCGCCTCACTTTCCAAAGAGGCCGCCGCTACTTTACAGAAGACCTTGGCCCCCTCCATCTCTAAAAGCACCTGAGGCAGGATTTCTTCGCAGATGCTCAACACAACGGCAATATTAATGGTCTCGCAATAGGAACTATTGCTGGCCAGCAGTTCAATCTCTTCAACCATGGCAAAGATAACATCCGCTTTATCCATAATCTCCATGCAGATATCCGTAGGAGTGCAGCCGCGATTAGAGCGGTTTAAAAGCTTGGCACCCAGTTCTTTTTCCAAATTGGTAATCGCCGCGCTGAAGGAAGGCTGAGAGATAAAGTTTTCCCGTGCTGCAATAGACAAGGATCGATAACGGATAGCTTCTTTTAAATAATGCAACTGCTCCAGTTTCATAATGATCGCTCCTTCCAGTCGAACATTGAGAGGAAGTAAACTTCACAAGGTGAATTTGTACTAACTATATCATAATACAGCATCCCTGATGAAAAAATCTATAGCCGACAGGAGCGGTTTCCGGCGATGATAAAAGCACCGTCATAGCGATTTGAAGTCCCTATGATTTCTACACTGCTGATATGCCGGAGCAATTATAAGGAGGAGCAGAAAGCGAATTAATCTGTGATCGTAAATTCAAATGTGGCTAATGTTTGACCTGTACTATCCATAATGATTGTGAGGCTGCCTGGACCAGGATTACAGGATTGCGAGCACCCCCAACTCTCCTGATTACCTGCAACGAAATAGTACCGTTCATTTTCAGATGTCGTGCCATCCGGCCACTCCCAAATAAGGGTTAAATTTTCCTCACCCGCCCAGCCGTAGTAACGGCCCGCAAGATACAAGGTTTCTCCTGATTTAAAAGATGTTTTAGGATTAACAGGTTTCACTGTCGTACTATCAGACCGCACATCAAGTTTTTCGCAAAGCCAGCCTTCAAAGCGTGGCGAGCCCTCCGTATAGGGATTTCCTGATTTTTTCACAGTTTCAGGCGGCTTGGCGGGACTATCAGAAGGCACCAAATTATTTGCTTCTACCCGCGTTTCTATTTTTGATTGGGACCCTTCTTCAATATTATTTGCCGGTTCTTGGTTCTTGCTCACGGAGACCATAGGGGAATTACGGGAAATATAAAGGCCCAGGCTCTCGTTTGTTACAGAATAAAAATAATTCATTCGCCCGCCAATTGCAGGACGGTTCTCTTCACGGCTGATATTATCGATTTTAATGGTATCAAGGATGTCGGATGCCCGCGCATCATCCAATGCATTCACCGCTATGGTAAGTGTATAACCAAACCGGCTCAGGCTGTCGGATGTGACACTATTCAAAAGAGCAATAAATTCAACCCGTTCCAGCCTGCCTGCATCAGAAGCAAAGAGGTACATCCTTACTCCCGGTCCCAGTGAATAATAGACTCCTTCACAGATGTCAGGCGACAACCCTTCCAAATCTTCAGCCCCGACAGAAACAGGGCGGGTATCCGACAAAAGCGGCATCTCTTTCTTCATCGCATATTCATCAAGCTTCGCGACAAAGTCAGCTATTGTCCAATCGATCTTTTGTGATGTTATTTCACCATTTGCAAAATCAAGGGCTTGCATATCGATGAGTTCTTCGCCAGTCGCACAAACGTTGAAAGTGGTAAAAGCCTCATTATTTTCATGAAAATATTCAAAAGCTCCATTCGCAGCAAGAGATTGTCCTTTGCCGAAGGAAACGCCAATAGCCAGCTGATTGCTAAGCTCCTCCCATCTATCCGGTTCAAAGAAAAAAGGCAAAGAAGATAAAATGTAGCTTTGTAATTCTTCAGCTGGAGCTGATATTTCATCGTGATTCGTATAAAAAATAAGCTGATGTAATCTGTTATCTTCCGGATCTGAAATGAAATATAAATACATTCCACGACTTGGCATATATAAATCACATTGATAAGATGCACTGGCAAAAGCATGTGTTAATTCGCTGTGTACCCCCATCTCCAGCGTAGGATAGCCATTTTTATTCAGGCGCGTATCCAACCAGGAAATTACTTCGCGTCCGGTAATAACAGCGGGGCCGCTAACCGTTTCATCAGGATTTGCAGAAATGCCGTCACGGCTATTCTGCAAAGAAGATGAGGAGCATCCGCAAAAGAAAATGGCCACTGCAATAAGCAAAAAAAGAACTTTTTTCATCATATCACGCCTTCCAAAATTGCATATTTCCTTGTTGTACACAACCCAATGCAATTGTTATTCAAACTTCTCAGATATCTCCACCAGCTGCATAGGTCATATATGGTAATTATAAAGGAAACTTCTTACAATGAATATATATATTTTACTAACGGTCAAGACGAAGAAAAACTCCAGACCATCCCCCAGAAGTAATGTCGCCAATAAGAACTCGGTGCAGGTGGCCTATAAAATGCTTTGAACGGCGGATTTATCGAGTATTATGCTCTTATTTCAGAAGAATGAAAAAAAGCCCTTCTGCTAAGGAAGAGCTTAATTAAAAATTTCTTATATTTCCCAACATGCAATACTACTGAGTAAAGCTCTTACTTCCTGAACTTGTCAATAAGAGCAGGAACGACTTTATACATATCCCCGACAATTCCGTAGTCTGCTTGCTTGAAGATAGGGGCATTTTTATCCTTGTCAATGGCTAAAATCGTTTTGGCCTGATTGATTCCGACCGTATGCTGAACTTGCCCGGAAATTCCAAGGGCAATATAAACCTCCGGTTTGAGCATGACACCGGAAACACCAATATAGCGTTCCTTAGCCATCCATTTTTCTTCTTCAGCAATAGGACGGGAACAGCCTAATTCCGCTTTTAGTTCCACCGCCAATGCTTCGATCATTTTTAAGTCCTCTGCCGCCTTTAAACCGCGGCCAACCCCAACAACGCGTTTAGCTGCCGCCAGATTGACTTTTTCGCCGCCTTTTGCTTTCTTCTCCAGGCACTTAATCGAAACATCGGGAGTTACACCGTCTACATCAATAATCGATGGGACAGCCTGCATGTCTCCTGCCTGAAATAACCCGGCTCCCACACAGGCGATATTGATCCGATTGGTTGATTTTTCTTTACGGAAAGCAGCCCCGCCGTATACCATGCGCTGGGTCTCTACACCGTTACCGACAGCTACAATCTCCGTAATATCAGTCAAGACATTCGTACCGCAGTTCGCCGCCAAAGCTCCTGCAATTAAACGTCCTCTTTTCGTATTTCTAATCAGAAGCAGATTGGGTTTCTTTTCTGCAACCAAATTGATAATGGCCGGCTTATAGTTTTCCAGGATTTTATCGTTTAAGGGTCCCAGATAATATACCTTGTCCGCACCCAAAATCTGAGCAATCTGATCCTTATCCCCTGCAAAGAGGACGGCCGTTTCATCTCCCAGTGTCCTGGCCCCGGCAGTTAATTCATTGATTGCAGCGACTTCTTCGCCGATCACCCATACACATGCTAATTTACTCATGTCCTTCACCTCTTTCAATTATAAAACCTTACGCAGATGTTCATAGAATTCGGCAATGTTTTCATCACTGTCCCCTTCAATGACGATTCGTTTCCGGTCAGTTTCTTCCGGGGCTAAGGTACTGATGCATTCTGTCTTATTGCTTACCTCCAGCTGAAGATCAGTTAACGACCACTTTACGGCTGTTTTTTTCCCGGCCGCCATAATCTCTTTTAAGGTGGGAATCCTTGGTTTGTTAATATCCGTGGTCACTGAAATAACCGCTGGCAGCAAAACTTCCAACGCTTCCACTTCATTCTCCAAAGTGCGTTCTACAACCAATTTATCTCCATCCGGTGTAATTTTACTGACCGCATTCAAAGTGGCCCAACCCAACATTTCACCAAGTACGACTCCTACCTGCTGGGCATAAATATCTCCGGAACCCTCACCACAGAGCACCAAGTCTACACCGCCAATTTTTCCGATTGCTGCAGCCAGAGCGGCAGCTGTCGTATAACAATCAGCAGTCTCCAGAGCCTCATCAGCGACAAGACATAAGCTTTGCAGCCCCCGGGATAAGGCGGCCTTTTTTATTTTGGAATTGTCAACAACCTGGCCGCCTGCACTAAGTGCGACCAGTTCACCGCCAGTAACCTCAGCTAACTGAACGCCTGCTTCGATAGCATTCAAGTCATATTGGCCAATCTTCCACTCCGCTTTGTCAACGTTCAATGTCTTATCCGCCTTAACGGTAATATCCTGTTCTTCCGGTACAACTTTGTAACATGCTGCAACTTTCAACTCAATCACCTTTCCTCTTGCTTATTTTTTCAGCCCCATCTGAACTCGATTCCTAAGGTTCCTACGGGGAATTCCCACTTTTCCAATAGGGTGGTGCCACACAGCACCCGGCAGGTTCCACATTCGAGGCAACCTGCATAATCAAAATGAATCCCGCCTTTATCGTCTTGTTTATAAAGACCTGCCGGACAAGCGAGCATGAGTTTATGATATTCTTTGCTGTCGATATCTTTTTTCAGGACAATATGAGCATTTTCCTCATCCACATAAAACTTATCCAATCCCAGCTTTGCATCCACATTTACCGTGTTGGCTGTGTTCATAGGGCTCGCACTCCTTTCCACGCATCTTTGGCAATAGTCGTCAACCCGACCTTCTTTACATGTCTCATCATGTTCTTCATAAGGGGTTGGGCCGGTTGACCGTTCATCATGAACAATTCTGCCAGCATATCTGCCGCCATTCGGGGATACGCATCAAAGATCCGCGGTGTTTCTTCCAGGAAGTGCGGGAACTTCTGGTAATGGATCATATCCTTCATGACAAAACTACTGCTCAAAAAAGTCTGATAGCATTGCAGAAAGCTTTCCGAATAATTTTCGGCTTCTTTGGCCGCTAAAACTGCTTTTGCTGCACATTCGGCTGAAGCAACGGCAAGATCCATCCCCCGCACGGCATAGCCTAAGTTGATGCAGAATCCGGCGGCGTCGCCGACAACCAAGACCCCATTGCCGATCATTTTAGGCATCATCTTTAAGCCCCCTTCGGGAACAAGGTGACCGGAATACTCGATCAATTTCCCGCCTTTAAGCAAGGGTTCAATCACAGGATGCCGTTTAAAATCTTCCAGCATTTGGGGCACTGATTTATGGCCTTTAACCAGTTCACTAAGGGTACTGACCACGCCTATGGAAATGCTCTCCTTATTGGTATATAGGAATCCGCCGCCCACACGCCCTGCTGAGGGGGTCCCTGCAAACAGCCATGAGGTTCCTTCATTATCCCGGCAGCTAAAGCGGTCTTCGATCACCGGCACCGGTAATTCAATAACTTCCTTGGCCCCAACCGCCACATGCTCCGGCCGTAATTCGCTCCGGAATCCTAATTTCTGTGCCAGGAGTGAATTGACGCCATCAGCTAAAATCGTAACATGGGCTTCCAGTTCGTCTTCTCCGGCCATAACGCCGCAGACTTTACCCTCTCTGAAAATCAAATCATCGATGCGAATCCCGGTAATAAACATCGCCCCTGCTTCTTCCGCCTTTTCCTGCAGCCACTTATCAAATACTCCCCGCAAAACGGAGTACGAGTCGCTGCCCTGGATTCCCAGCATATCAGAATAGTAATCCAGGGTAACATTGCTTTCCTCAGTCATCAGACTGATCTTTTCACGGGTAATCTTCCGCTCAACCGGAGCCTCCCGCGCGAAATCAGGCATAATTTTCTCCAGGCTATGGCTATAGATGCGCCCGCCGGTTACATTTTTGCTGCCCGCATAGTTTCCCCGCTCTACGACGACTACCTGCAGCCCTTCTTTGGCCAATAAATACCCGGCGACTGTTCCCGCGCTCCCCCCGCCGACGATTACAGCATCAAATTGATCCTCAGCCATGTTTATCCCCTCTCCTCTCTCTCATTTTTCGTCCCTTTTCTGCCGTCTATAGTCCTGATATATTTACACCCCAGCAAACGTAAATTTTCGGCAATGACCCTATTATTGGTTAAGGCTTTATTCCGCATATTTCCTAATAACCTGCCTCCCTTTTGCCAGTGCTTTTTTATCGATTTTACCATTGGCCAACCTGAGCATTTCCTTTATTAAGATCACATGATCAGGGATTTTAAATTTAGCAATTTTTCCTTTGGCATACTCCCTTAAGGTTGTTTCCGTTTCTTTACTATCTTTTTTCAATTGGATAAAAGCATAAATCTGCTCTCCCAGTTCTTCCTGTATGACACCCATTACACAGACTTCCAGAACCTCGGGGTGAGTATAATAAACCTTTTCCACCTCCGCAGGATAGATATTATAGCCTCCGCGAATGATTGTATCTTTCTTTCTGCCGACAATCCTGATATATCCTGAGTGATCAATCGTTCCTAAATCACCTGTGTGCAGCCAGCCATTGTCATCAATGATCTTTGCCGTTTCCTCCGGCGCAAGATGATAACCTTTCATAACATTGAAACCTTTACACATCAATTCTCCAACTTCTCCCGGCCCCAATGCTTTGCCATCCCCATCGATCACCTTGACCTCCACACCCTCATAGGGCCTCCCCGCCGTTTGTGTCCGCAGCTCAATATCATCCTGCAAGGTTGTCATGGAGACGGTAACCGCCTCTGTAGAACCATAGGCAACCATAATATTGCAATTCAGTTCGGAGCGTATTTTCCGGACCAAATGCTCATCGACCATGGTGCCGCCAATCATACCTGTCCGCAGTGAACTTACATCTTTTTTGTGCTGGAGGTGTTCATTAATTTCTCGTATGAACATAGTGGGCACACCATAATGCACGGTCACTTTTTCCTGTTCTATCAAGGATAATGCTTCCCAGGGGCTGTAGTTCTCCATTAATACGATCTTGCCGCCGAAATAAAACGGCAACACTATTCCGGTGACCAGACCATAGAGATGACTGCAGGGTACAGGAACCAGGAAAACATCTTGGTGTGTACATTCCAGGCGCCCGCCAATGCTTTTAGCCCCCTGAAATAAATTCTCATAAGTCAGCTCTACTCCCTTAGGGCGCCCTGTTGAACCCGAAGTAAGCATAATTGTAAAAACATCACTGTAACTATCCACTTCCACCGGCTTTACGGCGCCATTTCTTCCTTTTTCCAAAAGTTTTGGAAAAGACAACAAGCCCTCTTCCTCAAAACGTACCGTAATGATTTCGCAAGCTAGTTTTTGTTCTTGCAATAGGCAAGAATGGCTCTTATGGGCGATAAAAACTGCTTTGGGTTCCACCTGCTGCAGACGATCACAAATTTCATTCTTCGCAAAGATTTCGTTGCAGGGAATAAGAATAGCTCCCAATTTGGCAAGGGCAAAGAAAATCACGATGAATTCATACCAATTGGGGATGATGGTCAACACCTTATCCCCTTTTCTAATCTCCAGCTGAGAAAGTGCAAAAGCAAGGCACTGAACCTCTTCTTCCAGCTCCCGAAAAGTCCGTCTCTGCTGCCCATCAAAGATCGCCTCCCGGTCCGGCGCTATCTCTCCCCAATAATCCAGGATGCCCTGAAATGTTTCTTGATTGTTCATTTCCATCCCTCACTTTACCTTAGCAAGATGCTTCCAAGCCCTAAATAAATTTAAGAAAAACCAAAGGGATTGATCTGCTCTATTCATTGGTTATTGTGAAGTGGAAAAACAGCTGACCTGTTTTTCCACTTCATTTAAATTGGTTTGTATTTGAGCTAAATTGGTTTGTATTTGAGCAAAACAAGCTGCTTTACGGCCATTATTTAGGAAGCTTTTTAGCCGTCACCGTAGTCAGCAGATAACCTCCGTAAGCAACTAATAAAAACAAAAGAGAGGCCAGCAAAGAATTGGCATAGCTTTTACTCAGGTCAAATATGAACCCATACAGTGTCATCGCAAACGCCATCAGCAAGGTCGTAATCGATTGGATATTGGAAAAAATTGAACTGAAATCCTTTTGACCAAAGAACTGCCTGACGACCATAGGGGGCATAACCGTACCCATGGAGATACCACCGAATCCAAAGATAAAAGCACCGACGTATAATAATGTTGTATTGCTTCCCGCTGCTAAAATGGTGATAAGTCCTGCTGCTGAGAGTATTGTTCCTGTGGTAATGGCTTTGCTTAAACCGATTTTGTCGTTCAGGTAACCCATGACTAATTTGCCGAAGATGATGCCAAAGGATGTCATGGAGATGGCAAAACCGCCAACGATGGCGGAAAGGCCGATCGAGGTTACATATCCGGGGATATGAGTTTGCACAGTACCGCTCATGGTCATCATACCGGCAAAAATCAAGGCAGTATAAAAAGCAGAGGATTTTAAAGCCTGGCCGGCAGTAACTCCGGGCAGCTCGGCAGGCTTCGCACCTGCCTGGGGCTGCACTTGGGCAGTTGCTGCAGTTGCTGCAGTTTCCGCCGCTCCATATGGCTCAAGTCCCATTTCGGCCGGTTTAAAACGAACCACAAAGATCATAAAGGGCATGGTAATCGCAAAAGCAATAAGACCAAGGACAAGATAGCCCGTTCTCCAACCATAGTTTTGAATGATATAAGCGCCAACAGGGTTAAACAAGGTTCCTCCGACCCCTGACATCGCTAAGGCTAAACCCAGAGCGAAGCCAACTTTTTGTTTAAACCAATTGTTGATCAGAATAGGGATAGGAAGGAACATCACAAAAGCGCCGGAAATACCCATTAACACACCGGCAGCATACCAGTGATATAAGGAAGTAAATTGTGACATTGCGGCAAAAGTTAAAGTAAACACAGCCATTGCCGCAATCAGAAATTTTTTGAAGTTAGCCGTAGGCATTTTCTTGCCGGCTATCGGCAAAACAATAAACATGGCCAGATATATAATCGTCATGTACAGGGAAAAAGCACCTCTCGAAACCCCTAAATAATCACACACCGGTTTAAAGAAAATCCCGGAACAAGCCATGACTACGCCAAGTACACAAAAGGATATGGTCCCGCAACTAATCATGATCCACCAAGCGTGATGAGCTTTTTTATTCATGACATCTACCGCCCTTCATAGTCATTCTGAGGCCGATAATTAATCCAGGCAACCTGTGTGCTAAGGACAGCACCGCATGGGCTAAAGACAGCACCATATGTGCTATGGACAGCACCCCATGTGTTTCAAGCAGACAGCCTTGTCACTTAGCACACAAGCTTCCTTGATAGTGAACCTACTCTTTCGCCAGAACTTTATCGTTGTAAAGTGCAAGAATTTCTTCAGAGGAATAACCCAACTCAGCCAAAATGTCCTCATTGTCCATTCCATACTTCGGAGCGCCCCTCCATACCTTGCCGGGCTCCTTGGCCAGTTTGGGCACGACATTGACACCCTTAATTTTTTCGCCGTCGACGGTTTCCCATTCCGTAAAGGTTTCCCGGGCGATATAGTGAGGATGTTTTTCTGCCATAGCGTAGGTCATAACCGGACTGACCGGTATACCTGCCTCATTCAATTCTTTTTCAGCTTCTTCAACCGTTTTGGCAGCACACCATTCATTGATTTTTGCCTCCAGAACCCTGGCGCCTTCGGTTCCTTGCAATACCCAGGGGACAGCTTTGGGGAAAAGCTCCGATCCCCACTCAAAGCCAAAGAAAGGCAGCCCTACTTTCATAATGCCCGGCCCGCCGAAACAAATGAAGACGAACCCATCCTGGCATTTAAAGGCCTTAAACGCCGCACCTACAGCATTTTCGCCGCCCGTTCTCGCGGGTTGGAACCCTTCGGTAAAATACTTAAGAGGCCATCCTGATTGCCCGCGCAGAACCGACTCGAACTGGGTGCAATCGATGCTGTCGCCGATTCCTGTTTTCTGGACCCGGATATAGGCCGCTAAAGCTGCCCAGGAAGCATATAGGGCGGTGGTTGCGTCACACATGTAAGGGTTTGTAGCCATGGGAACGTCTTCTGTTCCATTCACGGAAACGAGGGTGCCAAAGGCCTGGCCGATGGCATCCCAGGAAGGCCTTTCCACATAGTTCGGGTCTCCGCTTAGGCCGTAGCCGGTTACGTGAACGATAACCAGCTTCGGGTTGACTTCCCACATGGTTTCATCGGTTATTCCCCAGCGTTTCCATTGGCCTCCTTTTGAGTTTTCAATAAAAATATCGGCATCCTTAATCAACTTGTAGAAAACTTCCCGGCCGTGAGGAGAAGGAATATTCAAGGCCAAAGCTCTTTGGTTGCGATGATCCTGCTTAAATGCCGAACCACCGGCGGCACGGCTTTGATCAGGCACAACGGAGCTTTCGATGTTGATGACTTCGGCTCCGAAATCGGACATCATCGTGGCCGCATAGGGGCCTGCAGTAGCAAGCCCTGCACAAATTACTCTGACCCCTTGCAAAGGACCGAATTGTGGAATCTCTGTACGTTTCATTAAAGTCACTCCCTTTGTTTTTTATTTTTACTTTTTGTATTTCTTCAAAATAGCCTGTCCGGCGATATGGACCATGATTTCATCAGTGCCGCCGCCGATCCGGTTGGCACGGCAATCCCTCCAGAATCTTTGAATCCTGGTCTCTGTGGTATAGCCGATACCGCCAAAGATCTGCATCGCATCATCAATAACCTCTTGAGCAGCACGGGCAACATAGTACTTGCATAAGGCCGAAGAAATCTGAACAGACATGCCGTTTTCTTTCTCCCAGCAAGCTTTGTAAAGCATGCTGCGCATTGTCTCCAGCTTGATCTGCATTTCGGTGATTTTCTTCTGAATCAGTTGAAAGTTCCCGATCGGTTTCCCAAACTGCACCCGTTGGTTTGCGTAGCGGACCGCATCGTCAAAGGCTCCCTGAGCCCACCCCAAGGATGCGGCAACTCCGGCCAGTCTCTCAATTTCAAAGTTTTTCATCAGTTGGAGGAAACCTTCACCCTCGACTCCCACGAGGTCTTTTTCTTCCACTTCCACATCTTCAAAATAAAGTTCATAGAATTTGCTCATCCTGAAACCAACTTTACCGACAGCCTGCAGCTTAATGCCTGGTTTGGTCATATCCACCCACCACATGGAGATGGCTTTATGGGGGTTAGGTGCTTGAGGATCCCGGGTTAAAAACAGGCAATAAGGGTATTCACCGGCATTGCTGATCCAGGTCTTATGGCCGTTCAGGTAAACTTTTCCGTTTCTGCGGGCAGCAGTGGAGGCGATGGCACTGTCGTCCGATCCGGCTTGAGGTTCCGATATGCCCAGGCTGAAAGCCATTCTGCCCCGGCCGGCGTATTCCATGGTGATGCGTTTCTGTTCCTCATTGCCAAAGGTCAGCATGTCGTCGATCAGCATCGCATTGGTAAACATATAAGCAGGCCCGCCTGCCCGGGCTAATTCCTCAATGACCATGATCTGGGTCAGAACATCGCAGGGTGTGCCTCCGTACTCTTCCGGCACTCCAAGAAGTCCAAACCCGTTATTCATCAGGGCATCAGCCAATTTATCCGGAAACATATGGTTTTCATCGCATTCAGCAAGATAGCTCTCCGTTATTTCATTGGCCAGGACCTGCCGCAAGCTTTCGATCAACAGCTCCTGTTCTTCTGTGAGTCTAAAATCCATGGTTCGGTCCTCCGTTTTTCAGGTATTTACTAAATGACTTTTTGCTTTTCCAGCTCCTTGATCTGCTCTTCGCTGTAGCCGATACCTTTCAGAACTTTCATTGTATGCTCTCCGTAAAGGGGTGGCGGGCTATAGAGCTGAGCCGGGTTTTCAGTGAATTTTACCGGAAAGGCAAAGGTGCGTATCGTCCCTTCCACGGGGTGTTCCACATCGAGGGTCAGGTTTCTGGCTTGGACTTGTGGATCCGCCAAGGCCTCTTGAAGATTTTTAACCGGTGTAAAGCAGATATCCAACGGCATCAGCAATTCCGTCCATTCTGCCTGGGTCTTGGTTTTCATGATGGCACTGACCTCTTCGATGATCTCCGCCCGTTTCGGGTCCGGGGAATATTGCAGGGGAGCCAGTTCCGGACGGCCGATGCCCTGGCAGAAGCCTTTCCAGAACTTCGGCTCGGCAGCTGCCAGTGAGACATAACGTCCATCCTTGGTTGCGTAGATATGGCAGCAGGCATCGACACCCGTCGTAACTGTTTCGCCGCGCTTGGGAACCTCCCCGTCCGTGAAGTAATCACCGGCGTACAATCCCAAGAAGGGCATAACTCCATCCATCATCGCCACATCGATATACTCGCCCCGGCCAATCGTCTTGCGGCCGATGAGGGCAGCCAGAATACCGATGATGGCCCACATGGATCCGCCGGCGATATCGGCAATCGTAATTCCCGGCATAACAGGCGGCCCGTTCCGGACACCGATCGAGTCCAGGACTCCCGCGATGCTCAGGTAGTTCGTATCATGTCCCGCCATGGTGCGGTAAGGTCCGTTTTGCCCGTAGCCGCTCAAGGAGCAGTAGATTATATTGGGGTTGACTTCCCTGACATCCTGGTAACCCACACCCAGTTGATCCACCACCCCAGGCCGGAAAGATTCCAGTATGACATCATAATCCTTCACCAATTGCAGGAAGATAGCTCTTCCCTCATTGGTCTTTAAATTAAGTCTCATACTCTTCTTGTTGCGGTTATGCATCAGGAATTCCATGGTTTCTTTCACGACCGGTTTACCCATGGTCCTCATATAGTCGCCGCCTTGGGTATCTTCAATTTTCAGGACTTCGGCACCCATGTCCGCCAGGGTCATGGTGCAAAAAGGCCCCGGCAGCAACCGTGATAAATCTAAAACCCGTATACCCTGGAGCAGCATGGCCATTTCCAACACCTCATTATTTATTGCGATATTTTTTCAGGATAGCTCTGCCGGCAATGTGAATCATGATTTCATCCGTACCTCCGCCGAAACGGGTGTTGCGGACATCCCTCCACAAACGGGATATTCTGTGGTCCTTGGTGTAGCCGATGCCCCCCATAATCTGCATAGCGTCATCGATGACTTGGTTTGCTGCCCGTACGCAATAATATTTTGTCGTTGCTGAGGAAATCTGCAACGGCATTCCATTCTCTCTCTCCCAGCAGGCCTTATAAACCAGGTTGCGCATGTTCTCAATTTTGATGGCCATTTCCACGATTTTTTCCTGGATCAGCTGGAAGCTGCCAATGGGCTTGCCGAATTGCACCCGTTGATTGGCATAGACAGCGGCATCCTCAAAAGCAGCTTCAGCCCACCCCAAAACACCGGCAGCAATCTGAATGCGTTCCACTTCGAAATTCCCCATCAAATTCATGAAGCCTTCCCCTTCGACACCGACCAGATCTTCTTCCTCAAGTTCAACATCTTCCAAATAGACTTCATAGGTGGGGGCTGTATTGCCGCCAATCTTTTCCCAGGGCATCACCTTAACCCCGGGCTTGCTCATATCAACCCACCACATGGAGATCGCTTTATGGGGATTCGACGCATTAAGATCCCGGGTAAGGCAGAGCATATAGGGTCTTTGTTTCGCCTCAGTGATAAAGGTTTTATGAGCATTGATATAGATCTTACCGTTCCTGCGTGTTGCCGTAGCCATCATGGCACTGTCATCGGACCCCGCCCCCGGCTCAGTGATACCAAGGCTGAATGCGCATAACCCTTTCTTGGCATACTCCATGGTTATCGCTTTTTGTTGCTCATTGCCAAAGTGCAGAATATCATCGATTAACAAGGAGTTGGAAAAGCAAGGAAAGGGTACGCCGAATTTTGACATTTCTTCGGTGACAAGCATCTGGGTCGTAATGTCGCAGGGGGTGCCGCCGTATTCCTCCGGAATACCCAAAAGGGCAAAGCCGTGTTCAACAAAGGCCTCCGCAATTTTTTGAGGGAATGCATGGTTGTCGTCACACTCTTTCAGATATTCATTGGTGGCCACCTCTTTGAGCACCTCGCGCAGCCCTTCAAGCAGCAATTCCTGCTCTTCCGTCAGTCTGAAATCCATTTTTCCATTACCCCTTTTCATCTTTTTTGACTAGTCGCAGTACAATGCAATGCAATTAACGTGCCAGGTTTCACAAATCCTTGAGTCCCTTATTTTTCAGGGTGAGGCCTTGGCACGCCCAAAGAAAAATGACCGAAATTCAAGACACCGGGGCAACTTGTCTCAAATATCGGTCATACCCATCCCAAATCCCAGGGATTTTTTGAATTACTGTCGAAATTAAATTCAGCAGGGCAGTCCAAGCTTGTGCTATAATTATCAATGTAAGCATCAGCAACTTAATGGTATCCGTAAGGAGGCGACATTGAGTGTTTGCTAAATATAATCATGAAAAAACCAAAACGATTTATTATGACTTTATTAACAATCATGCCAATGTTGAATTAGCTTATTTAAGAAAGGATATTATCCATTCCTGGAAACGCTGCAATGCAGCGCCTATTGATCCTTTTAAATCCAAATTTTCGTTTCCGGCGGAATTTGCTGATCTTGATTCTTTTACCAAGCGAGAATGGGATTATGACCGATTTGTGGTCAATAATAAATTAGCCTTGGAATTCTATGATTTTTTAATATCGATTCACGCTGCCATTTATTATACTGACTTAAACTTGAATATTATAAGAAGTTATGGGGATTCTGATTTACTTAAACGATTAGCCAAACTAAATTGGGATATCGGAACCAACTTATCTGAAGAAAATATTGGGACCAATGCAGCTGCTTTATCCTTTCAGACAAAAAAGTTAGAGGTCGTTGTCGGTGCAGAACATTACTGCAAAATATTGCACCCTTATGTCACGGCATCCTGCCAGTTTAATTCTTCGTATTGGGTTATCATCGCCAATCATTCCAAGTTTTCTCCTTTTTTAAGCAAGTATATCGAGCTGTACACAAGCTATATCAGTTATAGAAATCAAGCGGAAGAAAATAAGCTGGCTCTCGCCATATCACCTCTATATACCGAAGATAAGCTAAACCCCAAAGCTAAAATCCTGATCAATGAAATTGGCAAAATCATCGATGTCAGCAAAAGAGGGATTCGCTTTTTCAATCTTCCTCCCAATAGCTTTAAAAATAAGTATCTAAAAACACTCATTCCTGATTTGGAGCCTGCCTTGCGTTTCTTAAGCTCTAATGACATTCATCATTTGGACTTAATAGTGCGAAATGTTCCCATGCATGTCTACTGCCAGTCGGTTAGAAATAATGAAAGCAATATCTATGGAATGGTCATTACTCTGGAATCCAAGGAGCCTCTTAACCAAAAAGCACGCAGCACTTATCATTTCAGTGATTTAATCGGAATGAGCCCCCGATTTATGCGTATTAAAAAAATGGCGGAACGTGCTTCTTTAAATTCCAGCAATGTCCTTATCTATGGAGAGAGCGGGACAGGCAAGGAATTATTTGCCCAAGCCATCCATAATAGCAGTGAACGAAAACATGGTCCTTTTATCTCCATAAACTGTGCTGTTTTACCAAAGGAGCTTATTGCCAGCGAATTATTTGGTTATGCAGAAGGTGCTTTTACTGGTGCCCGCAAAGGAGGCGCACCGGGAAAATTCGAGTTGGCGCAAGGCGGAACTCTTTTTCTGGATGAAATCGCCGAGATGCCCATCGATATGCAATCTGCTCTATTACGGGTATTGGAAGAAAGACAAATTATGCGGCTCGGTGATGATAAACTTATTGACCTTGACGTACGGATTATAAGTGCTACAAATAAAAATCTAAGTGAAGCTATCGCCAATAAAACGTTTCGCTTGGATTTATATTATCGGTTAAATGTTATTCCTCTCGAACTAATCCCCCTGCGTGAGCGCAGCGAAGATATCCCCCTTTTGATTGAATACTATGTAAATCTTTATAATGAACAATTTCAGACGAATATTTCCGGGTTTACACCGGATGCTCTGGCTATGCTGAAAGAATACAACTGGCCCGGCAATGTGCGGGAACTTCGCAATATAGTTGAGAGAGGAATTAATCTGTGTTTCTCCGATTATATTACTGTTGAAGACCTTCCCACTGAAGTTGCAGAGTATACTTTCCATAGGGAAAACCTAAGTATCACTCATAGCAATAACACCGTCTTTCAGGAATACAAAAAAAAGATCGCAGAGATGAATCAAATAAAAGATTCACTTGCCAAATGCAATGGCAATAAAGTAAAAGCAGCTCATCTTATGGGGCTTTCGCGGTCAAAATTCTACCGTAAATTGAGAGAATATAATTTAGTGAACAAATGAACAACAACCGCCGCAGGCGGGCCAGTTTTCATCACCATACACAGCACACACCGTAATCTGACCACTATCCGGGTAGCCGGCCTTCCCTACTGCCCTTCAGATGCAGATACTCAAACGGTGTATAACTTCTCCGCTTCGGAACCGCTCTTCTTGAATCCCTTGAAAATCACCATCCAAACTCCAATGTAAATAAACATAATCAGGATATCCGTAACAGCCTGAGCATCGGCAAGACCTTTGAAACCTAAGAGATTTGTCAAGCCTTCGAATCCCTCTCAAGCCATTAGAGCTAGACCTCCCATCTGATGGAATCTGTGACACATACCCCCATAATAGAAAAGCTCCTGGGATTGTCTTGCTACAAAGCAATCCCAGGAGCTGACTTTTTTTGCATGTAAAGCCCCCATAGGGCCACTTATCTTTAAAAGTATATTCTGCCCTATCAGGATTTACCGATGGTCTCTACTTATTCCACCCTCTTTTTCTGATTTCTTAAAGTGCTTAAGATGCACCCTTTCATCGGATCAGTTGCTGAAAGATCCGCTGCTCAAGCTGCTCGGACGGTGTGTCTATGCGCTCACCGTCAATGGCGGCATACACTCCTTGGCCGGGGTGATTTTCCTTTAAGCGGATGGTTCTGGCCGTTACAAAGGAGTCCATTTTCAGCTTTCGGATCTTACCGGAAATGGCTGCGAACAACTCTTTCGATCCTTGATCTGTACATTTGTCACAGGTACACAGAGTAAGCTCATGGGTTACAAAAGCAGAATCCGCCATTCTACGGTCATGTTTGGCAACAGGTTCCCTTTTCACAGCTTCATAATGGGTATGCAGCAATTTGTGGGCCAGGGGTGAATTGGCTTCTCCGTAATACTCATCATAAAGGCGCAGGATATCGGGGTTTTCCTGAGATTTGCGATACCGGGAGGTTTGATCGATATTGACGAGAACCTGCTGCCGCTTCTCCAGAGTATCGATCTTCTCCGGCACCGGATGTCCCGCTCCGCAGATACAGCCCCCCGGGCAGGCCATTACTTCGATCAGATCATAGCCTACTTCCGCCCCCTCAATGATCTTCTCCAGAATCGGCTCAACATTGTGCAGCCCGCTGATCACCGCTACATTGACCTTCTTGCCTTTGGCTTCCACGGCAGCCTCTTTGATCCCCTGGAGTCCGCGCACTTCCTGATAATCCAGCCGGTCGGTAATCGCCTCCCCGGTCAGTTTCTCCACAGCCATCCGCAGGGCCGCTTCCGCCACGCCCCCTGAGGCCCCAAAGAGAATCCCCGCCCCGGATACCCGTTTATAGGGTTCACAGAAATCCTGAGGCTCCACATCTGCGGGCTCGATCAACTTAATATCCGCCATTTCCAGCATTTCGGTGGAGGTTAGCACAGCATCCACATCCCGGATTCCATCCGTTGCAAACTCCGGACGGGCCGCCTCATACTTCTTGGCAATGCAAGGAACAATAGAGACCACATAAAGATCCTTGGGATCGATTTCCGACAGTTCTGTAAAGTGATTTTTCACCGTAGCTCCCATCATCATCTGGGGGGATTTGCAGCTGGAGAGATAAGGAATGATTTCCGGATAGCGGCGTTCCACGAAATTGACCCAGCCCGGACAACAGGAGGTAAACTGGGGGATCCGCTCCTGGCTTTGCAGACGGGTTAAAAATTCCGTAGTTTCTTCCACAATGGTCAAATCCGCGGCAAAGGTAAAATCAAAGACTTTATCAAAGCCCATCTTTTTCAGAAGTCCGGCAATGAATTGGGAGGCCTCCTGATAGGAAATCCCATACTGGGAAGATACCACACTGCGTACTGCCGGAGCCACAAAAGCTACGGTCGTTTTGCCCGGATCATTGATGGCTCTGAATACCCTGCCGATTTCACTGCGGTAATCCAAAGCGCCGCAAGGACAGGCATTCACACACTGGCCGCAGCTGACGCAGTCGGTCTGATCCAGAGGCAGTCCGCTCTTCGTCCCCACCAGCTGACGGCCATGCTTCATATAGAAGCTCAGAATATCGGGGCCTTCCACTTCTGCGCAGGCGGCGATACAACGGCCGCAGGAGATGCATTTGTTGTGGTCGCGGATGATGATGGAGTGATCCTCGACGATGGGGATATAAGGGCGTTCATGGACCGGTTTTTTAAACTCAATATGGTGCAGACTGGCTTCCTGGCGCAAATCACAGTCATAACGCTCATAGCAGCCGCACTTTAAGCAGCGTCGGGCTTCCGCTCTTGCGGTCTCTTCACTGAGCCCAGTCTCCACTTCCCGGAAATTATCCCGCCGTTCCGCCGGTGGCAGTGCCGGCATAGGAGCCCGTTTCAGCCGCGGAGTCTTCTCGAATTCCCATTGGGGCAGATCTTCCAGGGACCCGCGGCTGCAGCTGTAATCCACAGGCTGCTCCTTGACATAGCCTTTCATCAAAAAGCTGTCCATGGCCTCCGCCGCATGACGTCCGGCCGCCACGGCCTGAATGACTGTAGCCGGACCTGTGACACAGTCGCCGCCGGCAAAGATCTTCATCTCGGAAGTCTGCATGGTCTTGCCGTTGATTTCGATATCTCCCCACTTATTCAGCTTGACAGGAAGGTCATGATATAAGAACTGGGTATTGGTACTTTGACCGATGGCCCCGATAATCGTATCCGCTTCCAAGGCCGTTTCACTGCCTTCAATGGGAATTGGCCGGCGCCGGCCGGAACGGTCCGGCTCCCCAAGGGTCATCTTGATACAATGGAGCAGCTTGCGCCCACCTTCGCTGACGATCTTATGGGGGGCGGTTAAAAAGTACATTTCAACCCCCTCATGAATCGCTTCTTCCACTTCATAGGATTCCGCAGGCATTTCTTCCCGGGTCCGGCGATAGACCAGCTTGACGGAGCCCGCCCCTTTACGCAGCGCGGTTCGGGCGCAGTCGATGGCCGTATTGCCCCCGCCGATGACAACCACGTTTTTTCCCAGCTTAAGGTCTGCTCCCTTCGTCACCTGCTCCAGGAAGTTTATACCCAGCCAGACTCCTTCCAGATTGTCCCCTTCGATCTGCAGGGGCGTTGCCCGCCAGGAGCCAATAGCCAGATAGACGGCATCAAAGTCCTGATGCAGATCCTCCAACCGGATATGGGTGCCCAGGGCTTTGTTGGTCATGATCTTAACGCCCAGCTCCGCAATCAGTCCGATCTCCCGATCCAGGATCTCCTTGGGGAGGCGGTATTCCGGAATTCCGTAGCGCATCATGCCCCCGGCCCGGGGGTGGCGCTCAAATACGGTGATATCATGTCCCTGAATGGCGCTGTAATAAGCAGCACTCAGCCCTGAGGGACCGGCGCCTACCACGGCAATTTTTTTGCCGGTAGATGCTTTTTTACGAGGTGCCCAAGGTTGTTCATGGGCAATATCCCAGTCGGCAATAAATCGTTTGACATGATTGATGGCCACCGGCTCATCGATTAAATTCCGGCGGCATTGGGCCTCACAGGGATGGGGACAGACTCTTCCGCAAACGATGGGAAAAGGGTTGCGCTCTTTAATCATCTTAATCGCCGTCTCAAAATTGCCGTTGCCCGCATGACTCAGGTAAGATTGGATATCGATATTGGCCGGGCAGGTCATGACACAGGGCGCCACACAGTCGGCATTATGATCCGCCAGAATCTGTTCCAGACGAATTTTGCGGTAATGCTCCAGCCTCGGACTGTTGGTATGAATGAGCATACCTTCCTGAATCGGAGTATGGCAGGCTTTCACATCCTGTTGCTCGCTGCCTTCTCCCAACTCCACCACACATAGCCCGCAGTTGCCGTTAGAACGCTCCAGCCGGATATCGTAACATAAATGGGGGATATGGATATCCTCCTGAAGCAAAGCCTGAAGAATCGTCAGATCACCATAGACTTCCATCTGTCGTCCATTGACAGTTACCCTGATTCGTCGCTGCTTCGTTACTTCTTTCATCCCTTACCGCTCCTTTGCCTATGATCTTTTCGTTTGCCGGTCTCTTCTCCTTGTGCTTGAAGTAATTTTCACTATTTTTCACTGTTTTGTCAAGACCTTATTTACTGATTACATTTATCTATAATCTAACCGCGCCAAAATGGCGCGGTTTACTACAATATCCACTAAAAGATTCAACTCTTGATTGGCTCATAATTCCCGTCCAGAAACCTTAAGTAGGTACCCTCCACTTCGTTGATAAACCTCAAAGTGTCATCATAAACGCCCAGCTCTTTTAACAAAAAAACATCCTTTATCTCATAGAGTAATATCCTCCATCTGTCGCTGTCTTTTTTACATATCTTCTCCCTTTTTTGCAGTTCTTTCAGTCTTATCCTTCTTATTTGACTCGGCAATTCAGTCCAAAACTCAGCGATTGACAAGTGTTCGATCATCACCAGCTCGTCACTAATCAGGCAGCCCAGAGAGCGGAAAACGCCCTTTTCCGTGTATTCAGCCTGCATCCTGCAAAGGGCCAGATGCTTTAAGACCTTACTATCGTCACCTCCATCACCCAGCTCATCCAAATAACGTTTTAGGGCAGGTTCCACATAGGTTTGATTGAAGTGAAAGGGATTCAGCTCCTCAAACAGCCGGTACATGCATCCTTCCCAATCATATCGTCGGAAATGATACGTTCCCATATCCACATAGCCGATGCTTGCCTGGCTTCCCCAATCATATTTTGTGACATACTTAATTTTGCTAGAATTATCTCCCCATACATCCTGATAGTATTCTGCCAATTCTTTCTCATTGCATCCCATAACCATAATAGAAGCATGACAGAAGATAAAGAGTGGGATATGGAGAAAACGCACCCATTGCTCATCTCTGATCAGCAGATTCTCAAAAACAAGGTCATAAAATTCAGGGTCATGCTTCAGATAGGATAGATAAACATCCTCCGCCAAGAATTGATTGACCCGCAGCACAGGCTCATCCCGATACATAAAGATAATAAAGCTTTCCGTGCAAAAGTTTATGAGCTTTTTTATTAATTCCAGATCTTCCCGGCCAATATAGGACAAGAGCATCATATAAAGACTGCTTTCCCGTTCAGGAAGCTCATCTCCCGATGTTTCCAAAGTAGCCAGAAGCAGTTCCACAGATTCTTTGGTCTGCAGAAAGTTATAGATATAATAGGGCGTCCCCGTATTAAGGGTCTTTTTCAGCTCTTCTTTCAGCTCCGGATTGAGGCCGCTCTCAGCAATCATCTCCACAATCTGTTCATCTTCCAGGTCGGTTTCGCCTGGGCCCAAAAGCCAGGTTTCAGCATCTTCCTTAACGGCTTCGAGGACCCGCTCTTCTTGATCCATACCCCCATGTGGCGGCTTTGCAAAGGCGGCTTTTCTTCTTTCTAAAGGCACCGGTTCTCTGCCGCATAAGTCGAGTACCTGCCGTCCGAATTCTTTGGTATAGCGCAGGCCGAATTCCTTAAGCAAGTCCGGGATATCATCGATCAACCTATCCAGCTGCATATCCATTGCGAATTCTTCGAGAAACTCCAATTCAGAAAGGATCCTATCCTTCAAATTCCTTTTTATGCGTGGAAAATAAGTCTCATAAAATACACCGTACTCTTCCGGAAACACGTCCCGGAATTTTTCCATAGCCCGATAATGATAGATGCTGGAGGCTTCCTCATAGTATTTATCAATCACGGCCTTGCCGCTGAAAACCATCCCTTTTTGGCTACAGCGGCCAATAATATCCGGCAGATTATGTAGGTCTGTGTATTGAGCTTCCGGATCACTGCTGCCCATAGTTAAGCAATAATTCTTTATCTCCCTTTCTAAAAACCGCCCAAGAGCAGGATGTCTTTCCGGGTTATAACAGCGCAGCAGATGAAAAAACCTATGCAGGTGTTCGTATTCATAGGGGAAGGTGTCCACATCCCAATTCCAACTGCCGTCATAGTCCCTATAGCTGTCACCATAGTCCTGGTAATGTAAGATACATTCCTCGACAATAAGATCAGCAACTCTCCTGCTGCACTTCATGGATAGATGTTCCAGGAGAAATTGCACCTGGTTGTAGAACGTGCAGCATTGTAAAAGGAGCGGAATATAGTGCTCACCGTTTTCTTCAAGGTGCTGATACAGAAAATCCTGTACGGCCGGCATACTGAACCTTAACATGACGGCTTCTTCTTCCTCATCGTAAAACGATTTAAGCATCGTCTTCTCCAGCTCCGCTATGGTCTCGCTCAAATTCTTTACCGTGGTTTGCTTGGTGCAATCATGAATATATTTTTGGTAGCAACGAGCCATATCCGTTAAAAGCATGGGGGTCGAAGAAATCAGCAAAAGCATGGCCACCATTTGAGCTTCCGGAGAGAGATCCACAAAGATCGATTTCCAGAAGGCGCTGGGGTTGTCAAAGTAGTCACATAACTCCTCATAATAGTCTTGAGAAGAACACCCTCTGTCAGGTTCCCAGGCCAGAAATAACGCCAGCACACGTGGATTATAATTCCGGTGACTTACAATCTCACTGGACTTGGCGAACAAATAATCCACATAGTGATAATCAAGATGCGAGGCATAAAGATGGCGAAACAGGATGCTGGCCTTTTCATCCTCGCCGTACTCTTCCATGGTGCAGATTAATGCGTATTGAGCCAGAGTTTCTCTGAGGGCAGGGTGTTTTTGCAAGCCTTGTTGGAGAATATATTCTCTTGTGGTAAGAATCAGACGCTTCTGGCCCTTGGACTCAATAATACGCCTGATCAGCTTGTCCAGGCGATTTTCATCGTTTCTTCGTGTATAGTCATCATGAAAGATGCTGCCCCAAAAGTCGTCCAGGATGATGACTTGCTTTTGCTGATCATCCATCATCGCGTAGACATCATGAATGGAATTGGCCCAGATGAATCCGGCCAGATTGTCCGGCTGCAGGTAAGCCAGAGCCAATAGGTAAGCCATGGTCGTTTTGCCTACGCCGGGCTCCCCCGAGATCACAATGACCTGGTTCTGAGACCACTCCCGCAATGCCTGGCGGTAAATCCTGGTGGGGGCAAAAACTTTTGACGCTTTAATAGCATCCTTCAGATCTTCTGACGACTCTTTGTAGGCAGCCCGGTGCACAGATTCTTTTAACACCTTTTCCAGAACAGCAAGGTTAGGTGACCAGAGCTTCGGATAGGCATACTGGATGTGCTCATAGAAGGGATCTCTAAGCAGGCGGTTGATATCCTTTCGGCTTAAAATATCCCTGGTGTTGGTGATATACCCTGCAAACAGTTCCACAATCTTTGTCTTCTGTTCAGGGTTAAAGTCCATTGAGACACCCAGGATATAACGGTCAGGATTCAACTTTTTTACTTTGGGCAATTCCTTATGCTGCAGACCGCGATACAGCTTATTAAAATCCTGTTGGCAGCGTTTGGCCTGAACAATGATCTTTTGCGTGTTATCCGTATATGAACCATCAATCCCGGAATCCTGCCCTTCTTTATAGGTTTCCAGAAAGATGTTATCCCGGAGCTGAACGATATCGCAAACCAGATCTTGAAATTCCAGTGGTTCCAGCAAAGCATGAAAATCATAGTTGGACATGTTTTTTCCTCCCCAATCGAGTTGCCTCAGATCATTGTCAGAAAACTCAAAAGCGTTCTCCCTAAAATAAGAAAAAAACCCCTTTATTCGAATATTATACCATTCGAACCAAGGGATTTTCATGCTGTTCTATTTTTTTATTGACTTTGCCAGGTTGTTCCCTTCGCCGCTCAAATTGGCAAGCGTTGCCAATTTGGTAACTCGGCTGCGGGGATCTAATCGGGAATTCCCAACTCAGCCATTACTCCTTCTTTAAGGATTTTGGCAAAATTTACCTTATTTTCTTCCCCCAGATCTTTTAACCATTTAGGAATCATGATATTTTTAGGAACCCTTTTCCTATCAATAGCCTGCCGGACCTCCAGCGTATCAGCCTCCAGCACAATAACCTCGGCACCCTCCCGCTTCGGCCAGTCGGCGGGATCAGAAGCTTTCGGGATGGGTTTGTTGTCCTTTTCCATATGGTACAGATGAATCCCTAAAGAGAGTTCCGCATCATGATAAGCATCTTCCTGAGTTTCCCCCTGACAGATCAGGCCCGGCAGATCCGGGAAAATGACGATATATCGGCCCGACAGGGCATTGCGCTCCATGGTGGCCGGAAAAACATAATTCATGATCATAGTTACCAGTCCTTTTCGGTCGCTTTACTCATAGTCTATGTGGCCAAGATATTAAGTGTGACAAACCCGGTAGACAAATTCCAGGAGTAATTATCTTTATTAAAACAAGGGGCGGCCCTCTGACCACCCCTTGCTCCTCCAAATTATTTTATTTATCACCGTAATGCGTACGACAGCTTGCTATAACGATTATCCCGTCAGTCATACGATATACAAGCCGGTTCGTGTTATCGATACGGCGGGACCACCACCCACCTAAATCACCACGCAACTGTTCCGGCTTACCAATTCCATCATAACCATTGCGCTCAATATCCAGTAAAAGTTGGTTTACTCTTTTCAGCGTTTTTTTATCTTGGCTTTGCCAGTATAGGTAGTCTGCCCAGGCTTGGTCAGTCCATAACTTTTTCATTACTTAATCACCAAGTAAATCATGAGCGGTCAGCTTACCTTCGTTGGCATCCTGAATGGATTGTCGTAGCATTTTCATATTCGCTGGATTATAAAAGCCATCCGTATTCAACGTAATATCAAAAGGTATTCCTCCTTGCCGAAGGGATTGCCGCACAAAAATATTAAACGCGGTTGTCATATTCAGGCCTAACTCATTGAAAAACACTTCAGCCTGCTCTTTCAGCTCTTTATCAATCCTGATATTCAAGTTGGTCGTTTCAGCCATTTTTGTCTAAACCTCCTTACCAATATTTATTGACTGTTACTTATATTTTACTTCATTTTATGTCGTAAATCTAATCTTTGCCCATAAATTCATGGGCAAATTCATCAAACCGTTATAAACAATGTCTCTATGGACTATCTTTTCAATTTACAGCCGATTCACATTCAGATATTCTTTAGAAGTTGCCTGAATAATCCGGGGACATTCATAGGTTGCCGTCAGCCGGACATCACGCCGTAAAATCACTTCCTGCCCCGCTTCCCTCGATCTCCAAGTAAAATGTCATGATAGCAAAAACAACAGCTGTTCCAAAATAGGCATACAAGGCAATCGCTAACACTGCCAAAATAGACGAAGCAGCAATCAGGGCATTGGCGATGATGCCTAATAAAGCTGTAATAAGGGCAATCGGTATCAGGAATAAGAACACCTTGCCTAAACCGGATTGAACCCGGGCCAAAGAAATTTGGGCCGCCTCAATAAGTCCCGCATTTTCAGCAACGATCACATAATCCCAAAAAGTCAGGTAAAAGGCTAAAATAAAAAAACCTATCATGAGGATTAGTGCAAGAGGCCCTATAGCAATCAAGAACAGGGCGACCGCCAGTAGTAGAGCGACCATGAGCAAGGACTGAGCCAAAAAACGGCCAAAATATTGTTTTCCTGCTTGTATATAGGTGCTCACACTGACTTCCTCTTCATTAATTCCTGCCAGGATACACCCCAGGAACCCTCCTTTGAAGAATGCACCAGCCAACAAATAAAGTATAACTATCAATACAGCTAAAAAACCATGGCCCGAATAGCCATAAGGTAGATTGATGTTAAAGGTATCCGTGCCCTGATTTGCAGTATTCATCACCTGAGTTATGCTTGGCAGCGCCGAAGGAATCGTCAGTTTAAATGTGAACCCTTGTGCATTCCTCAGGATATTTCCCAGCTGCAAAAGATCAAGAATTATTGGCACCAACAGTAAGGGATAATACTTGTTGGCCAATTGAAAGCCTTTGCTCAGATTCATCTTTTCATCTCCTCCAAACTTTCCTACAATAGTATAATTCAGCATTTTCCCCTTATTTCCTTCCAAATTTAGCAAGGGACATGAAACGGAACCCGCTGCCATATCCCAAAAGCACTTTTCACTAACCTTATTTTTCTTGCTCCCTTAACTCCCCAACAGCAAATGCAATCAATTCTTTCACAGTTGGTACTCCATTCGCACGCTCAACACTTTCCTGAACCATTTTCTCTCTTTCCGATCTGCCCGGCCTATTATAGGCAAACTCAATAGCAGCCTGCATATCCCTTTTAACTTCTTTCACCGATACCCCATGCTTTCTAGCTACCTTCCGATAAATTTCTCTCATATTCATAATCAATCACCTCATTCAACTAATCTGATAAGATATTAATTAGATTATAGACGATTTAATTATTCATTTCAGCATATTCGACTAATTTAATCGTCCTTTGTTGCCAATACTATCTATTAGAATTAGATAGAGGTGATCTTATGGACGATAATTTTATTCGCAACAGAATCAGTGAATTACGGATTCAGAAAGATGTTTCCGAAAGAAGTATGAGTATTGACCTAGGACACAGCCCCAGCTACATACACAGCATAGTTTCTGGAAAGGCCCTGCCATCCATGACCGAGTTTCTCTATATCTGTGACTATTTCAAAATCTCCCCAAAAGAATTCTTTGACGAAGGAACAAGCTGCCCGGCTTTAATCCAAGAAGTCATTAAAGATTTAAGCGCCTTGGATGAAAAACAAATAAGAAATATTCATGAGATCATTAAAGGTCTAAAAAAATGAAGCAAGTTAAACAACCTGCTTCATTTTTTATTATTTAGTTTGGCAATTGCATTTGCCACGCTTATGGTATTAGTCATAACCAAAAAGAAATAACCGCCCCAAGCTCAAAAGCGGCGGTTATTTCTTAATATAACCAACAAATTGGGCTAACCGTTTTCCGGTTAGACAGCCTGCAGGGCTGACGTGTTTGCACCACGTCGTATTCGGAAAATGCGATGGAGATAATCATAGCCGCAACACAAACCACGCAAATCACGAGACACAACATAAACATAAACAGAACATAAACCTCAATAAACCAATACTACCATCATAAATAAGAAACCACCCTGACTCACCAAGCTGTCTCTGCACAGTTATTACCAAACATAGGCCAAGAAAACAGCACATACTATTTTATCACGTATTCTATATTAGGAGTTGGTGAATTATGAATTGCCCTTTTTGCCATGTCCAGAATTCAATCGCGGAGAACGAGCTGGCCACTACTTTCTACGATAGTCACCCTTTAAATCAAGGGCATCTTCTCATTATCACCAAAAGACATGTCAGCAATATCTTTGAAGCGACTCCCCAGGAAAGGCTGGCTATTTTTTCCCTGCTGGATATGTGCAAAGTCCTGCTTGACCTTGAGTTTGAACCAAACGGCTACAACATCGGCATGAACTGCGGCCAAGCGGCGGGGCAAACTGTTTCCCATTTACATATTCATCTGATTCCCAGGTACGCAGGCGATATAGAATTCCCTAAAGGAGGCATCAGAGGATTAATCCGGAGGGACGGAGGCATACACGGTCTTTCCCAACAGGAGAAGCAACGTTTGCCGATGACAGGAACATCCTTTTCCACTTGAGCAGTCTTTTCCACTGCCGATGAGCCCTTTTCCCTCCTCAGCCACTATTCCACGTAGGTGATTTTATCCTTATCCGGGACATGAGGCGGTTTTGTCGTGTTGGCATACCCTAACAGCACCGAACAGCCAAAGGCATAGCCTTCCGGGAACCCTAACCGCTTGCTGAATTCTTCCGCCCTCAGGCCGCTGGCAAAGGCCAGGCCGGTGTAGCCGCACATAATATTGGCTATCCCCAGGGATGTGGCGGCCAAGGCAATGGTTTGGCATAAGATACCGCAGTCCACCAGGGCGGGGCCATATTGGGTCGGATCAATCGGCACCACAATCATACAGGGGGCTCCGTAGAACAGCCTGCCGCCCCGCTCCATAATTCTGTTATAAGAGGATTGATCCTCCATGCCGGCAAGATAGGCCAGCCCTTCCGCTTCCATTTCCTGCATCAGTTCTTTGTTCTTGACCACGATGACCCGCCAATCCTGACGGTTCATACCGCTGGGAGCCTGTATCGCGGCTTCGGCTATGGCCTTCAGCAGCTCATCCGGAAGCATTTCATCTTTGAAATCACGGCAGGAATACCGCTCCGCTATCACTTTCAAGGTTTCATTCATCCTGTATTCCCCTTCATTCTATAGTATTTTCCTGATTCTATAGTATTTCATAGAAGTATTATATAGATACCAAATCATTTAAAATGCTTCAGCTGCTTTGAGCCGAATCATTGTTCACTGTTCCTTTTCCTCACGAAGGTCTTCCTTCATGATCCGGTGAAGTTTATCCAAGAGGGCGATTAAGGTCGCCATATCCTCTTCCCCCATCTTCTCCAAATAAATCTCCAACTTTTTCTGCATCCCATGAAAGGCTACGGCTAAGGCTTCTTCCCCAAGCTCAGTCAAACGGACATAGACCATGCGGCGGTCACTCTTAGGCGTAATCCGCTCCACATAGTTCTTGTCTTCCAGGGAGTTAATCATTTGTGAAACCGCCGGCTTACTGATCTCAAAATGCTCACTCAGGGTCGAAATGCTTATTCCTCCCTCGCCTGAGCGGTGCTTAATCAGCTTCAGCATCATAATTTCCCGGTGCGGAATTTCTCCGTTACCCCGGAAATTCAGGCTCAGCTGGCGGAACTTTTTGATGCTCTCTAACAATCTCACCGTCTTTTCCTGCATGAGGCTTCCCGTCCTTTCCTTATGCTTTCTTTCTATCTATTTCTATATTTAATTTAAATTCCCCTTTTTTATCCCGGAATAGATAACCGGACCGCTGCCCAACGAACATCAATTCGCTGCAACGGTCCTTTTGCTTAGGAAGAGCTCACCCCTCCACAAAAAACCCTACCTTAGCTCTACATCACAGATCATTCCCGCTTTGAGCAGGCTATCCGGATTCTCAAGCAGAATTTCGATTTGGAACATGCCGGTCTTAGCATCTGAGGCGGGAGCGATATTGACCACTTTACCCTGGGCAGCGGCATCAATGGCCTGCACTTTAACCTCAGCTGTACTGCCGACTTTAATCTGAGAAATATTCGTTTCGGTCACATTGATATACACTTTTACCTCTTGGGTATCGATCAAGGTCATGGCGGCTGCTTGGGGCGAAGCCATCATACCCACTTCAATGGTTTTGGACGCTACCTCTCCGGCCATAGGCGCTCTCACGATACAATCGTCCAATTTCTTTTGGGCAATATCCAATCCGGCCTTAGCACTGGCCATTTGAGCGGAGGCTGCATCGACAGCTCCTTTAGCTGAATTCTGAGCCGTTTGCAGTTGGGCATGGGTGATCTCCACTTTGTCCTGGGCATTGTTCAGTTCTACTGCTGATACCGCTCCGCCATCATAGAGTGCCTTGATGCGGGTATAGTTATCCATCGCCTCATTATAGGCTATCTGGGCTGGGGTAACAGCGGTTTGGCTGTCATAGGAAGCTTTATTGTGATTATAGGAAGCCACGGCTGCATTATAATTAGCGGCGGCCTGCTTCACCTGCAGCTCCAGATCCGTGCTATCCAGTTGGAATAACACCTCTCCCTTTTCCACACGCTGGCCGATGCTTACATTGATCTTGCTGACTTTACCGGTAACATTGGGGATAACCCCCATTTGATCGGCGGCTTCAATGACACTGCTGTAATGAACAGCCTGCAGGGAGTCGGTGTTTTCGCCCCCTTGAGCACCTGACGGAGTATTGACAGGTTCTTCCTTAATGTGAATTTTCACTGTGGCATTCATCCCAAAGGTCAAGGGCAGATTATCCTGGTTGTCAATCACCACTTTGACAGGGATCAGCTGAGTTACCTTGGCATAGGTGCCGCTGGTACTGAAGCTGGAGGCGCCGGAGAAATAAGTTTGGGTAGCCCGGTCTATCTCCTGAACCCTCCCCGGAAAGGTTACACCGGGATAGGCATCCAGCTTTACATCCACCCGCTGTCCCACCTTAATCCTGGCAATATCTGTTTCTTCGATATTAACCCCGATGTAAAGGTGATCCGTATCCGCAATGACCGCCAATTGGGAGGCAGGGGTCACGGCTTGCCCTTGAATAGAGTTATTTTTAATGACCGTACCCTGAATCGGTGAGGTGATATAGGGCAAAACTGCCTGGCGTCCAAGCACTTGATTCTTCTCTACCTGATCACCCTCTTTTACCTTCCACTCCAGCAATTCTCCTGAAGCGTTGGGGGTAATGGTATACATTTTCGCTGTGACTTTAGCATTATCTGTAGTGAAATAGCGGCTGTTCTCATTAAAATAGTAAAACCCTGCACAACCGGCAACCAGGACGATGACCGTTAAGATCCCCAGAACTATCCCTTTCTTGCTTTTTTTGCCCTTGACTTGCTCTTTAAGCTGTTGCTGCTCTTCGCTCTTTAATTGCACTCCCATGATACGCTCCTCCTTTTTTCAATCCCAGGGAATCTTAAACTGCTTCGGCCTCTTCAAACTGGCTCTGATAGAGATCGGCATAGAATCCATTCTGAGCTAACAGTTCCTCGTGATTTCCTTGTTCCACGATATCGCCGTCTTTTAATACTAAAATCATGTCCGCATCCCGGATCGTGGAGAGCCTGTGGGCAATCACGAAACTGGTCCGGTTGCGCATTAAATTTTCCATCGCTTTTTGAATCAATATTTCCGTCCGGGTGTCCACAGAGCTGGTGGCCTCGTCTAAGATCAAAATCTTCGGGTCGGCCAGGATGGCCCGGGCAATGGTGAACAACTGCTTCTGTCCCTGAGAGATATTGCTGGATTCTTCATTGAGAACCATATCATAGCCCCCCGGCAAAGCACGGATAAACTCATCGCAATGGGCCGCCTTAGCTGCTTCCATGACTTCTTCATCCGTTGCTGCAAAGGTACCGTAGCGAATATTTTCCTTAATCGAAGCATTATAGAGCCAGGTATCCTGGAGCACCATACCAAACAAGGAACGCAGGTCATGGCGGCTGAAGTCATAAATGTCATGATCGCTGATCAGGATTCTGCCACCGTCGATTTCATAGAAGCGCATTAAAAGTTTCATGATCGTGGTCTTGCCAGCCCCTGTGGGGCCGACAATGGCGACTCTCTGACCGGCTTTGATGTCCGCGGAGAAGTCATGAATAATTTGTTTATCCTTGCTGTAGCCAAAACTCACATGCTCAAAACGGACATGGCCGCTGAACTGATCCAAGGTGACCGGATGAGCTGTTTCCGGGGTTTCTTCCCCTTCCGCCAAAAATTCAAAGACCCGTTCCGCCGCTGCCGCTGTGGATTGCAGGGTATTGGAGATGGAAGAGAGCTGGGCTATGGGCTGGGTAAAGGAACGCATATATTGAATGAAAGCTTGAATGTCCCCGATGTCCACGACCCGTTTAACAGCCAGGTAGCCGCCGAGAATACTGACCACCACGTAACCCAGGTTGCCTACGAAACTCATCACCGGCATCATAATGCTGGTGACAAATTGGGATTTCCAGGCCGAATGATAGAGTTGATCGTTGACCCGTTCAAAAAGGGCCACGGACTCCGCTTCCCCATTAAAGGCCTGCACAATAGTGTGGCCGCCGTACATTTCCTCAATATGGCCGTTGAGCTCGCCCAGGGAGTGTTGCTGTTCCCTGAAGAAGCGCTGAGAGCGTTTAATCACCACACCCACAATCCCCAGGGATAAGGGGATAACCAGCAATGCGGCCACGGTCATCATCCAGCTGATGGACAGCATCATGATCAAAATACCGACAATGCTGGCCGCTGAAGTGATGATTTGATTTAAACTCTGATTGAGAGTCTGGTTAATCAGATCCACATCATTGGTGATCCTGGACAGGACCTCCCCATGGTTTCTCGTATCATAATAATTCAAAGGAACTCGGCTCATTTTCTCCGAAATCTCTTTGCGCAACCGGTAAGTGACATCCATGGCCACCCCGGACATCAGGTACCCTTGAACATAGGAGCAGATGGAGGAGATTACATAAAGCACCACCAAGACCCCAATAATTTTACCGATATAATTGAAATCGGTCAGAAGTCCCGTCTGGTTATACCAGGCGAATAACCCCTCCGCCAGTTTCGTGGTGACTTTACCCAATAATTTTGGTCCGACAATCGTGAATACAGTGGAGAAGAGCGCAAAGAAAACCACGATGGAAATCGTTGTCTTATGGGGAGTTAAATATCCCGTCAAGGTGCGGAGTGTTTTATTAAAATCCCTGGCTTTCTCGCCCCCGCCAGGTCCGCCAGGCCCTCCGGGGGGACCGCCAAAAAATCCTCTGCCTCCCCCCGGACCCTGACGACCAGGCCCGGAGCCTGTTTGTTTTTCTGCAGCACTCATCTCGCCAGTTCCTCCTCACTTAATTGCGAATAGGCGATTTCCTGATAGACTTCGCATGTTTGCAAGAGTTCATTGTGAGTCCCTTTACCTACAATACGGCCATTGTCCAAGACAATAATTTGTTCGGCATTCATAATCGTACTGACCCGCTGGGCTACCAAAAGGATCGTGCTGGTCCCGGTTTCCCGCTGCAAAGCCGCCCGCAAGTTCTGATCGGTCTTCAGATCAAGGGCGGAAAAGCTGTCATCAAAAAGGTAGATTGGTGCATTTTTTACCAAAGCTCTGGCGATGGACAGACGCTGCCTTTGGCCTCCGGAAACATTGGTGCCGCCCTGGGCGATGACCGAGTCATAGCCTTCTTCCTTGGCCGCGATAAATTCGGTAGCCTGGGCAATCTCGGCTGCCTTGGCTAAGGTCTCCTGGGTGGCCTTTTTATCTCCATAGGATAGGTTGGAGCGGATGGAACCCGAGAAAAGAGTGCTCTTTTGGGGAATATAACCGATCTTTTCCCGCAGGGATCGCCGGGTGACGGTGCGGATATCCTGGCCGTCCACCAGGATTTCACCGGCAGTTACATCATAGAAACGCATGAGCAGATTCAGCAGGGTGGATTTACCGCTGCCTGTAGAGCCGATAATGGCTGTGGTCTGACCTGTTGGGGCAACGAAATTAATGTTATGCAGGACAGCGTCCTCCCCTCCGGGGTAAGCAAAGCCCACATTCCGGAATTCAATCGTCGGCTGAAAATCTTCCCGGAAAGGGACCGGTTCCTCAGGGTCGGTAATGCTTTCCTCTTTCTCCAGAACCTCTGCAATCCGATCCGCCGCCACCGCTGCCCGGGGAAACATAATAAACATCATGGACATCATTAAAAAGGCCATAATGATCTGCATGGCATATTGCATATAGGCCATCATGTCCCCGATACCCATTTGCAAGGCTGAGACATGTTTGGCCCCTACCCAAACGATAATCACCGTGACCAGATTCATAATCAGCATCATGACCGGCATCATCAGGGCCATAGCCCGGTTGACGAAAAGGTTCGTCTCCAGCAGATCCCGGTTGGCTTTGTCAAAGCGGGCGCCCTCGAACTTTTGGGTGTTGAAGGCCCGGATCACCAGCATGCCTTCGATGTTTTCCCGAGCCACCAAATTCAGGCGGTCGATCAGGGATTGAATGAGTTTAAACTTGGGGATGACCACGATAAATAGGATGACCACGACCCCGATGAGACAGAGAACGGCAATCCCGATAATCCAGGACATGGACGAACTGCTGGAAATAGCTTTGATGACCCCGCCCACTCCCAGAATCGGAGCATAAAACACCAGTCGGATCATCATGACTAACACGGTTTGCAATTGGGTGATATCGTTGGTCGTCCGTGTAATTAAGGAAGCCGTGGAGAAATGATCGAACTCAGCATGAGTGAATTGCTCGACTTTCTTAAAAACGCCCGAACGCAAATCCCGGGCGACCCCTGCTGCCGTACGCGCAGCAAAATAGCCCACCATCACGGAAGCAGCCGTTCCCAAAAGCGTGATCAGGAGCATGATCGCCCCCGTTTTCAAGATATAATTCGTATTTCCTGTCATAACTCCGGTATTGACGATATCCGACATATAATCCGGTAAAGCCAAATCACAGTTGGCTTGTAAAAACAGTAAGGCAACGGCACCAAGAATAAACCCGTAATAGGATCTTAAATACTTAACTAAGTTAACCATATAACCTCCTCCACCCCATGGTCAGGTAATTTGTCCAATTATTAGCATTGATAATGTCGCAGAGTTTTCTTGGCAGTACTTACGGGCTATTCGGTAAGTATGTTAAAAGTTAATTAACTTAATAATTAACATAGTCAAGTTTAATGTCCTTATCTTCTTTTGTCAACGGGTTAAGATCTGTAAATTTTTAGG
Source organism: Desulfitobacterium chlororespirans DSM 11544 (assembly GCF_900143285.1). Lineage (NCBI taxonomy): Bacteria > Bacillati > Bacillota > Clostridia > Eubacteriales > Desulfitobacteriaceae > Desulfitobacterium > Desulfitobacterium chlororespirans. The sequence goes on from NZ_FRDN01000004.1 coordinate 210,887, forward strand.
TTAAAAAAACAATAAAAAACGCCCCTGCGAGGCGTTTCAAAAATGAGCAGCATGATTATACCGATCATTTCAGTATACTACAGCTTATATTTTTTCAGTTTCACATCAAGTTCTTGGGTAATTTCATCTAATTTACGGGTAACTTCATTCATCTCTTCCAATATGGATACCTGACTGCCGGCTGCGGCAGCGATTTCTTCACTTGAAGCAGCAGCTTCTATCGTAACGGCGGAAATATTCTCAATAACCTTTAAGACCTCATGGCGATGATTCTGAATTGAGGTCATCCCTTGCTGGATCATGGCGATTTTCGAACTTATCGATTCGGTGGCTGCGGTGATATTTTGGAAAGCGTCATTGGTATGGAGGACAGCCTCATTCTGTTCCCGGGAGACAGCCTGAACCCGCTGCATGGAAGCGATAGTCAGGGTTGACTGATTTTGGATAGTGTGTACCAAGCTGCCGATTTCCACAGTGGATACCCGGCTTTGCTCGGCTAATTTCCTGATCTCCTCCGCCACTACGGCAAATCCCCGCCCGGATTCACCGGCCCGGGCTGCTTCAATCGCCGCATTTAAGGCCAGCAAATTGGTTTGTTCAGCAATACCTTCCACAGACTCCAGAAGCTGCTCAATATTCTTAGTGGAGTTGGTCAGGCTCTCGATGGTTTGATAAATCTGTGCCAGGGCGGCATTGGTTTCCAGGGATTTTTCCTGAAGAAGGTTGACCGACTGAAGCCCGACGCTGTTCAATTGTTTGATGTCTTTTGTATCGTCGCTTACTCCGTCGAAACGGTCCGACAATAATTCGATTTCCTGGGAGAGGTTTTCCATTTTCTCTACCCCGTACTGAACCTCATCGGCCTGCCTGGAAGCGCCCTTGGCAACTTCTTCAATGGATTCGGAAATCTGTCCAACTGAGCATAAGGCTTCTTCAGCTTTGCTTCTGGTTTCCTTGGAAATTTGAATAATGGCATGAAAAACCTTGACAAAGCTCGTAATTAACCCCCGAATGTCTTCAATAATCTCATTAAAGGATGAAGAGATTTTACCGATAAAGCCAAGATCCTTAAATTCCGCCAGGCTGGAATAATCCCCTTCTCTGAACTGAAGGATTTGCTTTTCAAATTTAGCTAACAATTTTTTGTTGGCAAAACCTGAGAAAATAGCAATGATGCCGTAACCGACGGTGCCGATCAGCAAAAGCAAAGGGATAATGTACCAAATATCAAGAATTCGCCAAAGAATAACCCCTAAACCCAGGCTCAATAAGAGATTGACCATGAATGAGATAAATTTAAAATTGCCTATAAATTTTTTGTAATTCATTTTAAATTTCCTTTCATAGTTCATTGCTAAAAAACATTTTAATTGCTGATAAACACCTAATTGCTTAATAAAACCTTTATAGCAGACAATGATGCTACAGCATCTTTTGGCTCCCCCGCCAGCATGATATGAATGGAAGTACCAAATAAAGCACCCAGAGTAATCCTGGATAATACTGACGGCGAATAGCCGTTACTATTTTGTGTTGGGGCAATATTCTTGATAATGTATTTTTCAATTAATGCTGTAGAGTCGTCGAAAAGCTGGCGAAGAGGTTCCCTGAAGGTATCGGACCAAAGAGCCATGCTGGTCACATCAAAGAGCAGCTTGAACAATCCCGGATTCTTGAGAAGCGTGTCCTGAAAAAACTCGATCAGGCAGGCCCTTTTCTCTTCTTCTGATTTGCCTTGACTTAATTTATCTTCTAATTCCTGCAAATAGCGTTGAGCCAAAGCCCTGATGACCTCAATGAATAGTCCCTCTTTGTTTTTATAGTAATAATTGACCTGACTCAAGACGACCCCGGCCTCATCGGCTATATCCCGCAGGGATACACTGGCATAGCCCTTTGTCGATATACATAGAACAGCTGCATTGAGGATTTTTTCGGACTGACCGATTTCTTTCTTCTCCATCATTTTCCGCTCCTCCGGATGGTTTTTAAACACTACAGACTTAATTCGGACGTACGTACGAATTAAGCTTAGCATGGAGCTGCCAGAGAGTCAATTGCCTGCGCAATTATATTTACCCTTGATCTGAGCCCTCATTCGTACGCTGGCTTGTAAAATACCTTTATCAAATCCAGGTCCAAGCCAGGGAAATCAGGATGGTCAAACATATCCCCCGGTCCACCGGCAACTGCCAGAACATAACGCTCATCTTTAAGCATAAAAGCTTCCAAGGTATTCTCTTCAGGATCAACGAGCCAGTAATGAGGAATCCCTGCCCGACGGTAAATCTCCAACTTGCGGAGACGGTCTTTCCGGCGATTGGAGGGTGACATGACTTCCACCACCAGATCACAGGGTCCGTCAATACGCTCCGGACGCATGATGCTCCTGCGGCTGCCGGAGATAAAAAGGATGTCCGGCTGCACTACATTCCTGGAAGTCAAGGTAATATCCAGAGGCGCAATAAACAGTTCACCCTCCGGATCAAAGCATTCAAAAAAATCAGCCAACTGCCGGGACAAAGCAAACACAACCCTCTGATGATGGGTGGTCGGTGACGGTTCCCTGATCAACATCCCTTCCAGCACTTCGAACCGATAGCCTGGTTCATCCGGAATCCTGACATAATCTTCATATGTATATTCGCCCTGTTTAGCGTAACCAAGGGTTTCTTCTTTAACAAGCAGGTCTTCTGCAGGTATCTTGCCCGTGGTCAGAGCCGCCAGCACAGCCTCTTTTTCATAGCGGTATTGTTTTTTGCCCAACTCCATAACAGGTATCCTCTTTTGCCGGGTATATCTCCAGACTGTATCCACCGACAAGTTCAGCATTTCCGCCACTTCCTGGGCCGTCAGCAAGCTACCCATAGAGTCGCCTCCCTCATCCTTTATCACTAATAATTATACAACCAAAAATAACCATAATCAATTATGATCAATTAAAATAAACTTAATAAATCCCCTGCCTTGAACTATAAAACATTTTAAAGCACCGATCTAAAAAACAAGCAATGGCAGAAAAATCCCCATTGCTTATTCCGTCAATTCTTCCCTAACATGAGTCAGCTTTTCCGGAACCTCCCATTGATTATATAACTTCTTCTTCAGGCTGCCGCTTCTTATTTCTTTTCCCAGCCGGAGGGTTTCCAACAACGCCCAGTATTTATCGATCAGAGCTATGATGAGCGCTTCTTTATATTTGGGGGGCGTCACCGTTAAAGGCCACATGTGCTTAAGGATAATGTCCTTTTCCCGATCATTTAATTCAAAAAACTCATAGGCATTTTCCAGAGCCGCCAGGGGATGGGTAAACCCGTGCAAACCATTGTCCGGTTTGGTGGTATGCCAGTCATACAGGAAGAAATCATGCAGCATTCCTCCTCTGGCGGCGGAACGCCAATCAAGTCCCAGCAGCCTGCAGATTTTGTATCCAGTGTAGGATACGAACAAACTGTGTTCCAGGCAGGTGGTCCGGCCATGCTGGATGAAGTCTTCCATCATCAGGACTGATTCATGATCCAACACATCCTGAAGGCACTCTTTGTATTCAGCCAAACTATTGAAATTTGCTCTTGAGCTCAGTCTTGATCTTATCCACTTTTTCATTGAGGATGCTCCTTACATCACGATTGATGATGTCGGCATTTAGAATGAGCAGGCGTGGGAAAGCCTGAAAAATGCGCCTGTAACGAAGAATTTTCTCATAGTATTTGAGCAGTGGAAAGCTGCTGTGGTTTAAGATGGCATTGCGTAAATCTAAAGTATCGGCTACGGATTTAATTGTGTCGACGAGGAAATAGACAAAGAGCAACGCGGAGAGAGCTATTTTGATCTCAGACGGTATGAAGAGAAGCAGCCCGGCGATCCCGGGATGAACGACTTGCAGCAGAACCAAGGCCAGCACTCCCCACAAAAGGGAGTACTTCAGGCAAATATAGCCGTGGAGATTAGCAAAATCTTCACTGTAATCCCACCATTTGCAATGAAATACTTTTTCCAGTATGAACCCGGTAATGTATTCAAGAGCCGTGACAAGGATGACCGCCACAACAACGCTGACGGTACCTGCTGCTAAGGCACCGGAGAAAACCGTTCCCACCCAGATTGAAGATACTATAATTAAAACGGCGCCCAAACCATAGATGGGACAAAAGAATCCATTTAAAAATCCCCGATTGACAAATTTCTTGTGCGTAATACTGGCATAGATCGTTTCCATAATCCATCCTAAACAGGAATAACAAGCGAAGAGCAAAAAGATATCCAAGTAATTCATAACTCCGGTTTCCTTTCTTTTTACGCAGCTTTTGTATTATGGAAATTTAATTCGGACGTATGTACGAATTGATTTTAACATAAAACTGCCGGAGATTCAAATGGTGCACCGGTGCAACATTTGAACTCTCTTCCCCCCCACAAAAATTACACTCCCTCAGAACTTCAGTCTGAGGGAGTGATTGCTTATCTGTCTAGGCTTTATTGATTTCCCAAAAGCATCTTTTTGGTGAAACGATTTTCTCCTCTTTCTTGAGGGTATTCATAACCTTTTCAACCTCTTTTTTATCAATCCCTGTGGCTTCTGCCACATCTCCGGTGCGGGCCGGTTGCTCAGCCTTGGCGAAGAAGTCCAAAACGGCCTTATAATTATCCATTTGAAGTCCCCCTGTCTTTTCGTTTTTTGAGATTGCTTCGCTTGAATCCGACTGCTGTAATTATGGAATATTATAACACAAGGCTTAAGCATTTCCCAAATGAAGCGTGTGGACATCAATCAAAATACTTCTGATACTTCAAAAACTCATCCTCCGCCAATACATCCAGCTTGCCGCCGGTCTGCTGCAGGATTACTTCACGGCAAAGTCCCATGCGGTGCAGCATGGGGGCGATGATGGAGTTGGTCTGCTGCAGGTAGGCGGATATATCCTCAACGCTGATGGGCAGTTTATAACCTTGAGGACTGCTGGCCAGAACGACCCGGGCATCCCTTAAGGGGGCGACGATTTTCCGATACAAAAAATCCTTGCTGAGCCGGGTATCTGCATATCTAGAAAGCACGGACAAGATCTGCTTCGAAGTAATGAATTTATAGGGATTGCCGTACTGAGCCTCAAAGATCAAATACTTGAGAAAGCTGACCTGGAGGCGTTTCTCCAGCTCCCCATCCCTCTCGTGTTCGCGGATATACCCTCTGGCCTTGCGGAAAGCCAGGTTGGCAATCTCTTGGTTGAAGCGGCTGTTGTCGGCGGCGGGATTCAGGTTCACAGCATTGTCACCGGGAATCTTTTCAATGTTGAGGATTTTCCAATAGAGGATATTCAGATAATCCCCAGTATTTTCTCCATGGAACTGTTTGCCCACCGTTCCGCTGAGCCATTCTGCCAGTTGCGCCGGTCCGCCGTGCCGGCCGGCCACGAAATCAAAATCATATTGGTCAAACAGATTCTGTACCGGCCGCTCCCTTCTGACATAGTCCTTGAATCCGGCCTGAAATTCAGAAAGTCCTGTTTCCTCTTCCGCAATCTGCAGTTTCGGATAAGCATGGTACAGATTTTTATAGAGCTGATCATAAAGATGCTTGACAAAGGCCCCTTTAAAGTTGGTCACGGGGACATCCCGAAAGAAACGGCCTTTATCGGCAATTAAAAAAATCAGATTAAAGTCCAGGGAGATCAGCTCATTTAAAACCTTGACCCGCAGTTGCTCTTCCTCAGTGAAGCCGATCTTCTCCAGGGATTTTTCCAACTGAGGGATAGCTGAGTTGGCCACGATGACCGCACACACAATGTAGAACTTAGAAGTATCCTCTTGGCCGAAATCGAATCCGAAATCCCCCCACTCTTTTATGAAGGCGGTGCGTCCAGGCTGATCGTTCACTTCTACCCTGTTCAAATCATCCAATGAGATTTGTTGTTTCATGTGTACCTCCCCCGCTTTTTACAGCTTTGCCCATCCCAACCTATCTTCTTGATTTTTACAATGATTCTCCAGTCCTTCCTTATATTCCTGCTTATTCCAGCTTCATTCTCAATTACCCTTCAGCCCTATCCCGGCCAGGCTGACAAGCAATAACCTGGCAGAAAGGCCCCCAGGTATTGATAAGGCCTCGGGACAAACCAGACCATCAATAATCCCAGCATGTTAAGACCGGTCAGTTTGGATATGGCCAGGCCCTCAACCTGGTTGCCGGCTAAGGACACCACCATCATCGCCAGCGCAGCCCCCATTAAGGTGCTGAGCAACCCGGCGGCGAGGATCTGTACCAAGGTGAGATGGGCTATGCCGCAAAGCATGGTGACCATGAGCAGGCAAAGAAAAGACCACACCATCGGTAAACCTATCCTCGCCGCCAGATAAGTATATCCCTCCAGAGGAGTTATTTGATAATAAGCCCCGGTTCCTTCATCCCTTTCTTCAAGCAGCAGAAAGGCACTGACCATGGCTAACAGTATAGACGTTAAGGTAATGATCATCCCATCGGCTAAAGAATACCACGGCTTTAGCGACAAGACCCCCTGCTGGTACAGCCAGGCATCGGCCTTAGGCAGGCCTATCCTGACCTGAATGGGAGCGGATTTTTTCCACATTGCGATTCATCAATTTACGCCCGATGTTTTGATAGGCCCACTTTCTCAGCAGGGATAACTGCTGATGATGGATCGCCAGGAATTCATCCGGGGAGTCAAACACCCCGAAATCCTGGTTGATCCCTTCTTTTTGAATATAAGTGTCATTGACATTCCAGTCGATTTGGGGGTTTTGCAAGTTGTCGGTGGCGGCCCCATACCCGCAAAAGCTCCCTTCACTCGCAGAGAATTTCTTCTGGAGCTTTTTTAAATAATCCTTATCCAGAATGAATCCCTCTAAGTTATACCACTGCCCCCCATAGTGGATCTCAACCCAGCTATGCACAATGTTCCGGGGAGCCAGTCTGTAAATCAGTCCTGTCATAGCCCCTTTCTGCAATTGCTTATCAATGGTAAAGCCGTGAATCCGGCAGGGCACTCCTACCCCTCTCAAGAGAGCCATCAAGAGGGTTCCTTTGGTATTGCACTGACCATAGCCATCCTTCAGCACCTCGGAGGCCGGAATCGTGTCATCCCGATTATAGCCAAAGGCGATGTCGTCCCGGACAAAATCGTAGATTTTCCGGATCTTATGAAAACACTCTTCATTTGCCCATTGTTTTTCTTCAATCAAGCTCTGTATAGAGCTGTGACGGAAATTCAGCATGTTGGTTTCCTGCAAGTATTGATTCATTGTGCAATCCTCCTTGACTGTTTGATTACACATTACCGGAATACTGATCAGAAAACTTTCAAAAACGCGCTGTCTTTGATGATGCTGGTAGCCGACATGCCCGTCATCATTTTATTGGTATAGGCCAGATGGGACGGACTGTCAAATCCGGCTCTGAGTGCTGCCGTTGTGATGGTTTCCCCATCAAAGATGGACTCATAAGCTCGTTGCAATTTATGCAAAACCAGATAGCTTTTCAAGGGTATGCCTGTTTCATCTTTGAACAAATGGGCTAAACGGCTTTCCGAAAGATAAGTTTCCTGAGAAAAATACTTAAGCTGATGGCTCTCATCATCATCCGCACAGCAAGCCAGAAGCTCCAAAACTCTGATGATCCGCTCATCGAAAGCCCTTCTATCAGCTCCTTTATCAAGCACTCTATCAGCTACCCTATCGTTAGAAGTAAAATAAGCGGCAAGACTCTGCACAAAGGACAGAAGGGTACTATGCTCCCTCCGGGCAAGGGCTTTGCGAAAAGCCTGCTGCAGCACAGCTATATCCGCCTGGGGCAAAACATAAAAACTCTGTCCTATCAGCAGCTGCCTCATGGCGCGCCCTAGCTCTGTAGTCGGGTCAATCAGCATTGTAAAATGGATATTGCCTCCGGTGTTGAAGGCATGCTCCGTATCCATGTTGACCAGCAGGGCATGGCAAGGAATAAGCTGTCCCTTGACTTTAATGTCCAGTTCCTCTTCAATGGAAAGAAACAGCTGCAACAGCCAATGTTTATGGGAATCCGCTTCCACCCGATCTGATATCGCCCCAACATTTCTTCCGTATTTGATAATGCAATTCATGGTGCCACCTACGTTCTCAACTATGCCGACTTAAACATATACTTTCGCTTATGCCTTTTGGATATCCTCCCGCAAGCAATAAACCCGGGACAAAACATGATCATCGATCCGTTTTGCCCCGGGTATTCACGCTTAGCTGTCTCTGACTTGGCTATTTTAGCTGTTTATCTCCCGGCTATTTTAGCTGTCTATGCTTTGAGTGTCCTTGCTTGGTAAGTCAAAACTCTTTCTGTCATGCATGCCTTTGCCAAAGCCCTTGTCTCCGGGGGCAAAGGTACCGTTCTTCATCGCCTCTTTTTGCTCATCCAGGCGGGCCTGAGCCTTGGTCAGCCATTCGGCAATCTGCTCATCCGTCATCTTTCCGGAACTTTTCATGGCTTCTTCCTGCTCCTGCAAACGGGCCTGGGCTTTTTCCAGCCATTCAGCGATCTGTTCTTCGGTCAGGGGCTCACCGGCCTTGAACATCATGGTGTCGTGATGCTTCTCCAGACCCAGCCCCAGTCCCGGTACCTGGCCCTTATCCAGAGCTTCTTCACTGTGCTGCTTCCTCTGGCTGATGGATTCCTTCAGTTTATCCGCCTGTTCCTGAGTCAGGAGACCGGCTTCCACTTCTTTGTCCACGATTTGCTGCTGAATTCCAAACATCTGCTGAGTCAGGCTTTTGATTTCTGCCAGCTTGGCGGAATCAACCGCATCCGCTCCCAGCACGGTGGTTGCCCCGGCTGCCAGGAGCACCGCGCTCAGCACCCCGGCCATAAGTTTTTTCTTCATTGAATTCCCTCCTTTTTTTCGTCTTAACCCTTTATGTACGCCATGGTCAAGACTACTCTCTCAGCATACCCTGCTTTGCTGAGAAAACGCTTAAAGCAACCTGAGTATCTCTTTAAGGCTTACTGAAAGTTTGCTGAAAAAGTGGAGGAACTTCCCGGGGCTTAGGGGCTCAGGCCTTTTTGGTAAATATATAAAGAAAAATGTTATTAAAATGCTTTTCTTTCTAAAATTTCAATAATTTGAAAAGAAGTATATAAATGACTTCTGATCAGCGCATCATCCAGCGGCAGATCCATGATCTCTTCAATTTTATTGATGCGGTAGATCAACGAAGTTCGGTGGATATACAACTCTGCAGCTGTCGCCGACTGGTTGCCGTTTTGTTTAAGATAGGCATACAAGGTTTTCGTAAAATTGCTCTTATTCCTCCGGTCGTACTCCATCAATTTGACAAGGGCAGGGTGGCAAAACCCGCCAATATTGACTTTAGTGGAAAGTGAGTGAAAAAGATGGTACAAGGCGTACTCATCATAGTCATAGATCAGCTCGTTACTGTTAAGATAGGCCCCTATTTTCAGTGCGTCAACAGATTGCCTATACAGTTCAGGGAGGTTTTTTAAATCCTTCAGGTTCCTGCTAATCCCAATTGAAAGCTTATTTTCTGTCAGATACTTCATTAAGGGTCCCTGATCATAATAAGGACTGAAGAGAAGCTCCTTATTCAACAGGTACACAATTTTATTGTTGTAGATCAAAGAATTACCTGGCGGCAGAAAAGCTTTGATTTCGAAACGGATATTCTGAAGAGTATTGGGATTATCCCAATCCCGCATCTCCACAACAAGAACACAATAAAGCCCATCCAGCTTTAAGCCAACAGACATTTTCCTTTGGTCAATCTCTTCCTTGTCGGAATAACAGTTGTCGATCAGATCGCGCAGAAAGCTTTCCCGACGAGCATCCTTGACAAATTTATAAAAATTATCCTGTCTCAAATGATAAGCAAGAATGTGACACAGACGGTCGACAATATCGATATCGTCGTTCCGAAAAGGCTGGATTGCATTTAGCACAGAGATACGCCCGATGAGAATATTATCCACCAGTACTTTCCCCGTAATGCTGTCATAGTCGCTCATTTCTTTTTCCAACAACACCGGTCTGACGATGTTATCCATTTTTTGCAGCATGCGTTTATATTTTTCAGACTGCATGGTTTCATAACTAAAGTATCCGTATTGGCTGTGCTCACTCCAGAGAAGGCTGTCGCCCTGATCAAAGTTGGAACGGGCGATGAGTTTGGTACTGGAGTCTGAAAAAATAACCGGATTACCCAATAACTCCGCAGCTATATCCACCATTTTCTGAGCGCTTTCCCTATGAGTGACTGCACTGAGCAGCTTCTCCCAGCATGAAGCTTCTCTCAGGGAATCTTTTAAAGCGTCCTGGGCCAAATTAACCATTATACAGAGGTCATGGACAGGAGGAACTGTGATGAAATTCAAATGAGCATTTTCCAAGGTCACCCTTCGATTGGGCTCATCTTCTATACAAAGAAAATTAATGCCCTGAGGCAGGAAATCCAGTCGCCCTAAATCCGAAATTCGTCCTGCATACAAAATTTCCGGGTTAAAAAACCGATCTTGATCCGAAAAAATTTTCACAGATTTAAAAGAAGCGCTTTCCCTGCAGCCTATGGTTAATTGAGGACCATATGCAGACAGGGCGCTTGCAAAGACATCCATCTTCATCTGTAAATCTCCTCCCGTCTGATCCGAATAGCGCATACGATAAAATTTTAACACCCAACCACCAGTTCAGCAACCTGTCTGACAGAGTAGAAAAAATCCCAGTCGACAAGACCGGGATTTTTTCCTTTCAGGCCCTGTTATTGATTGATGGGGGTATTATTATTCTTAGGCTTAACCAAAGCAATAAACAGGATTAAAACAACACTGGCAACCAGAAGTGCCGGGGCAGCGATCATCCAACCGGCTTTGGGCCCTGCCAGGCCCAGCATCCCCGTAGCATATTTTAAGATGATCGGGGATATGAACTGGCCTATGGCCTGGCCGGCCACATATACCGACATGGCAAGGGTAGCCGCCGATTTTTCCTTAGCGCTGCCGATAACCAGCAGATTCATCTCCGGGTTGTAGGTGCCAAAGCCCAAACCAAACAAAACGCCGCCTAAGATAAAGAGCGGAAAGGAATTGGCGTTGAGCATGGTCAGAAAGGACGCTCCTACCAGGGCAACGGCAAGGACGATAGTATACCGTTTGAAAATTTGCTTTACAAAGACGAAGAGCAGCCCCGCTACAAAGGCACAAGCGGTATACATGGAGTTCACCATCCCGGCCTGGGCCGAATTTCCCACATTGGTCAGAACAATAACAATCGCCACGCTGGTAAAAAAGGTATACATCATGATGTTAAAGCCAATATTGAGCAGAGAAATAATAAAGGTCAGGGGAGTCAGCCGGCCCCAGGAAGCGCCTTCTCCCTTCGCCGGTTTTTCTTTTTTCACCGACTTATCAGGTTCCGGCAAAGTAAACATAATAAACAAGGCAACCGGTATAATCAACAGATAGCCCAGATAAGCATAGCGCCAATGGATATTGGCCAAGACCCCGCCCAGCATGGACATAACCACACCGGAAGCTGCGCCGACCGCACCTTTAAAGCCCATCATTTTCGAGCGTTCGCGGCCGTCAAAAAAATCGGCAATCAAGGATGCAGAAAGCGGGAAGGCCAAACCGTAACCGGCACCAAAAACCCCTTTCATCACGATCAGGAATTCAAAGCTGTTGCCAAAGAAGGCTGGGGTCACCCCCCCAATAACCATCAGGCACATGGCAGCAAACAGGATCTTCCTCTTGCTGATAAAGCGCTCCAATTGACCGCACAATGTGGAAAAGATCAGCATCATCAAAGGGGTTATGGACTGCAGCAGCTTTACTGTTTCCGGGTCGGTACCGGGAAAGGCTTTGGCGATAGCGCCAAGCGTGGACTGCAGAATACTTGTGGTATAAAGAAGAAATGCAACAGATAATATCGAAACTTTAGTCACTAATTCCTTATTTCTTTCTGCCATTATTCCCACCCTTTCTTCATAATTTCAAAATCAGATGCCCAGAAGCGTGGCCGGCGTTTTTTTAGCCATCAGGTCCACCTGGGTTTCGGTCAAAACTTTGTTTTCCACCAGCAAGGAAAGGAAACGATAGAAAAGATCCACCGGCGATACGGGACCGTTTCTGGTCATTGCCCCGGCATCGGAACTCAGGATCAACTGATCATGAGGCACCACCTTCAGATACTCCGTCAGGAGCGAGAAAGGAACTCTGCTCAGGGTGGGCAGCACCTGCTCAAACTCCACACCGCACACATCGATATAAGCCCCTTGAGCAGCCCAGCGCTTGACATCCTCCACACTGGCCAAGGTTGTGGAAAAGGGATGGGTGACCATAATTTTCTGAACCCCCATGCTGACCGCTTTCGGAATCAGCTGATCAATTTCCGCCACACTGCCGTGTCCGGTGGCCAGAATCAGATCTGGATGGTCAGCCAGATAATCCAAAACCTGAATTACCTCATCAATCAATTTCCCATCCTGGTTTAAGTAGTAAACGGGTTTTTCCCCGCTTACCAGACTCTGAGCTCCTACAAACCCCTTGGCGGCATGGGACTCAATATGGCGTTGGGAGGCAATGGTAGGCATCCACACCACTTTAGCCCCCATTTTGCAGGCTGCATCCAGCATGGTGAGATTAAAAACCCCCACGGAATTGTTCAGAACGATGCTGCCAAAGACCCGGGTCCCCTTTTGGCTTTGATATTTTTCCACCATCAGGGCTGACATGACCGTAGGGATGTAGTGGTCTTTAACAACAAAGCCCTTATAGCCGGCTTCCTCCGCCTGAGCCAGCATCTCACCGGTGTCCAGGGATCTTGTCACAACCGAAGGTCCGGAGTGGACGTGCATATCCACGACTCCCTTTAAGATGTCTCTGCCAATCATATACTTACTCCTTTTATCGATAATTCAATCCTGGGGTTTTGCTTTGGCATAGCCGATGATATCCTGCAAAGCGGCTGTTAAAACCCCGGAGAGGGTTGTGGCCAAATAAACAGCCCCTTTGTTTTCAGCATCTTCCAGCATGGTTGGATTAAGAAACACCATCCCTAAAGGGACTGAGAGCCGCTTGGCCCGGTCAGCCAGATCCTCCATCAAGGTCTTAACCTGGGGATGGGCGGGACCCTGGGATAAGCCCATGCTCACCGACAAGTCCAGAGCCCCCAGCAGCGCCAGATCAACCCCGGGAACCGTCACAATCTGCTCGAAGTTTGCTGCGGCTTCCGGCGTTTCGATTTGCACCACAATCAGAACATCACGGTTCTGTGTCTCCAGGTAATCTCCGCCCCGGGAACCGGACAAACGGGCGGATCTGGCGTAATAATCCACTCCCCGGCGCCCCAAGGGCGGATATTTAGCCCTAGCCACAACTGCCAGGGCCTGTTCCCGGGTATTGACCATAGGAACCTGAATTCCGGCGGCACCCATATCCAGAGCTTTTTGAATGGAGGAGTGATCATAATCTGTTCGAACCACCACCGGCAGCCCTACCACGTCGGCAGCCCGGATCATGTGCTCAATTTCACCTTGACTGAAGCAGCCGTGTTCGTTATCCAAAATCATAAAGTCAAAGCCGACAGCGCCCAGTATCTCAGCCATCGGGGGAGAGAAAAAGTTGACAAAGCACCCGATCAGCTTTTCTCCCCGCCCCAATTTTTGCTTCAGCTGATTCTTCATTGGGAAGCGCTCCCCGGATAACCCTTTTTGTTGCTGGGCGGAAATTCCGCCCTGACCGGAGCGAAAATGTCCAACATGATGCACTCTGTTCCACCAGTCACCGTGGCATTATGGATAGTGTTGGAGGGAATCAGGATAAAGTCTCCCTGACTGGCATGATATAATTCTTCCCCTACCGTAAAATCACATTGACCTCTGACAATATAGCTGATCTGCTCATTAGAATGCTGGTGATAGAATTCAGGAAATCCGAAAGCGATTTTATTCATTACAGCGGAGCATTTCTCCCCGTGGATGGTAATCCGGTCTGCTCCAGGCTTGATTTGGGTCCAGCCTATTTCATTAATATTGAGGTGTTCACCTGCCATAAAAAAAACCTCCCTTGATTCAGTATGCAGCAAATGCAGAAGAGGGATAGATGGTTAATACTCCACTTAGAAGACTCCTTCTTGTTTAGGAACAAAAATCAAGAGATTTTTGACACCCTGGGGATCGGTCACTTTGGTGAAATGTATGGCATTTGGCGGAATGGCAATCATATCACCGGACTCCAAATAGTAGATCCTGTCTTCGATGGTCATTTCCATCGTACCGCTGATCGTTACAACAATCTGCTCGTGAATGTGCTGGTGGGCCTTGGACTCTTTTCCGGTATATTCAATTTCCTGAAGCCGGAGGTTAGCTTTTTCCGCTTCAAAGTTTTTAACCTTGACTCCAACCCGTCTCCCGTTAACAGCCACATCAGTCCATTCCATCTCAGACAGTTTTGCATAAATTTTGTCGATGTTGTTCATCCCCTTTCGTTTAAATTTGCTGTGCAGATTTATTATTGCGAAAACTTTCTTTAAACTCATCTGCAATTTTGTAGGAATAATCAGGGGATTATTCAACACCTCCTTGGTAATTGCCTGTCCAGCTCTTGTTGTTAATCCTTCCTAATGTGACTATAATGAAACTGATATTTTCGCACTTTTCAGGAAAGGGGAGAAACAAGTGGAGCTCCAAAGTATCGCAAAAGCGCTCAAGCGAAATAACACCATCCTGTTTCTTTCATTAAAATCCCCCCGCAATATTATCGGTACTCAATTTCTGCACTCTGCCCCGTCTGTTTTTGATGAACAACTACTCTATATCACCCGGTTGTCCCAATTGCTGGGTCTGGCCGTTATTCCCCAGGACACGACTTTTCTCTGCATCTGCGACAGGAGTTGGCAAACAGAAGAACTGGAAGACTTACCGGTTAATCTGATCCTCCTGCCGGAAAACAATGATGAAATCGCTGTTTTCAATCAGGTCCAGGAGATCCTTGGGGGCCATACCCGTTTGACCTTGAATTCTATGCGCCTGATTAAGGCAGTTATTTACCGAAGCAGTCCGCAAAAACTAGTGAATATCTGCTCCGAAATCCTAGGCAATACCGTTGTCTTCGCCGATAAGAACACCCAGTTAATTGCCCGTTCTCATTATCAGGATGGCAAGGGGACTCTCTGGGAAGAGCACGGGGTGTACGGACGATTCAGCGAAGAAACAATGAACTCTGAGCGTTACAAAATCATGCAGGAAATTTTGCATGAAGCAGCTGAGCCGGTTCTGCTTCCCAAACTGACCAGCGACTATACCACAATTACCGGAAAAGTGGTCACTGATAATGCCTTGTTAGGTTATTTTTCTGTTCTGGACACTTCCAGGCAACTGAAAGAAGAAGATAAACAGCTGATTGCCGCCATATGTGATATCCTAGCGGGCTATATGAGGAATAATATTGAATATACCAATCCTCCGGAAATCCGTCGGGAGAATTTTATTAAAATGCTCCTTGACGGGGACTACGCCTATGCCGGTTTGGCTGAAGGGCAATCCAGATCCCTCGACCTAAACGTGGACAAAGCCTATTGGGTTATGTCGATCGATATCGCCCAAGCTGATAAAAACCAGATTTCCACCCTGCTTTCCGCTAGTACTAAGGATATACCTTGGGGTAAATCAGCTATCTACAAAAATTATATTGTCATCATCAGCAGCAGGGATTTTAGCACCTTAACCACCCAAGAGACGACGCGCCTCAATAACTTTTTGTTGAAACACCGAGTCTGGGCTGGAATCAGCTGTCAAGCCGATACAGCAATCCGGCTCAGAGAGTGCTTCGACCAGGCAGTGACTGCTATCAATCTGGGCCGTCTGCTCTATGACCAAAAAAGAATTTTCCGTTACGATGATTACATCATCCCTCACCTGTGGAGCACTTTATCCGGACATATTGATCTGAAAAAATACTGTCACCCGGCTCTCCCGGAGCTGATGGCCTATGATGATAAAAATGCCACCCAATTAACTAAAACCCTCTACGAATATCTAATCAATGCCAGCAACCAAACCCTAACGGCAAACAAACTCTCCATTCACCGAGCTTCTCTCGTTTACAGGATCGAAAAGCTGCAGGAACTATTCAAACTGGATTTGAGTAATGCCCGCTTAAGGAATTACCTGTACTCCTCTTTCCAGATGCTTCTGGTCATTGACCGGGAAAACATGCAGCAACACATTTGAATCCTGAGTAATCTATTGATCTGTGTTCCCGTTCATACTTTAAGTGCAGTATGGCCAACAAGCCACCCCTCACCTTAGCGTGATGGGTGGCTTGTTAGCTTGGAAGCCTTCCTCATGTTTTTGACAATTTGTATTAAGAACCGGCGTCTTTTCCAACGGTATCCATAATGTAACACAGGGAAACACCATCTATAATAAATTTAATAACCCGAAAATTCATTAACAAACTGTGCCCTATCCGTTACTATTTAAAAACCGGAAGAGAGGTTGCCCGAATGATTTCTATCAGGGATTTAAATGCTGTCAAAGAATTCGTCCAGATCACATCTATTAACGCAATGAGCAAACCAATAGTTATCATTACCCAAGGAGAAACCATCACCTGGAAATTGCCTTCCCCCGAATTTGATATCACCTCTTTAAGTGTCGGAACAACACTTGCCAAAGAAGGTCCGGCTTATCAAGCGATTCTTCAAAAGACGCAGGTAACAGGAGAACTTCCGGCCTCAGTCTACGGAACGGCGGTCACGATTACCGCCATACCCTTAGTAGACGATGCAGGAGAGACTGCCGGCAGCTTGGCTGTTTTCCAGCAAACAATATATCCCACTACCTTCTCTTTTCTGCAAATGGCCCCTATGTTAATAGAAATGCTCCCAAGGGGTTTCATTCTATACCTGACTGATTTAGAGAAAATCACCTACAAACAAACTTCACCCGATTTTGAGCTGCCCTTGATTCAAACTGGAACCCCATTAGCAAACATAGATAACGCTTTAAAAGCAATTCAGACAAGGCGGCCGGCGTTTACCATGGTTGAAGAAAGCCGCTTTGGAACTCCCCTGCTCATGGTTAATTACCCGCTGTATAATCAAGCCGGCTCAGTGATTGCAACCTTTGGGATAATTTCATCGAAAAAGGTTGGCTATCAATTGCTGAGAATGTCGGAAAATCTAAATAAAGGCCTCAGTGAGATATCCTCCGCCATCGAACAATTGACGGCAACAGCCTCTCAGATCTATGAGAATGAACAAATACTCAATACGGAAATTAAAAAGGTCATCTCTCTTTCAGAAGAAATAGAAGGAGTATCCCATTTTATCAAAGAGATCGCCGATGAAACCAAGATGCTCGGATTAAATGCAGCGATTGAAGCCGCCAGGGCCAGGGAAGCGGGAAACGGATTCGGGGTTGTTGCGGAAGAAATCCGCTACCTGTCTGAGCAATCCAAGAGCACCGTACCCAAAATAAAAAAACTGACCGACACGATCAAAGACAATATCAACGGAGTCATTAATAAAAGCAACATTTCCCTGCGGTCCACGGAAGAACAGGCCGCCTCTTCCCAAGAAATTACAGCCAGCATCCAGGAAATCACTGCTTTATCGCAAGAGTTATTGCATCTTTCCGGCATTTTAACCGGTCAGTCCTGAGTTTTTCCAGGACAGACTCTTCCTGAAAGGGGTTATAGACAATCTGTATAAAAAAACCGCTTCTTTTCCAACGCAATTCCTAATGATCCCACCCCTATAAAGCTCTATAATAAAAAGCGCGGCAATGCAGAAGAACCTTCTTTAAACATGCGACATAGCTCATCTCAACGAGTGGCGGCTCCGATAGATGAGCTGTTGTGCTATGTTGATCGACTTCTTATTATGTTCAGCAAGGAAAAAGAAAGGGTGAATTGAATGAATGCCAATGTTAATGCACCTCTTCCCTGGTATAAAGGAATTAATAAAGAGCAGTGGTCTGCGTTGATCGCTGGATATCTGGGATGGGCTTTGGACGCATTCGATACGTTATTATACTCATTTACCATCATTTCTTTTATGCATGCCTGGAACCTGTCCACGGGAACAACGGGTTTGGTGGCAACATTGTCACTATTGGCCTCTTCCCTGGGTGGAATCATTTTCGGCATTATTGCCGATAAAATTGGCCGCATGAAGGCTTTGACGTATTCAATCCTGCTTTATGCACTGGCCACAGGTCTTTGCGGTTTTAGCCAAAATATCTGGCAGCTCCTAGTTTTACGTTTGTTCGTAGGCTTGGGCTTGGGCGGTGAATGGACCGCCGGGGCAACCATGATCTCGGAGACCTGGCCCAAAGAGCATCGGGGCAAAGCCCTGGCCATCATGCAATCGGCCTACGCTGTGGGCGGCATGGTCGCTTCTTTAATCGGGGGCGCGATCATCGCCTATTTCGGCTGGCGGGTTCTTTACTTCGTCGGCGCATTACCGGCCTTATTGGTATTCTACATTCGCCGAAATGTTAAAGAACCGCAAATCTGGCTAGAAAAAGGAGCAATGGCCTCCAAGTCTGAAAAAAGAGACTTCCCTCTGATTGCTATTTTTAAAGGCCAACAGCTGAGGAAAGTCTTGCTAGGCACTCTGTTTGTCGGACTGATCATGATCGCCAGTGTTCCTTACGGCACTTGGTCCTCAGCCTATCTTGCCACCCCGGTAGCCAAAGGTGGAGCCGGAGTATCTGCCATCAACAGTACCTTAATGATCTTCCCCACCTATTTCGGAATGCTCTTTGGCTATTTATTCTTCGGTTTTTTAAGTGATAAATTTGGCCGCAAGAAAACCTTCGCCTTGTTTCTACTTCTGGCCTCCTTCTTTTCCCCATTCCAGGTCTATACCGCCCAGATCTCCGTCTTCTTATACTTATTGATCGGTCCGATCGTAGGTTTTTTCAAAGTCGGGACCTATTCCGGTCTGGGTCCCCTGCTCTCCGAACTCTTTCCAACCCGGTTCAGGAGCACTGCTGTAGGCTTTTGCTATAGCATCGGCCGGGGCATGGGAGCCCTGGCCGTGACGGTGGTGGGCTTCTATGCCCAAACCTTCGGATTAAGGAATGTCTTGATGGCAACGGGAATCTTCTTCCTCCTTTCTTTCTTCTTCTCTTTCCTGCTGCCGGAAACAGCGGGCAAGGAACTGGACTAAGGGTCCTCACCATTTAAGGAGTTGATACTTATGGAGAAATTTTTGAGATTTGATGGTAAAAATGTTGTTGTTACCGGCGGCTCAGGCGGAATCGGTGAAAAAATCTGCACCCTGTTTGCCGAGAAGGGAGCCCGTGTCATTATTGCTGATATCCGAGCTGATGAAGCGGAAATCATTGAATTCTATCAAACAAAAGGATTTGAGCTTTTTTATCAACCTATGGACGTATCCGACCCGGAATCAGTTCGGGCCGGTGCTGCCTCGATCCGTGAAAAATATGGCGGGGCAGATATCCTTGTGACCGCAGCTGGTGTAGGAGCGGTTCATCCTGCCCTGGATTACCCTGACGAAGCCTGGCAGAGAGTTCTGAGCATCAACCTTAATGGAACCTTTTATTGTGCCCGAGAATTTGCCCGCCATATGATCGAAAAAGGCAAAGGAAGTATGATCTGTATTTCATCCATCGCAGCACTTAAAGCCCTGCGTCCTGAAACCAACATCAGTTATGGAGTATCCAAAGCGGCCGTAACACACCTTTGCAAACTTCTGGCCAGCGAATGGACTGAATACAACATCAGGATCAATGCGGTGGCTCCCGGCTATACAGCAACAGGAGCTTTAACTAAAATGCAAAACTATCTACCCCTCTGGCTGGAGCAAATTCCGATGCACCGTCTGCTGGAACCCCTTGAAATTGCCCAGGCCGTTTTATTTCTCGCCTCCGATGCCGCCAGCGGTATCACTGGCACCCAACTTATGGTGGATGGAGGCTACTCCGCCTGGTAATCATCCTATCTGAACCCAATCTACTACCTAAAAGGTGTAACTCTCATGAAAAGTGGGAGTTACACCTTAGTTGTCTATTCTCTTATCCAGAGCCTCTGCACTCCGGCCATAAGTTTTTTCTTCATTGAATCCCCTTCTTTTTCACCTCAACCCCTTATGTACACCATGGTCAATACTCTTGACCCTCCCGATCCTTAAAAATGACTGCAGCCTAACCGAGGCAGCAGTCATTTGCTAATTTGTTCAATTGTTAATGTTGATGTCCTGACATGGCCTGTTCAAATCCAGGTTGTGTCACCAGGATATAGCCTGACAGCAGAATCAATAAGATACCTATCACCGGACGCAGCTGCTGGGTCCACCTGTTCATCTTAAATAATCTTCTTACCCCGGGGACAAAGGCCATAGCCAGCAGGAGGCTATGGCCCAGCCCGAAAGCTCCTAAAGCTAAGGAAGAGTAAATCATGTGACCACTGGCCATCGCCGTTCCGCTCATCATCAGAATAACCGGTGTAGTACAAGGAGAGGGGGCCAATGCGAAAAAACTTCCCAGAACCCAGGGGCTCAGGCTTTTTTGGTAAATATGTCGGAGAGGACCGTTTTTCCGGGTCACATAAAACCCCGAGACCTTGACGGGAAACCGGAAACCCAGCAGGATTGCTCCGGCAACAAGGTATAAAACGCCTAAGAAGATAGTCCAGTACATAGCAGGTAAACGGAAAAGTATCCCCACCTGGGCGGCCAGAGCGCCGATCAGCATCAGGGTTAAGGTAAACCCTAAGATAAATTGAATAACCCGGCTATACCCTTCCTGACGTGCCCCACCTATTACTAAGGGGATCATGGCTCCCATGCAGGGATTAATGGACAGAACAATTCCTCCCATAAACATGGAGACCATTAACCACGAGGAGCCATTTTCCATACCGAGCATCAAAGAGTGAGCTAAGGAATCCATTCTTCACCACCCTTTCTTGACCTTTTAAGGTATTTTTATGTCCAAGAAAGAGGTTAAAGAACTAAAAGTATCTATGGATTCTTCTAGAGTATTTCGTCGCTTTTATCATCCAGTCCCTGGATCGTGACAATAATTTTATTGGGTAAGCAAACGATGGCTTGGCTTGGCCTGGCAATCCAGCCGGTTTCCGAGCAAATCCCCTCAGGGCAAATCTCTTTAGGCATCTCCAGCATTCTTAGTTTACCGTTTTTCACTTCAAGATAACCGGTTTGCTCTCCAAACTTAAATTCATAGGTTTGCATTTCCTCTTCAACCACAAGCGGGATTCTTTGCTTTACTTCATTGTCAATGACAATAACAATGCTGGCATTTGCCTGAGCGGGTTTTGCCAGGGTCATCGTGCCCAGCAAAATACTGCTTATGAGCACGATGCCGATAATGAGCAGCTTCTCAACTTTTTTCATCTTTAATCCCCATAAGTTATTTCCAAAAGGTTGTTTCCATAACATTGGCATTATAGCAAGCAAATTTGATTACTTAGTGAATGAGCCGTGAATAACTTATGAAGAAATTATTGCTTTATAACATTTAAAAATTGGTACTCTATAGCATTTAGAAAATGATCAGGGTAACCAAGGAATTGACGTCATACTCAACCTGTTTATTTTGAAAGCTTGATCAAGCAGCTTCCCAATTCTTGATCCGCCAATTTACATACAAAGCGGTCTCTGTCAAGAACCGCCCCGACTCCAGCGGGAGTACCGGTAAAAAGAATATCCCCCTCGCCAAGTCCAAGGTGGAGGGCCGTATAATCAATCACTGTTTGAAGGTCAAAAATCATCTCCCTCATCTTGCCCCGTTGAACCTCGCAGCCATTCTTATCCAGTGAAAACTCAACATCCAGCATGGCTCCAAGTCCGGGGAAAGGCTGCCAAGGGGTAAGGACGGCCGAGTTGATAAACCCTTTGGCCAGTACCCAGGGATAGCCTTTTGCTTTCAACTCTGTCTGGACATCCCGTAAAGTAAAGTCGATACCGATTGCCATTTGGTCCACAAGGTCGTCGGCTTTAATCCCAGGCTCATAGGGTCTGCCGATATGAAAGACCAGTTCTGCTTCATATTGAATCTGGCCCCGCTCCCCCGGGAAAAGGATCTCGCCGCCATTGGCCTCAGCCAGAGAATGGGTAGGTTTAGTAAACAACAGCGGTGCTTGCGGAATCGCATTATTGAGCTCCTGAGCATGTTGTGCATAATTGCGGCCTACGCACACTATGTTTTTAATCAAGACGGGCATGATCATCCACTCCTTAGGCTTCACAGTTTTCCCTTATATTGCTTGTACTTATTATAATGCACTATGCGGTCATCATTGTGCAAGCTCAATCCGTTTAGATTCATTTGTTTTAATTAATTTATTGTTTTGATAAGGAGACTATTGGTATCAGCTGGGAGACGCAATGGCGGGGATGGCATTGTTGGCATTGTCTGGCCCTTAAGATGACAAAAAATGGTTGCTGCCCTCCATAGACAGTCAACCATTTTATCTGTTCTTTATGTCGGCGCTTAAAGGGAATCAGAATTCACTCTCCGCACTCACCATGATGTTGATGCTCATGACAAACAGAACCGGTGGATTTCAGATTACCCTTAAGATATTCTTCCACAACATCCTGGGTATTGCCGGCGGCTCCCGTGATCACTTCGATGCCTTTTTCATTAAAGATATCGATGGCACCTGCCCCCATGCCACCTGAGATGATCACATTGACGCCCATGTCATTGAGGAAGTTGGGCAGAAAACCAGGCTTATGCCCAGGATTTGGTATGCATCCGCTCTTAACAATCCTGCTCTTTTCAGCTTCAAAGATGTTGAAGTTTACGCAGTGGCCAAAATGCTCCGCCACTTTTTCCATTTCACTTGCTACCGCGATTTTAAGCATGTTTTATTCCCTCCATTTTTTCCAATAGTTCGGCTGCCAAATCAAACCAATGTTCCTCAACCTGTTCGATGGCTCCCTGATCGCAGGCCGCGGCTATTTGGGGTTCAATCGGCAATTTAGCGAGAATCTTTAAATGATGTTCAACAGCGATCTCCTCTATATGACTTTCGCCAAAAATCCGATACTCCTTGCCGTTGTCAGGGCATTTAAAATAAGACATATTCTCCACCAAACCCAGAACGGGAATATTCATCACCTTCGCCATATTGACTGCCTTGGTGACAATCATGGCTACCAGCTCCTGAGGGGAAGTGACAACGATAATTCCATCCACCGGCAGGGATTGAAATACTGTGAGGGGAACATCACCGGTTCCGGGGGGCATGTCGATGAACATAAAATCCACATCCCTCCAGATGGCATCTGTCCAGAATTGCTTGACGATCCCGGCGATAATCGGCCCTCGCCAAATCACAGGATCGGTATCCTTTGGCAAAAGTAAATTAATCGACATAATATCAATACCGGCTTCACTTTTAACAGGAATCAGTCCGGATTCACCGCCCCTGGCCTTCTCCTTAAGACCAAAAGCTTTGGGAATAGAAGGTCCGGTTACATCCGCATCGAGAATCGCCGTATGATAGCCCCTTTTCTTCATGGTAACGGCGAGCATGGAGGTAACCAGGGATTTGCCGACCCCTCCTTTGCCGCTGACGATGCCGATGACCTTTTTAACCCTGCTCTGCTCATGCAGCTTTGCCGAGAAATCGGGGGTGCCTTCTTTGCGGTCTGCGCAGTCCTCCCCGCAACTGCTGCAGCTTTCATTGCATTGTTCGCTCATAGTTTTGTCTCCTTTATTATTAGATTGTTAGCGTACTGCCTGCCGACAAATAATTGATACTCTCACCCATCCTGGCTCTCAGCCGTTCATAAGGCTTTCGGCCTGTACAATGACAGGTGTAATAGCTTGCCTTAGTATCCATCAAGTATTGGCTTAACTTGTCGAGCCTCACAAAGCTTTCATGGTCATCTGAAGAGGGGCTGGAAAGATGAAATCCACCGATCACATAATCCGGCATATGACCTTTTAATTTATGAAACTGCTCAAGGATATTGGCAATCCCATTATGGGCACAGCCTGTTACTAAAAGAGTTTTGCTCTCTTCCTCAATGACAAGGTTTTGTTCATGCGCAAAAGTATCCTCCGTGGTCTGACCATTTTCCTCCCTGAGCAACCCTTTGTTGAATACGGGAAGGGGCTCTGAGCGAATGGTATTCGAGAAGACCCAAATGCCCTCAGTGATCAGAAATTGATCGGAAGTCAGGACAATTTGCCCGTTCTCCTTGAGGTCATCCTCCAGGCCGATCCATGCCAATTCATTATCTGAGCATAAAGCATAGTGTTTTTCAAAAGCGAGAGGATGTAAAAACACTTTTGCTTTGGTGTTTTCCCGTAAAAACTCTCTCAGTCCTCCACCATGATCATAATGGCCATGGGAGATGATCAGAAAATCCACCTCAGCAATATCCACATTGAGTTTTGCGGCATTTTGCCAAAAGAGTCCGCTTGCCCCGACATCGAAGAGCAGTTTATGAGTTTTTGTTTCTATATACAAGCTAAGACCATGCTCGCTGCCGAAATCCTCCGCGATGGCTGTATTCTCCACTAAAGTTTTAATTATCATAATGCTGGCCCGCCATTTCTTTAAATATAGATCCATCACTTTGCTATAAGAGCATTACTTTGCCATAAGCTCCATCACTTGGTTATAGACCTCTCTTGCTGCTGTTCCCGATGCGCACTCACTATCCACAATCGTCAGCCCCTTATTGATGGCTTCAACGGCAGCGAAATCGAACGGAATTTTTCCCACCAAGGGCAGTTCCTGCCTTTGGCAATACTCCTCGATCCTCTCTGTATGGGCGGGGTTGGTATCCGCTTTATTGATGCAGATGGCCGCTTTCGTACCGAATTTGGCCGCTGTATTGATGATGCGCTCCATATCACTGATCCCTGATAAGGAAGGTTCCGCCACAATCAAAACCATATCCACGCCGCTGAGGGAGGCTATGACAGGGCAGCCAATTCCGGGAGAGCCGTCGATAATCGCCAGCTCGGCCGCACCCCCTGCCGCTTTCAGCCGTTTCTTGACCTCAGTGACTAACTTGCCGGAAGTCCCGCTCCCCATCTTCAGTTGTGCTGTTGAAAACACTTTTTCCTGATGGGTATATAGCATCAATTCACCGGCCGCGGCAGGCTTTAGGGTTATGGCCCCGGCCTGACACAAAGCCTGACAGACTCCACAGCCTTCACAGGCAAAAGGATCTACTCTATAGGTACTCCCTGCTGAAACAGCATCAAACCGGCAGTTTTGCCTGCATAGATCGCATCGGCTGCACAGTTCGGGATCTATCCGGGCTTTGGGCAGCCCATAGTAATCCAGCTTCGCCGGTTCTGAGCTCTGTCCTGCAATGAGGTGCAGATTGGGAGCATCTACATCACAATCCCCATAAGCCCTGGCGTCGGCAAGCTTGATCAAGGCACTGGCGATGGTGGTTTTTCCAGTCCCTCCTTTCCCGCTAAGAATAAGCAGCTGTTTCATGCTGCACCTCCTTGGTCACTGTTTCAAGCAGAGCGGAAAACAGAGCCTTGTAGTGTTCACTTTTCCTGACAGCAATTTCGGCATTGGAGTTCAACCTTCCCAGCTCATGATCAAAAGGCAGGCGGCTTAAGATCCTAATATTTTTTTCCAAGCAAAACGTTTCCGCTGGATTTTCTCCTTCCAAGCTCTTGTTCAGCACGACCCCGCAGGGCTTATTAAAGATCTTGACCAGTTCATGGACCATATTGAGATTATGAACGCCAAACAAAGTTGGCTCAGCGACCAACAGACAGTAATCCGCATCCTTGATGCTCTCCATAACACTACAGGCACTGCCCGGAGGACAGTCGATGAAGGTGAGTTGGTCGGATTCCGGTTCGTTCTCATTTGATCGGTTCTCATCTGATTGGCTCTCATACGATTTGTTCTCACTCAGAAGCTTTTTTATGATCGGGACACCCGAAACTTCACCGATATCCAGTATGCCAGTATAGACCCTTACCTGATCAGACAGCCCTTTTTGAACTTTGCCGATACCCTTATCTTTCTCTGTCAGGGCCTTTTCTGGACAAAGGAGGATACAGCCCCCGCAGGAATGACAAACATCTTCAAACACGATCAGCTTTTCTTTGATATAGGCAAGGGCATTGAATTGGCAGAAATCGACGCATTTCCGGCACCCCTGGCACAGCTTATCCTCAACCCTGGGAATTTTGACTGTTATTTCTTCCTCCTGAAGAACCTCAGGTTTAAAGAAGAGATGCCCATTGGGCTCTTCAACATCACAGTCTATATAGGTGGAGCGCTGGGCTGCCGCAGCTAAGTTCACGGATACCAGTGTTTTGCCGGTGCCGCCCTTGCCGCTGAGGACAGCTATCTTCATCTCAATGGCCTCCGTGGCCGTGCAATCCGGCATGAACCTTATCCAGAACCGGCAGCTTTCCGGCTGTACAGGCATCAATATTTTCCTGGGCCCAAAGGGTTGTGGTTTTAAACAATTTGATATCAGCCGCTTTAAAAATCTCGGCCGCATTTTCGCCGCAGCGGGGCACAAGCAGGGCATCAACCTTGTGATCGACGATGATTTGAGCAGCCTTAACCCCTGCTCCTCCTGTGCTTAACGCTGCGCTGTTGTCGATAAAGGTACCTTCTTTGCTTTCCGTATCATAAATAAGAAAATAAGGAGCCCGTCCAAAAGATACACAGACATTGGTTTTCATGGTTTTTTCATCTACGGGTATTGCCAACTTCATAAAAATCCCCCCTTCTTTTTCACTGCAAGAATTTCACACGTACTCAGTCCCCTCATTCCTCTTGACCGGCACAACCCATTCTTCGTCTGCGCTTTTGGCAGCCCTGGCCGCAGCCATTTCCTAAGCCGTCGCAAAGCCGGTATTCTCCTCCTTCGATCTGCAGCACTTTACCATTCACTAAAGATTCAGCCAGCTTCTTCCTCGCTTCGATATAGATCCCCTGGACCGTAGTGCGGGCGACATTCATTTTTTTAGCACACTCTTCCTGGGTAAACCCTTCCAGGTCAATAAGCCTTATCGTCTCATATTCGTCAACTGTCATCTTCACCTGATTCTGATCATCCCCATTTAAGTCCAGAGGACCGAAGCGATTGCTTTCAGGCAGACAGCAGACCTTTCTCCATTTCATGGGTCTTGGCATAATTTTATCACCTCTATCTCAATCAGAAATAACCAGAGCGTCCTCCGGTTACCTCTGCCGATCTTACAGACTTTCTAATTGTTTATCAATGCTGGCGATTCGGTTTTGCAGCCTGTCTCTATGTTCCTGAAGCAATTCTTTTTGTGTTTTAGAGGAAGCCGGGTTAACTGCCAAGCCACTGCCATAGCCCCTACCAAGACCTCGTCTGCGGGCACGTCCTGGTAATCCCATTCTGCCGGCACGGGGCTGAACCGCATTTGCCCCAGAGCAAAGTCCCAAACCTCTTCCCGACATTGAGCGGACGCCACTAGGGCCGGTTCCATCTCTTCCTGGCATAGAATTCACCTCCTCAGAGTTTATGACATATGTCATCTATATTTCAGTATACTCCGTTTATGACATATGTCAATATGAATTTAAATCTTGTTTTATAAAAAACGAAAAACCCCCGATCACTTCCCTGTGACCGGAGGGTTCAATTATAGGGCAAGACTCCTTTGCCTAACAGGCTGTGGCATCAGTCAACATCCATCCGCTCTTGGCAAATGGACTGGATCATTTGCGTGAAATACCCTTCCTACTTTAATTATACCATTAAAATTTTTCAAATAACATTCTTATAATCTTCAGCCATTATGTGTAATATAGGTGAAGAATGTCGTGAACAGGGGGTTGGGCTTTGGAGAAAACTCAAGTGGAACAAGAATTTGAAAACAGGCGTCTGGAACAAACCCTAGCCATTGTCGAAGAGCAATTAGTTTCAGCCAGACTAAGGAGCGAGGATAATAAGGCTGAGATACTTGCTGCCAAGCAAGAAATGCGGGAAGATACCTCTCATTCTATCTCCGGTCTCTGGTCCATGGATAATTTTCACGCCCTTGTGGAGCTAAGCCAGTACGCCAATCCCGTGTCGGCAAAAGTTTCCGAATACGAACGGGATGCCAACAGGATCCTGATCCTAGAAAAGTTGCTTGATTCACCCTACTTTGCCCGCCTGGATTTTAAGTTCGCTGACGAAGAGTCCCCGGAGCAGATTTATATCGGGCGGTCTTCCCTTCAGGATGACAAAACCCATGACATCTATATTTATGATTGGCGATCACCCATAGCCAGTGTCTTTTACCGTTTCGGCACAGGGGAAGCTTTCTATGAATCTCCCAGCGGCAGAATAAACGGAGCGGTCAGCTTAAAACGTCAATATGAGATCCATAAAGGAAAACTGGACTATTTCTTTGACGCAGATCGGCAAATCATGGATGAGTTCCTGCGCAAACTGCTTTCCCAGAATACTTCCCCGACCATGAAAACCATCGTCGAGACCATCCAGCAGGACCAGGATCGGGTGATCCGCGATCTGGAAATGGAATTGCTGATGGTCCAGGGAGCTGCCGGCAGCGGCAAAACCTCCGTTGCCCTCCATCGCGTCGCCTATCTGATGTATCAGGGTCTCTCGACTAAATTATCCAATAACGATATCGTCATTATCTCCCCCCATACCCTCTTTGAAAAGTACATTGCCAATGTACTGCCTGAACTGGGAGAGAGCAATGTTCATTCTTTGGTAGTTGATGAAATACTGCGCAAAGTGCTGCAGCGTGAAACCATCCAAACCAGGAATCAATTTCTGGAAGCTCTGCTCTCTCCCGGCCGCTCCCAGGAAAGACCGCAAAAGAGAAGTCTCTTAAAAGACAGCCTGGCCTTTAAAGCTTCGAGCCAGTTTGCTGAGATCTTAAAGCGTTTTATTGCCGACTTGCCCCATCGCTGGGACCGGTTCAGCGATATCTATTATGACGGGAAGTGCCTGGCCAGCCGGCAATTATTAAAAGCCAAACTGCTCAAAGAGCAGAAACGGGCTCCTGCTCCCTTGAGCTATTCCCTGCAGCACTTGGAGAAATCCATTTTAAAATCAGTCCACAAGCAGCGCACATATCGTCTGGAAAAGTTGAAAACCTTCATTAGGGAACGGACCGGGCAGGAGTTTGCCGTGGAAGAAGGGGCCCGCAGGTTATCACTCCTGGAAAGCACCGCTTTGCTTAAGCAAATACAGGAATTCACCCAGTTCGATTGTGCCGAACTTTATCAAAAGCTCTTCAGTGACAAACCTTATTTCTATCGTTTGGCCAAAGGCTTGGAACTGCCCAATGACATGGAGGCGATTATTGACTTCACCTGCGACAATCTTAACCGGGATGTCCTGGCTTATGATGACGCTCTGGCCTTAACCTTTCTCCACCTGAAGACAAAAGTTTATACCGGCTATCAAGGGATCAAGCAGGTGGTCATCGACGAAGCTCAGGATTATGATCCTCTTCATTTCGAAATCTTTCAGGCTCTGTTTCCCCAATCCCGCTATACCATTTTAGGGGATATCAAACAAACCATCGGGAAGCAGGAAGATCTTTCTCTCTACGACCGGGCAAGACAAATATTCGGCAAGCAGCACTCAGCCCTGGTAACCTTGGATAAAAGCTTCCGCTGCACCAAGGAGATCTTAGAGTACAGCACCAGGTTTCTCGAGCCAAGCTTTAAACTCAACAGCTTCAGCAGAAAAGGCGATCCTCCGGTCGTCCTGACCGCTCCCGATCAAGAAGCTCTCGATCAGCTGATCATCGCGGAGATCAACTCTTGCCGGGAAAAGGGATACCCATCCATCGGGTTAATCTGCAAAACTGAGCACGACGCCGGCTCTCTGTACGAGCGGCTGAAGGATCAGGTTCCTCTTCAGTTGATCAGAAATGACGTTCAGATGGAGCTGAAAGGAGTATTCGCCATCCCCGTCTATTTATCAAAAGGCCTGGAGTTTGACGCTGTACTCGTCTGCGATGCCGATCGAGATCATTATGACAGCGAAGATGACAAAAATCTTCTCTACATCGCCTGCACCAGAGCCCTGCACCGGCTCAACCTGTTTTACACCGGGGATATCAGCCCCCTGCTGTAAGGCAAAGTTTTTTAGATAAAGCACCTGGCGCTGCCCGCAGGGCATGCGTACAAAGGAAGACCTGCCTCAAGAGAGCAGGTCTTCCCCATTATTTTAATCCTTTACTGATTAACGATTATTGATTACTGATTGGCAGCTGCATACATTTCCGCAGCTATGCAAAGGTAGTAGCAAAGCCCCAGCTGCTGGCTTTCCAGCATACCGCGATGAAAATCATCCTCCAGAAAGAATCTGGCCTGAGCGACAAAGGTTTGGGCATCGATAGAATGTCCATGGTCCTTTAAAAAGGCCAAATGCTCCTGTATCTTTTTTTGCAGCCTGGGATCATTCCCTTTCCAGCCGGCCTGCAGGGCCTCAGCCAGGAAATCCAGAAACTGCTTGGCTTCAGCGGCACTATCGTTCATTTCCTCGGCTTGCTCAGTCTCTACTTTGGGCAGCTCATACCCATAGTGATCCTTAAGGTATTGACTTTGCTCCGCCAGAGCGGTATTCCAGGCGTCGGCGTTAAGTCCCTGAAACATTGCTGATTTTTCCATAACTTCTCCTTTCTTGGTGAGGACAATCGACTCGCCAATGGTCTTCAGCAAACAATCCAGTCTCTGCCTGCGCGCTATAAGCAGTTCCTGCTGTTTGGTCAGACACATTATTCGACCCGGTTGATCCTCCAGGGCTTTTTGGATATCGCTGAGGGAAAAATCAAGCTCACGGTAGAACAAGATCTGTTGTAAACGCTCCAATTCCTCCGCCCCATAGAGACGATAGCCGGCATCCGTGATCTCACAGGGCTTCAGCAATCCTATTTTGTGATAGTGATGGAGGGTTTTGACCGTAACTCCCGCCAATTCTGCGACTTCTTTAACCGTGTACAGCATCATTCTTCACCTCGCGTTAAGCATAAGCCCTCCTCCAAGGTAAGAGTCAAGGCTTTTTCCTACTGTCTTAGCATTAAAATCGGCTGTTTTGAAAAATGAGGAAGCCTGCTTCGCCATTTTAAAACAACCGATTTTTAACACAGGATATACTCTACCCCCTGATCTCCTGCAATAACTTCTTCCCCTTTTCCGTGAGTAAGGGATAGAGCACCGCCCAGGCATACTGTTGAAATGTGGCCGGCTGCCCAACCTTTTGCTTTAACTCACCAAAGGGTATCCAATAAATGCAGGCCAGCAGCAGGGAATCGATGGTTTGTTCATACTGGCCAGGAAACTGCTCGTCAAGGAGCACTCCATCTTTATTAAAGACAGCAAAGGCCTGCCTGAACAATTTGATGTTGGTTTGATAGACCTTGCTTTGCTGTTCCCGTATTTTGGGGGATACTTGAGCAAGCTGGGCATGGTGCCAGAAATAAAAGGCATTGTCTTTCACCATCGTTTGAAGATGCATAAACAGAGCGTTCATTTCGCCCAGTGATTGCGGAACTTGAGGAGGCCGGTACTGACCGGACATTTCATCAAGGATCGCTTCAATAATGTCTTCTTTCTTTTTAAAATGATAGGTCAGATTGCCTTTGCTGATTCCCATGACGCCTGAAATATCGCGCAGAGATACGGCATTGAAGCCCCGTTGATTAAATAAGTCCTTCGCTGTTTTCAGTATTTCCTGTTTTGTGCTGTTTTCCATCATGACTGCTCCTATAACTACTCCCATAATTACTCCAATGACTATTCAATAGCTATTCCCTAAGTATTCCTCAACTACTCTTTGGCAATCCCCGCATCCGGTACTTGCTTAAGCTGCAGCCCGGTCATGATGCGCATTTCCCTCGCTGCAAACAGGATAACCAAAACTACCGCAATGCCGTCCGCCAGAGGCCCTGCCCATAAAACGCCCTTGATTCCCCAAAAGATGGGCAGAATCAGCAGCAGGGGCATCAAGAGCAAAACCTGCCGCACCAGGGACATCCAAAAACCAATCCTGGCTTTGCCAATCGAAGAAAAGAAGGTTGAGGTGACCGGCTGGATTCCGTTGGCGAAGGTCATAAACAGGTAGATATGCATGTACTGGACGGCAAAATCATAAAACAAAGGGTTGGTGGACCCGAAAATGCTCAATATAGGGCGGGGGAAGATCTGGATGCACAAAAAGGCGATGACCGAAACAATCGTGGCATAGGAAACCGCCAGCTTATAAGCTTCTTTGACCCGGTCATACCGTTTTCTGCCATAATTATAACTAAATATGGGTTGGCAGCCAAGGGATATACCTATAACCACCGACATGAGGAAAGCCATAACCTTGATCACGGCTCCCGCCGAGGCCAGGGTTACTTCGCTTCCGTATATGGATTGGGCGCCATAATACCGCAAGGCATTGCTTTGAACAATCTGCACTGCCACCGCTGCCAAATGGGTGAAAAATGCAGCAGAGCCCAAGGCGCAAACCCCTTTGATCACAGCACCCTGCAGCTGCATACCTTCTCTCTTTAAAGAAACAGACTTGAATTTTACGCGCAGATAGTAAATGGCCACCGCGCTGGACAGCATTTGCCCCAGGGTCGTAGCCAAAGCAACGCCCCCAATACCCATCTCCAACCCAAATAGAAACACAGGTGCAGCGATCAGATTAAAGATCACCCCTGATAGTACGACCAACATGGAAAAGGACGGGCTGCCATCGGCCCGGATCAGGTAAGATGCTCCCACCGCCAGAACTCCAAAAGGAATACCGATGTTGGTGATCAGAGTATAGGGTATAGCATACGTCATAATCGCCTCGGTGGCTCCAAAGGTATACAGCAAAGGCCGTAGGAAAACCGTCGCACCGATACCGACCGCCAAACCGCTGACCACCATTAAAACAAGGGCATTGCCAATGGTTTGCCTTGCTTCCTCCGGCTTGCCCTGGCCCATATAAAGGCCGAACTTCGCCGCGCCCCCCATTCCAAACAAGGCGGAAAGTGCGGTAATCAGGATCGCCAGCGGAAAAGCCACATTGGTGGCCGCTATGCCCAGATCCCCTACACTCCAGCCGATATAGACCTGAGCAATGAGATTATACACCTGATTGGTCATAGCACTAATGATCGCCGGAAGCGCAAATTTCCAGATCATGCCGGGGATTGGCTGCGTACCCAACATGTTGTTCCCTTGATTCGTTTTGACGGATGACATGCCGCCACCTCCATTAGCCCAATCGTACTAATCTTAATGTAGTCCATCCATCCTAATCCGTCAAGGAGCAGTGAAAAATTTCCTATTCCGGCTTCTGCTCTCCACCCTGCCCTGCCGGGAAAAAATCCTTCAGATAGCGGTCCAGCAGTTTTAAGCCGGGACTGGCCGGCGGGGCATATTTGTGGGTGATCTTATAGTGAACGATGGGCGGGGGCGGATCAGAGATTTCCTGGATGACACACTGACCGGATTGAACGAACCTCCCGGCAATGCTCCGGGGGGCAAGCGCCCATTGCCGGGAATCCTGCAGCAGGGCAAAGATCAGTCCCATGCCGTCGATTTGAATGCGGGGAGGCTCAAGGGGATCCCACCAACGGTCATGCCAGCTCTGGTAAGCTGAGCCCCAGCCCCGGTTGTGAATATACAGCTCGTCTTCCCCGTGCAGATCACTGGGGGCAA
The DNA here is from genome assembly GCF_900143285.1 of Desulfitobacterium chlororespirans DSM 11544. Taxonomy (NCBI): domain Bacteria; kingdom Bacillati; phylum Bacillota; class Clostridia; order Eubacteriales; family Desulfitobacteriaceae; genus Desulfitobacterium; species Desulfitobacterium chlororespirans. Next base: position 244,527 of record NZ_FRDN01000004.1, read on the forward strand.
CCCGCTTGACCGCGCTGTTTTCAGGGGTTGACAGCCTGACCAGAACCATCTCATCCTGAAAAAAAGGTTCCACGGCGACATTCGGTACAATCAGTTCCCTGCGCACAAAAGCGGCGTCGATTTCCCGGCGCTCCAATGCGGTATAAAGATCTTTGGAATGCTGGGTGCGGATTTGCAGCCGGAGGGGCGGCGTGTGCCGGCTTAAAGCCTGGTACAAGGAAGGCAGCAGATAGGTGTTCAGACTGTGGGACCCACCCAGAGCCAGGCTGATTTGCGGTCCGTTGGCCTGGAGCAGCTCCGTTTCCCGGATCAGGGCCCGCCAGCGTTCGGCTATAGCGACAAAATTTTCACCGAAAGGGGTGAGGGCAATGGCGGGAAGGCCTTTGCCCCGTTGCACCAAAGACGTTCCCAGCTCCTGCTCCAGGGTTTTCAGCCGGTAACTGACGGTGGATTGGGTTAAATGCAAAAATTCAGCAGCTTTACTTAAGCTGTGGGTCTGAACGATCGCCAAAAAGGCTTCGATTCCTAAAAGATACATGGCCTTCCTCCCCTGTAATATTCAAATTTTAGATATTATATGGCGAAATGATTCGTTTTACAAGGGGTCTTTCGATATTTAGAATAAAACTATAGATAAAATGCCTTGCGCTGAGGGGGGCGGAAATTTGCAACCGACTATAAATGATCATCAGGTGCAGCTAAGTGAAAAAAGTAACGGGATCCATCACGAAAAATACTTAACCCGGCGGACCTTGCTGATCGGGAACCTGGCTCATTTTCTCCATGACGGGTTCACCGACATGCTTTATGTTTTCTTCCCGGTTTGGCAGGCCCAATGGTCATTGTCCTTTACCCAAATCGGCTTGTTTAAAACCTTGGTTTCCGGTTCCATGGGCCTTTTTCAAATCCCTTCCGGACTGATAGCCCAGCGGGTGGGACGCATCAGGGTTTTGCTGGCGGGGACCGCCGTGACCGGCCTGGCCGTGCTGCTGTTCGGGTGGGTCACCCAGCCCTGGCTTTTAGGGCTGCTCCTGATCCTGTCCGGCGTAGGTTCCAGCGTGCAGCATCCCATATCCTCTGCTTTGATCTCCGACGCCTATACCGAGGTTAAAGGGCGGCGGCGGGCTTTGAGCGCTTTAAATTTTACCGGAGACATCGGCAAGTTGGTTTTCCCTGCAGCAGCAGCCTTTTTGATTTCCTGTTTTCAATGGCCAACCGCCAGCCGTTTGCTGGCAGCCTGCGGCTTTTTGCTCCTCTTGATCCTGGCCCTGGCGGCAAAGGGACTCGGTCCCACTACCATCTCGCCAGCCCCAGAGAATAAGCCGGCTGCCCACAAACTCCTCCTGGGCTGGAAAGGCTATCAGGCTTTCTGGTCCCTGGCGGCCATCGGCGTTATCGACGGGGCAACCCGGATGGCCTTCCTGACCTTTCTCCCCTTTCTTTTGCAGGAAAAGGGGGCCGGGGTAAATACCATCGGTTTCGCTCTCGCCCTTATTTTTGCCGGAGGCGCTACCGGCAAGCTGGTCTGCGGCATCCTGGCCACCCGGGTCGGCATCCTGCGGTCGGTGATCATTACGGAAAGCCTGACGGCACTCTGTATCAGCGGGATGATGGTCCTTTCTCTGGGCCGCGCCCTGCTCCTGGCCCCCCTGCTCGGGCTTGCCTTAAACGGCACATCTTCCGTACTGTACGGGAGCGTACCCGAACTGGTACCCGAGAAACAGCGGGCCCAGGCTTTTTCCGTTTTTTACACGGCCGTCCTGGGCTCCGGAGCCATCGTTCCCTCGGTCTACGGCTTAATCAGCGACTTTATGAGCCTCCAATGGACCGTGACGATTATTGCCCTGGGGGCTCTGGCCACCCTCCCCCTGACCCTGCCGCTGCGGGGGAGGTTCCAATGAGGGTTTAGGCCACAGCTTTTCTATAGACATTGACTGCCCAGATGAGGGTGATTCCCAGTAAAGGTATCATCACCCCAAAAGCCCAAAGAACTTTCCCATCCCAAATTGTGCCGCCGGCCAGGACGCGGGAAGCTTCCACCACATAATACAAGGGGTTCAGATGAGCCAGAACCTGCAGCCAGGCCGGTCCAAAGGAAATAGGCAGCAAAACTCCTGCCAGCAGGGTTATGGGAAGCTGCAATCCTGTGACCACAGCGGCTATGGTACCAATATCCTTGGCTACAAGCCCTAAGCTGCTGCTTGCGGCAGATACCACCGCTGTCAGCAGGCAGAGCAGCACCAGCAGTACGGCAAGCCCGCCGGCGTGAATATGAAATCCGGCAAAGCTGGCAACGCTGATCACGATCAGGGCCGGCAGCAAAAAGGTAATGATGTCTTTCAGCACATTTCCCATCAGCAGGGAAAAGCGGCTGACCGGTGAAACCCTGAAGCGCTCGATAACCCCTGTCTTCAGTTCATGATTGATTATCCAGCCTATACCGGTCCCGCTGCTTAAGGCAAACAAAGCCAGCAAGCCGGGTACGAAAGCATCGGCGACACCTGCACCCCCAACTGTGGGAAGCCCGCCCAGAAGAGGTGCAAACAGAGCAAGATACAGCAAGGGGGTTGTCAGCCCCATAAACAGCCAAATGGGCGAGCGGATTTGTTCCAAAAGCCTCCGCCGGCAAAGCAGTCCTGTTTCAAGAGCGGTTTTCATGCTATGTCCTCCTTTGCATCACGCAACAGTCTTCCCGTTTGTTTAAGAAATACATCATCCAGGGACGGCGTGGCTATGCTGACCGATTGGGTTTGGACACCTGCGGCCTCCAGCATGGCGAAGATGGGAGGCAGAACCTGCGCTCCGTTCCTGGCATAAAGATAGATGTTTTCCCCTTCAAGGCGGATTTCATGGATAAAACTCTCCTTGTCAAACAGTTCCTTTACTTGTTGGGTCCGACCGCTGGCAAGACGAATTTGAATAACGTCGCCGGAAATTTGCTCCTTGAGTTCCTGGGGGGTACCCTCGGCCACGATGCTTCCGCAATCCATAATGGCAAGCCGGTCGCTTAAAGCATCCGCTTCATCCAGATAATGAGTCGTCAGGAAGATCGTCGTGCCCCCTTCTTTCAGTTTGCGGATTTGCTCCCAAAGATTGGCACGGTTCTGCGGGTCAAGCCCCGTTGTCGGTTCATCAAGGAACAGTACTTCCGGCCGGTTGATCATGCCCAAGGCGATTTCCAGCCGGCGCCTTTGCCCTCCGGAATAGGTCCTTACCACCCGATCCGCCAGCTCGACTAATTCAAATACGGCAAGCAATTCCTCGGTACGTTGTTCAGCATCGTGCCGCTTCATTCCGTATAGCTGCCCGGCCAGGATCAGGTTTTCGCGCCCCGTTGCTTCCCAGTCCGCCCCGCCCAGCTGGCTGACATAACCAATATGGCGCCGCACTTCCTGGGGCCGACCCACAAGGTCATACCCGCAAATGGCCCCTTTACCTTCATCAATCGGCAGGAGTGTTGTAAGCATACGCAGGGTTGTGGTTTTTCCCGCTCCGTTAGGACCGAGAAAGCCAAAAATCTCACCGCGCTTCACCCCAAGGGTGAGACCACGCACCGCTTCCACTTTGATTATCCTGCCTTTTGCTTTGACCGAAAAACTCTTTCTCAAGTCCGTAATTTCAATAGCATTGGACATGCAATCACTCCCTCATCGCCAAAATAATTTTTTCTCAGGTATTCAACATCATCGGTAATCAACTACGTTGAATACTGCTATATAATAACATAGAGTAGCCGGTCATTCAAGAGGTCAGACAATTCTCCTAAGCTTTCGCGATAATCTGTGACCCCCCGACCTGCGCTGCGCCTTCCTCTATTCTCCTGATCCCCCGACTCGGGACCAAAATCAATTTTAATATTATGTTAATGATTAATAATAATTCGTTAAGATTTTACTGCTATAATTTAATTAGTCGAACTTTTCACAATATGAAATGACCCACACTGCGAGCAGAGAAAGGAGGCCATGTTCAGCTTATTTTGAAATAATTTTCACTATATAATAATTTAAAGGAGGCCTAACAGTATGGATTTGATCGATCGAATCACCAATGCTAAATTAAGTCGACGCTCCTTCATTCTAGCCAGTGCCGCCGCCACCGCCGGTCTGTCTCTTACCGGCTGCGGCAGTAGCTTAACCCAGGCCACCGCCGATCAAGCCGCCGGCAAAGAAGGCAAATGGCTCACCGCCGCCTGCTGGCATAACTGCGGCGGACGATGTCTTAACAAGGCCTATGTGGTGGATGGGGTGGTCATCCGGCAAAAAACCGACGACACCCACCCGGACAGCCCGGACTATCCGCAACAACGGGCCTGCGTGCGGGGACGCTCCCAACGGCAGCAAGTCTTTGGCGCCGATCGCTTGAAATACCCGATGAAGAGAAAAAACTGGGAACCGGGCGGGGGCAAGAAAGAACTCCGGGGCCGGGATGAATGGGTCAGAATCTCCTGGGATGAAGCCCTGGACTCCATTGCCGGCGAAATTAAACGCATCAAGTCCGAACAAGGCAATCGCGCTTTCTTCGCCGACGGCGGCCCCGCTGCCAAAGTTTTGGCCCTCTATGGCGGCTATGTAGCCAATTGGGGGACAACATCACTGGGTTCATGGACTTATACCCCGGGTCCCGTCGGTTTCAGCGGCTCCAGCGGTGACAGCATCAATGACAGACTGGATATGCGCAATTGCGATACTGTGATTATGTTTAACATGAATCCTGCCTGGAGCTCCGCCGGTAATCCGGTCTATCATTTCCTTCAGGTTAAAAAAGCCGGAGCCGATTTTATCGCCATTGATCCCTTCTATAATGATTCTTACGGCCTGCTGGAAGCCGATTGGATTCCCACCCGGCCGGCTACGGATACAGCTCTGATGATTGGGGTGGCCCACACGTTAATCGTCGAGGATGATCCCGTCAAAAATCCCTTAATCGACTGGGATTTCCTCAAAAAATATACCATAGGCTTTGACGCCGACTCCATGCCCCCAGGCACCGATGCCAAGGACAACTTCAAAGACTATGTTCTCGGCACCTATAACGGTGTCCCCAAAAATGCGGAATGGGCCTCCGAAATCAGCGGCGTCGCCCCGGACAGAATCCGCTATCTGGCCCGGGCCATGAACAAAAACAAAAAAGTAGCCCTCCTCTATGCCTGGTCTGCCGGAAGAACACAAAATGCCGACAACTTGCCGCAAATGGCGATGATTCTCGGGGCCATGACAGGCCATATGGGGAAATCAGGGCATATGTGCGGAGTGAGCTGCCACAGCGGTGCCGCTAACGGTGGTGATACCTTAGTCAGTCCGGGTAAAAATGGGCTGCCCAATGTAGACAATCCTGTCAAGGACAGTATCAACCATACCGAAATGTGGCGGGCCATCGTGGCTGGTAAATACAATTTTACAGGCAACAAAAAATTCCTGAAGGGCGAAATGAAAGATATCGACATCCGCCTCATCTATCATGATAATAATGCCCGGCTTCAATCTGCCGACGGCATGACCAAAGGGATCGAAGCCCATCGCCAGGTGGATTTGGTCGTCAGCCACGGTCAGTTTCTCACCACCAATGCCAAGTATTCCGATTTTGTCCTCCCCGTCACCACGGAATGGGAAAAAATCGGCGGTTTTTTGACCGGTAATCGTGAAATGTTGATCATGTATTCCCAAATCACCGAGCCTCTCTACGAGGCCCAAAGTGATGAATGGATTGCCAGGGAACTGGCCAAGCGCCTGGGTGTGGATGCTTCTAAAGCCTTTCCCATCGACGCCAAACAGCAGTTCTTCAACCAAATTGCCGGCAGTACCGTTGTCCTGGCCGACGGTAAAACAGTGGCTCCCCTGGTCACCATTACGGAAGAGGACATTGCCCAGTGGGGTGCCCAGGGCAAACCACAGCAAGGCCAGATCAGCCTCAAGGAATTCCAGGAAAAAGGACTCTACCAGATCGAGAGAAAACCGGACGACAACTACGGCTATATCGCCTTCCAGGATTTCTGCGAAGATCCTGAGGCCCATCCCCGTTCTTCCGCCAGCGGTAAATTCGAATTCTATTCCCAGGTGTTGGCCGATACCGTCAACGGTATGGGCTATAGTAAAATCAAGCCCATACCCACCCATATTCCCCCTGTGGAAGGCTATGAAGCAACCTTTAAAGACTGGCAAACTAAAGCCAAAGGGGACTATCCTTACCAGGTGATCAATCCCCACTACCTCCGCCGCTCCCACACCGTCTTCGATAATGTGCAGTGGCTCAGAGAAACCTGGCCCAATCCGGTCTACATCAGCACCCAGGATGCCAAGGAAAAAGGGCTCGCCGATGGGGATACGGTCTTACTAACCAGCCAGCACGGCAAAACCCTGCGCACCGCCTGCCTTACCGACCGCTTTATGCCCGGCGTCATTGGCCTGCCCCATGGCTCCTGGGTCGATATGGATGAGAAAACCGGCATCGATACCGGAGGCGCGGATAATATTCTCTGCGGCCCTGTCTCCACCGGCCAAGGGGTCTCCGGCTGGAACAGCTGTATCTGCAGCATGGAGAAGTTCACCGGCGCCGCCCTGATCGCCGATGTGCAAAAACCCCAGCGGATTATTCTCTAAGAAAGGAGCGTGAAGGATCATGAGTCAATACGGATTCTATTTTGATATGACCTCTTGCATCGGCTGCCGCACCTGTCAGGTGTCCTGCAAGGATAAAAACGATCTGAACGTGGGAACGATCTTCCGCCAGGTCAAAGCGTTTGAAACAGGTTCCTATCCGAAACCAGGAATTTTTCACTATTCCGGCACCTGCAATCACTGCGAAAACCCCAAATGTGTCGAGGGCTGCCCCACCCAAGCCCTGCACAAGCTGGAAAACGGCATTGTGGATCATGATAAAGCCAAGTGCATCGGCTGCCGCTACTGTACCTGGAACTGTCCTTACGGGGTCCCCCAATTCATCCCCGAACTGGGGCAAATCAGCAAATGCAATATGTGCAAGGATCTCATCGAAGCAGGAGAAAACCCTGTCTGCGTGGATGCCTGCCCCATGCGCGCCTTAGAGTGGGGAGACTTAGAGGAGCTCCGAGCCAAGCATGGGGACAGTGTTCAGGAACTACCCTTCCTGCCTGCTGCGGCGGTCACCAAGCCCGCTCTGCTGATTCAAGCCAAAAACAACGCCAAGCAAAATGATTTCAAAGCAAAGGAGATCTAACTATGGGAGAAACCAGTTTATTGATCTTTTCCTCCTGCATGCAAGCTGCCATTGGGATCATGTTCTTTATCACGATCAGCAAGCAGCTTTATCAAGATAAGACCTTCAAAATGGCTTCCTATGCTGCCGCAGGGTTGAGTCTCGTCGGCATTCTGGCCTCCCTGCTGCATCTGGGCCGACCCCTGGCTTTCTTAAATTCCCTCTCTCATCTGGGCACCTCCTGGTTAAGCAATGAAGCCCTTTTATGCGGCTTCTTCGCCGGCATCGCTGTTCTCTATGCCCTGGTGCAGCACTTTAAGCCTGACAACGCCGGCCTGGATCTGCTCCTGCGCTGGGGAGGCAGTCTGGTCGGTCTGGTTGCCGTCTTCTCCATGGGGAAACTCTATTCCACCACCACGGTGACCGTCTGGCAAGGGGCCAATACCTTCATCGATTTCTATACCACGACCCTTGCCATCGGCGCTCTGCTCTTTATCGTCACCAGCCTCAAGGAACTGCACAATGTGGATAAAAAGATCTACGGAGCCATTGTCTTAGCTGCGGTGATCTTCCAGGCCGCTTCTGCCGTTCCCCACGCTTTAAGCTTAGGCAAGGCGGGTATGGCTGCCCAAGCCAGTGCCGCGATTTTAAGCGGCATGACCATGGTCATCGCTCTCAAATGGCTGCTTATTCTGGGGGGAGCAATTCTTCTCTTCTGGCCCTCCAAGCAAGGATCCGGCAGCGGCTTTAAAGCCGGCCATGTTTATCTGGCCTGTGCTCTCTTGGTCTTTGGCGAACTGATTGGGCGGTATGTCTTTTATGCAGCGCTTGTGACCACAACCATCGGCATTACCTGACTATTATGTCAAAGCCTTTTGGGGGGAAGGGGCGGTCGCCCCTTCCCCCTTAGCGTCTCCAGACCTCTATTTTTCTCATCTCACCCAGCAGCCCAAACTTCAAACTTTCCTATTGATGCAACTGTTGGTTATTCTTGTCCTAGGCTGACGACTCTCACAGTGAGACAAAAACTCTCCTTGACTTGCCCTGAATTGCATTGTTTCAGGTGCCTGCTCAAAGGAGAGTTTTATTGTTCGTACTTATTAAAAATAAGCATTACACTTCCTGCAAATAGTTCCGCATACTGCTCACCCCGGTGGCTACCGTGGAGAGATTGTGCAGCAGCGCCGAGCTGCCGGGAGAGATAATTCCCAGCACACCAAGTGTCAACAGACCGGAATTAAAGCCCACCGTAAAGCGAAAGTTATTTTCGATCCTTCTGATCAGCAACGAGCTTAACCGGCGCAGGGCAACAATGGATTCTAAATTGCCCTGGGTTAAAACCACATCGGCAATATCCCGGGCAATATCCGCGCCGTTTTTCATGGCAATCCCTACATTTGCTGAGGAAAGGGCCGGTGAATCATTGATTCCGTCTCCCAGCATCATGACTCTTCTGCCTTGCCGCCGCAGCGAATTAATATAGTCGGCTTTTTCCGCCGGCAGCACCTGGGAACGATAGTCATCGGCATCAATCGTCCGGGCGATGGCCTGAGCCGCTTTCTCACTATCTCCGGTGAGAAGGGCGATATGATGGATGCCCAGAGCCCTCAGCTCGCCAACCATCCCGGCTGCTTCAGGCCGGATCGGATCTTCGATGCAGAGCATTCCCGCCAGTTTGCCCCCTACGGCCAGGAACAGCAAAGAGTACTCTTCCGCCTTCTTATCGATAATCTCTTGCTCGGCGGCGGTTACCTCTACCTTTTCATCCTCAAAAACGAAATGCCCGCTGCCGATGACGACACGCTTGTCCTCCACATACGAGGCAATCCCATGGGCCACAATGTACTCCACATTGGCATGCATTTCCCTGTGCTTTAGGTTCTTTTCATTGGCTTTGGCCACCACAGCAGCCGCTACCGAATGGGGGAAGTGCTCCTCCAGACAGGCCGCCAAACGGAGAACCCGGTCACGCCGATACCCGCCAAAACCGATCACGTCAACCACATAAGGCTTGGCTTCGGTCAGGGTTCCGGTTTTATCGAAGACGATGGTATCGACCAAAGCTGCTTCTTCAAGGAATTTTCCGCCTTTGATGACGAAACCGTGCTGAGTTCCTTCCCGCATCGCTGTTAAAATAGCGATGGGCGTCGTCATCTTCAGGGCACAGGAGTAATCCACCATGAGAGCCGCCGAAGCCAGGGCCACACTTCTGGTCGCCAGATAAACGCCTCCGGCGATCAGAAAACTGTAGGGCACGATAGCATCAGCCATGTTTTCGATTTTTGACTGTACCGCCGCTTTCAGTCCCTCGGATTCGTCAATAAGCTTTATGATCTGATTCAGTTTTGTTTCACTCTCTAAGGCGGTTACCCCGATCAGCAGCTCCCCTTCTTCAATGACCGTGCCCGCATAAACCGTATCCCCTGGGATACGTCTCTGTACGAGAGACTCCCCGGTCATGGTGGATTGATTGACCATAGCCTCCCCTTGAACGACCACACCGTCCACGGGGATATAGCTGCCCATTCTGGCCACCACCTGCTCGCCGATGGCAATATCCTTCAGGCTGACCAGACTTTCCTGCCCATTGCGTCTGACCCAGGCGGAATTCACTCGCAAGGCCAGGCCTTTGGCCAGATCATCCCGGGATTTCTTGTGGGTCCATTCCTCCAGCAGATTGCCCACGGAAAGAAAAAACATGACACTGCCTGAAGTGTCATAATCTTTCTTTAAAATGGAGACGCTGATTGCCGCGGCATCCAACACGTCCACATTGAGCTTCTCTCTGCTCCAAAGCTGCTTAACCGCCTTCGAGACATAGGGTAGGGCTCCTTTCACCATCCAGAAAGCCTTCAATCCCGACGGCATATAGAGCTTTGTCAGGACCCTTTTGCCAATCATATACACCAGCTGGTTAAGGTATTGATCCGCATAATCATTGTAAGGAACTTCTCCCATCGGCAGCTCATAATCCTTCAACTCCGCCCTCTTCAGTGCGGCTACGGCCTCGATGACCCCTTCGCGGCACCCTTCTTCGTAATTCACGGCAAGGCTGCTGGAGAGCCGGTAGGGCTGGACCTTATGTATAAAACTGTGCTTCGCAAGACTATGGCATAACGCTGCCGTTTCCTGTTGGGAAAAACCGCCTCCGGGAAATTTAAAGCGAATTCTTCCGGGAATATCATGGCTTATTGTATAGTTCATATCCGGCACCTGGTGATCCCTTGTCTATTCATGCTCGGAGACAAGCTTTGCCTCGGCCATGATGTCGTCCACATTGGCCTTCGCTTCTTCAATCATTTTGTCGCATTCAGCCTTGGCCTTTAAGCCGGTTGCCAGGGTCTTAACATAAGCTTTCTTGGCTGTCTTGCTTGTCGCCAGCTTCAGGCCAAAGGTTCCCGCCATTAGCCCCAATCCGAACAAAGTCATTTTTTCTTTCCCTAACATAATAAATTCCTCCCTTTTCATTATTAAAAATTTATATATAATGATAATCATTATCATTATTTTAATAGAGTATACTACTCTCTTTTTTCTCTGTCAAGAGCATAGTGCCCTGTCAACCCTAAATCTCACCTATCCTGGCGGCCAATTTACAGCAATACTGCGTTGTCGTCAATCTCCATACGCTCGGTATGCCTCAATCCTCCGCCTTGTCTTGCTATAAATTGGCTCGCCATTATAGTGTAATTTTAAGGTTGACAGGGCACTAGCAAGGGTCGCGCCTGGAAAAGATCCGGACTAAGTAATAGAACGAATTCAAAATAATCTCTGGCCATCATGAATAGTGCCATGATATAGTGAGTTAAAGAAAGAGGGAGTGTATTGATGTCGGTAATTCTGTAAGAGTTTAAGTTAAGGGCATGAAACGAGCAGATTGTTCTGCTTTTATTAGTGCTGTCAAAAACTGCCTTACAGATTGAATGAGCATCCATTATTATAATGGTGTAATTTGTAGCGCAGTGTCACACTGTGCTTTTTTTGTTTTCTTTCTATAAGGCGAAAATTAGAAAGGAGCATACCATGTATACATTTACAAACCAGTTTATTTCTAATGACAAAAATGTTGAGTTCCTGAAAGCCGCTATGATGGGGCCAAATGCCATGCGCTTAGCGGAGGAATTGTCATCGCATCTGAACATTGATGAGACTATGCGCATACTTGACCTTGGCTGCGGGTGTGGTCTTTCCACCCTTTTGTTAACGAAAAAATATGGCGCGTCCGTTTTTGCCGCCGACCTTTGGATTTCGCCAACTGAAAACTATGAGCGTTTTCAATCTATGGGGATTGCTGATAAGGCCGTGCCGATTTCCGTAGACGCGACCAAAGGGCTGCCTTTCGCCAAGGGCTATTTTGACTTGTTGTTCACCGTGGATCCTTATCATTATTTCGGCGATACGGCGGAAATGCTCCCGTCCCTTATTTCTTTTGTAAAAAAGGGCGGCTATATCGCCGTGGCTATTCCCGGATTAAATTACGAATTTGAGGATAATGTTCCCCATGAAATGCAGCCGTTTTGGAATAGCGAGATGGCAAGAACCTTGCACTCTCTTGATTGGTGGAAAGATTTGTGGAAGAAAGCAGAGGGCATTGAAATGGTGGACAGCCGCGAAATGGCCTGCTGCAGAGAGGCGTGGCAAGAATGGCTGACCGGTTATCATCCCATTGTTGCTGAAGACATCAAAATGATGGCGGCTGAAGGCGGAAAGTATTTTAATCTTATTCAGTTGATTGCTAAAGTACTCTAATACCTTTGTTCCATTGAAGTAAGAAGTCGTGTGCCAAAGACGGACTATCAGCTTTACGCCGATAGTCCGTCTTTGGTTGTCACAGTCCCCTTGCCGACTGCCCCATCTTAATGTTTCCTTTATTGGGTGACAGCTAAGCATTGCCCCCTTTACCTCACCGCACCGACCAGCCCAAGCTTTCCTGCTGGATGTTAAACAGCTTTTTATACAAGCCGTTTTTCTCAAGGAGGCTCTCATGAGTTCCCTCTTCAGCCACTCTCCCCTGGTCCAGAACAATAATCTTGTCGGCATTGCGGATGGTGCGCAGACGGTGAGCGATGACAATCACCGTTTTGCCCCGGATCAAACGGGAAATGGCCTGCTGAATGGCGGCCTCGCTTTCCGGGTCCAGAGAAGCGGTGGCTTCGTCCAGCATGACGATAGGGGCATCCTTCAGCAAAGCCCTGGCGATGGAGAGGCGCTGGCGTTCGCCGCCGGATAAAGTGGAACCGTTCTCTCCCAGTAGGGTATCATACCCGTCGGGCATCCGGCTGATAAACTCGTCGCAGCGGGCGGCTTGAGCGGCGGCCAGAACCTCCTGCCGGGAAGCCTCCATGTTGCCGATGCGGATGTTGTTGTAGACGGTATCGTTGAACAGGACCACATCCTGAAAGACAAAGCTCATATAGCTCATCAGATGCTCCGGGTCCAAGGTCCTGACATCCACTCCCCCCACGGTGATCCGGCCCCCGCTCACATCCCAGAAGCGGGCGATCAGCTTGGACACCGTGCTTTTGCCGCTGCCGGAAGGCCCTACCAGGGCCGTTATCCCTCCGGCGGGAATGGTTGCGGTCATCCCGTGGATGGCCCCTTCCCCCTCCCGGTTATATTGGAAATCCACCTTTTCAAAATTAATGGTAAAGTCCTTGATCTCCAGCTCCTTGTTCCCCTCCATGGGCTGGATGCTCATCAGCTTCTGCATGCGCTTTACGGCAATGCGATGATACAAAAACTCCGGCAAAAGAGCCAGTTCGGTTAAGATGGGAGCATAGATGCGCACCACAACCAGCATATACAGCAGCATGGGCACAAATTCAAGCTGACCCCCGGTGAGCAGGGTTGTTCCCACCAGGACGGTAAGGCCGATACCCGCCTGCAGAACCACCTGAGCGCCGGTCACGAACACCCCGGTACCGAACTCCATGGCTATGGCCAGTTTTTTCATCGTCCGCAGGGCCTTTTCCAAGGCGCTGAACTTCTCTCCGTCCAGATTGCAGGCGCGAATGACCTTGATTCCTTCAATATATTCCTGCACCTGCCCGGCTGCCGCCATCTTGGCATCCAGGTGCTTTTTGTGGAGCTTGCCATAGAATTTGCGGCTGATAAAAATAATAGCGAAGGCCAGGGGCATCGTGATAAAGATGGCCAAAGCCATCCGCCAATCATAGAAGGCCATCATCACACAAATCACCGTGACCGAGATGGCATTAGCTGCAATCTGGGGCACCACATGGCTGAGAACATGTTCACTGGTGGCCACATCATCCATCAGATGGGTGGTGACTTCGGAAATGTCTTTATCATTGAAAAAGCTCATGGGCAGCTTGCGGATCTGCTCCGCCAGAGTAACCCGGGCGTTCTCGCTTTCCAGATAGGACACGATATAGGTCTTTTTATAATCGTTTCTCAGACTGAGGAAGATGAGCAAGGCCGCCAGAATCCCGGCCCCAAAAAGCATCCACATTTTCGGCCAGGCTACCTCTCCCCCGGACAGAGGTTTGATCAGTTCTATAATCATCTGGATCATGACGATAAAAGAAAGCATCATGGCAAAATTGCTCAGGGTGCAGGCGGCAATCGCCTTTTTCAGATCCTTGTAGCCTTTATCGGTCAGCATAAAGGCGGCTTGTAATTTAGGCATGAGCGAAAACCTCCTCCTGACTCATGGTCCAGCTGGCAGTGTCCATATAGGTCTTCCACATCGCGGCGTATTTGCCGCCCCTGGCCAGCAATTCCTCATGGCTTCCTTCCTCGCCGACCCTGCCTTCCTCCACCACCACGATTTTATCCGCACCCTGGACGGTGGACAGGCGGTGGGCAATCATGACCACGGTTTTATCCCTCATCAGCCTTTCGAAAGCCTTTTGAATCAGGTGCTCATTTTCCGGATCGGCAAAAGCCGTAGCTTCGTCCAGCACCACTATAGGAGCATCTTTCACGATAGCCCGGGCAATGGCAATCCGCTGCTTTTCGCCCCCTGACAAATGCACTCCTCTGGTGCCGATCACCGTTTCATACCCTTGGGGCAGCTTCATAATAAAATCGTGGCATTGGGCGGCTTGGGCCGCTTCCCTGACCTCCTGATCGGAAGCCTGGGGGTTGCCCATCCGGATATTGTCCATGACACTTTGTTTAAAAAGGAACACATCCTGAAAGACAAACGTCACCTTCTCCATCAGGTAATGGCTGTTCATCTGCCGCACATCCACACCGCCGATGGTGATCTGTCCCCCGCTGACATCAAAAAACCGGGGAATCAAATGGGCGATAGTGCTTTTGCCGCCGCCGGAAGGGCCCACAATAGCCGTGATCTGCCCCTGCCTCGCCATAAAGCTCACCCCGGAAAGAGCCTCGGTTTTCTTGTCTTTGTCATAGGAAAACACCACATCCGCAAAGTTCACATCATATTGGGTCACCGTTTGGGGATTAGCCGGCTGAGGGAGCTCCGGTTCCGCCAAGACCCTGTCCATGGCCTCCACCCCGCCGATGATCTTCATGGCGTTGCCGTTGACATACATAATCTTCATCAGAATCGTGGCCACCGACTGGACAAAAATTAAATAGAAAATAAAATTGCTTAAAAAGCCGATATAGTCCGTGGTTCTCATCCCGATGAAAATTCCCACCGGCACCACAAAAAGATAGATATTGTTGACCAAGGCGACAAACGCCGAAAAAGAGTTTTGCCAGCTTAAGGTGTAAGGAATGACCATGGAGGTATAGGCCTTAATGGTGTCATGAAGACGGCGGAAGGAATAGACCGTCTGCCGGAAAGCCTTCACCACCGAAATTCCCCGCACATACTCCACCGAAGCGTTGTTCATATCCTCCAGAGAGGCCTGATATTTTTTCATCATGGACTTGGACCCTTCATTGCCATAGACGGACATCTGGATCAAAAAAGCGACGACAATCCCTACCAGGGCCGCCAGCCCCAGCCGCCAGTCCACCGTCAGCAGAATCACGATCATCACCACCGGCGCTACAAAAGCGGCCACCAGATCGGGCAATTGATGGGCAATGAACCCTTCCACCTTTTCAATATTGTCATCGGTGATTTTCCGCAGCTTGCCGCTGCCGATCATCACATGAAAACCAAGGGGAACCTTGGCCAGATGGGTGGCAAAGTTGACTTTCAGTTCGTACAGGGTGCCGAAGGCCGCCAGATGGGAGCAGCTCAGGGCCCCGAAATAAAGCAGAATATTTCCCACCACTCCGCCAAAAGCCAGCCAGCCATAGCGAATCATCAGAGCACTGTTCAGGGCCTCCAGATCCGGCAAAGCGATTAAGACTTCCTTCACAATCCCATAGATAGCGATATAGGGTATAAAGCTGACGATGGACGCCAGGGCCGACAGAACTCCGGCGCAAATTATCAGCGGTTTTTTGGTACCGGCAAGTTCCAGCAGACGTGCGGTGCCGGTTTTTTGCTTCCCAGCGGATGACATAACAGATATCTCCCCTTTCAGTTAGTGGTTCTTCTTTTCGTCAGTTTTAGTCAGCCTCAGTTAGCACAAGCTAACTTTATGTCAAAAAAATAAACCCCTTTAATGAACTTTTCCGACACCCCCTTTTCCTGTTTTAGTTAGCTTACGCTAACTAATTGGCTTTATATTCCCCCTTTCCCATAGAGTTGGAAAGGGGGCGTCAGGCACCGATGAACAGTTTTTTCCATCCTGCCGCAAAAAAACGGAAGATACTGCTGGTATACTCCACAGCCCGCTCCCGGGGAACATCGTGGAGCACCATCTCGAAAAAGGCGGAAAACTGGGCGTTGACAAAAATGTGAATTTCTTCTCTGGAGACCTCCTTAATCATGTAGCCCTTTTCCCGGGCCAGGCGGATATACTCCAAGGTCATATCCACTTCCATCTCAATCAGGATATGGACAAAGCTCTCGTAAGCGGTTTTTTCCGCTGCCGAGAGGAGCAGTTTAAAGACCTCCAGATGGTCATAGATATATTCTGTCCACCTCAGCAGACTTTGCTCCGAGGAAGACCAGCCATGGTCAAAATCATAGGAGTCTTGCCCCCGGAGATAGTCCTCCCCTTGCTGCCGGAACATTTGGATAAAGCCATGAAAACAAGGGGCCACCAAAGCGTCAAATAAAGCGGCCTTGTCTGTAAAATGACGGTACAGCGCACCGGTCGTCACCTCGGCCCCCGTGGCAATCTTGCGCAGCGAGGCAGCGGAGAAGCCCTTGGCCAAAAATTCGGCTTGAGCGCTTTTCAAAATAGCTTCCCGTGTCTGTTCCCCGTCACGAACCATGCCCTGAGTACCTCCATGCTTAGATTAAGATAACATCGTTATCTTAATCCTTAACGGTTATTTTGTCAAGGACCTTAGGCAAATTATTGCTATTCTTAAATCTCCGCGGAATCAAACCTGATTTCCAGTATGGTCATTCCCTATCGCAAAGTCTGCATGTCCGACCGGCCTTTGGGTTCATAATACCATAATAAGTATAAAAACGAAGGAGTGAATAGATTTGGATTACTTAATTATCGCGCTCCGAATTATATCCGTTATGGCACTGTTCCTGTTTTTGGTTCTGAAAACCGGCCGGCGCAAGATCGCCGAGCTTCCCGTCTATGACTTTTTATCGATTATCGTGCTTGGCAGCGTGATCGGCGCCGACATTGCGGAGCCCAATATTCCTCATCTCCCCGTCTTATTCGCGGTGGTACTCATCATAGCTCTGCAATATCTGGTAAGCTCCCTCTTGATCAACAACAAAAAAATTGCCCGTAAAATCACCTTCGGCCCTACTGTCATCATCCAGAACGGCCAGTTTATCAAAGCCAACATGAAAAGACTGAAATACTCTATCGAAAATGTCCTGATGGTATTGAGGGAAAAGGATATCTTCGACTTAAATGAGGTTGAATACGCTATCGTCGAGGGCAGCGGCAGTATCAGCGTTCTTAGAAAACCTCAGTATCTGCCCTTGACTCCTTCAGATATGAAACTTAATCCTGATGCCAAAGGATTGTCTCTTCCCCTGATTATTGACGGCAAGGTCCAGGACGGCAATCTTCAACAGCTCAAGCGTGACCGCCCCTGGCTCGCTTCAGAATTGGCTCAGGCCGGTATCCATGATTTCAGTGAGGTGTTTTACGCGGATTGCACCAGGGAAGGCAGAATATACATATCCAAAATAGTGCAGGCCAAAAACTTCCATGATGACTTCACGTTGTAGGATGGCAACCTAAAAACCTCCTGTCACAAAATTGCTGTGACAGGAGGTTCGTGGGAATCCGGGTCAGCCCAGATAGGCCTGCCGCACCATATCATTGCTCAGCAATTCCTCTCCGGTCCCTGCCAGGATAATGCTGCCGGTCTGGAGGACGTAGCCCTTATTGGCCAGCTTCAGGGCCTTGCCGGCGTTCTGCTCGACGAGAAGGATGGTCATGCCCTCGTTTCTGAGCTTCTTGATAATATTGAAAACAGCCTGGATCATCATCGGCGCCAGCCCCATGGAAGGTTCGTCCAGGAGCAGGATTTTGGGGTCGCACATCAGGGCCCGGCCCATAGCCAGCATTTGCTGCTCCCCCCCGCTGAGGGTTCCGCCCTTTTGCTTCCTGCGCTCCAGCAGCCGCGGGAAAAGCCCGAAAACATACTCCTTGTTGTGCTTGATCCGCCCCTGATCCTTGAGGCTGAAAGCTCCCATTTCCAGATTCTCTTCAACGGTCAGTCTGGGGAAGATTTTCCTGCCTTCCGGCACATGGGCAATGCCTTCCCTGGTCAGCAGGTGGGGCGGCAGTCCGTTAACCTTCTTTCCCATATAGACCACATCCCCTTTAGCGGGCTTCAACAGGGAGGATATGGTCTTCAGAGTGGTGGTCTTGCCGGCTCCGTTGCTGCCGATCAGCGTGACGATCTCTCCCTCCCCCACTGTAAAGGATATATTCTTCAAGGCGTGAATTTTACCGTAGTAGGTATCCACATTCTCTAAGGTCAAAATGGCTTTGCTCATCCTAAACAGCCTCCTCGTCGTCATCTTCGATCCCCAGGTAGGCTTCAATCACGGCCGGATTGTTTTTCACCTCATCCGGTGTGCCCTCCGCGATTTTTTGGCCGTAGTTCAGCACCGCCACTTTATCGGAAATCTCCATGACCAGTTTCATGTCGTGTTCGATGAGCAGGATGGCGCAGCCAAAATCATCCCTGAGTTTCCCGATGAAATGGGTCAGTTCTTCGGTCTCCTTAGGATTGAGCCCGGCCGCCGGCTCGTCCAGGAGCAGCAGCTTCGGCTTCATGGCCAGAGCCCTGGCGATCTCCAGGCGCCGCTGCTCCCCGTAGGCCAGGTTTTTGGCCAGCTCATTTCTTCTGGACTCCAGGCCTACATAGTCCAGCAGTTCCACCGCCCGCTCATAAGCCCCCCCTTCTTCTCTTTGCATAGAGCCGCTGTGCAGCACAATCTTGAATATGCTGGCCTTCAGGTCCATATGCATGCCGACCATGATATTCTCCACCGCCAGCATTTCCGGGAACAGCCTGATATTCTGGAAGGTTCTGGCGATCCTGTGCCTGGCCACTTTTTCCGGGGTCAGTTTGACCAATCCTTGGCCGTCAAAGGTAATAGACCCTTCAAACCCCGGGTAATAGCCGCTGATGATATTGAAAAATGTGGTTTTCCCTGCTCCATTAGGACCGATAATGCTGGCAATCTGGCCTTCATTCATTTCGAAATCAACCTGATTAACCGCTATCAGACCCCCGAAGGCCTTGGTAAGCTTTTTGATCTTCAGTAAAGCCATACTATCACTCCGTAATCATGCCAGTTTTGTCATCTTGATCGGAACGCTTCTTTCTGAAACCTCTGATGATTTCCATAGTCCGCTGAGGAGGCATCAAGCCCTTGGGACGGAATATGCACATCAGGATCAGGATCAGCCCGAAGATAAGCTTCTCGTATTTGGCCGGGTCCAGCTGGGAAGGGATATGGAGCAGGCCGGAAACGGACAGCTGCGTCAGGAATGTGGACAGCTCCTTCAGCAGGTGGAGCTGCAGGGTGACTACCGCGGCGGCACCCAGGATGACCCCCCTGATGTTGCCCATCCCTCCCATAATCACCATAGCCAGAATGCCGATGGATTCCATAAATCCGAAACTTGAAGGGTCGATGAAGGTCTGCCTCGCTGCGAAAACAACTCCCATCATCCCTGCAAAACCGGCACCGGTGGCAAAGGCCAGGAGTTTCATCCTGACCAGAGGAATACCCATGGTCCGGGCCGCCAGCTCATCCTCCCTGATGGCCGCCCAGGCCCTGCCGATCCGGGAGTGATCCAACCTGTGGGCGGCGACGTAGATGATCACAAACAGGAGCAAAACAATAAAGTAGTAATGAATGGGCTGGTTGATTACGATCCCGAACAGCTCCGGAGGCTGGACCGGCGTAAGTCCTTTTGGTCCATTGGTCAAATTGACGGGCTTGTCGGCATTGTTGAGGATAATCCTGATGATCTCCGCAAAGCCCAGAGTGACGATAGCCAGGTAATCCCCTTTAAGCCGCAGGACCGGAAGACCCAGCAGTACCCCCACCCCTGCCGATACCACCAGGGCAATGGGCAGGAATACCCAGAACCAATTGCCGGAAACGGGAAATTGGAACAAGGTTGCCGGAATAACATTGTTGGCCTGGGAGGTGGCGAAAAAAGCATAGAGATAAGCACCCACCGCATAAAAGCCCACATATCCCAGATCCAGAAGCCCGGCGAAACCGATAACCACATTCAGCCCCATCGCCAACACGGCATAGATCACAATTTGGGTGATGATCCCCAGATAATAACTGTTTTCCAGTCCCGCCAAGGGAATGATCACCAGGAGATCCAGCAGGGCCACGGCCCCTTTGAGATGGGGTTTAAGCCTGACCTTATACAAAAGGAACAGGGAAACAAGGAACAACAAAAATACGCTGCTGGATTTAGGAAAAAGATAGAACAAGACCGGTGATATAAAGACCAGCACCAGCTGGAGCAGTTGTTTTCCCTTCAGGTAATTCAGGCAGTTCTTCACAACATTCATGGCTACACCTTCTCTTCCACTGCTCTGCCCAACAAACCGCTGGGTTTGAATATGAGGATGATGATCAGAATAGTAAATGCTAAGACGTCCTTATACTCAGCCCCGATGACCCCGTTGGTGGCAATCCCCAGAAAGGCGGCGCCGAACACTTCCACAAGTCCCAGAAGCAAGCCGCCCAGCATGGCGCCGGGTATACTGCCGATCCCCCCCAGTACAGCCGCTGTGAAGGCCTTCATACCCAGGATGAATCCCACATAGGGGCTGATCAGGGTGTACTGGACGGAGAAAAGGGTGCCCGCCGCCCCGCCGAGACCGGCCCCGATCAGGAAGGTCAGGGAGATGACCGCGTCCACGTTGATACCCACCAAGGATGCCGTATCCTTATCCTGGGCCACGGTCCTCATGGCCTTGCCCCACTTGTGGCGGCTGACGAACAAATGAAGGGCCAGCATCATCACAATGGCTATGGCCACGATATAGATGACCTTGACAGGTATCTTCATGTTATCCATAACTTGAATACTGGAACTGAAAAGGGTCGGTGTGGAAAGATAAAAAGCATTTTTCCACAAGCCTTCCACCAGCCGGACTGCATCCTGCAGAAAAAAAGACACGCCGATGGCGGAGATAAAAGCCACAAGCTTGGGGGCATGCCTGACCGGCTTGTAAGCGATCCGCTCAACCGCCACGCCCAGAAGGCCGCTGAAGACGATGCCCACAGCCACGGCCAGCAATAAGGCCAGCGGAGCAGGCATGCTCCCCAGTGCTCCGGTGCTCTGCAAAAACAGCAGGGTTTCCGTCCCTGCAAAAGCGCCCACCATAAAGATTTCACTGTGAGCAAAATTGATGAATTCAAGAATGCCGTAAACCATTGTGTAGCCCAAGGCTACGATCGCATAGACAAAACCAAGGGTCAACCCGTCAATCAGCAGCTGCGGCAACATCTGAACGATAGTATTCATTAGGCAATCAACCTTTACTGTTTATTGATGTTAAATTCTGTTTCATTCCCATTATTCAGGAGGAGAGGGCACATGGGTACCCTCTCCTGCCTGATCAGGGAACAGAAAACAAATTATTTCAGATATTCACCGGCCGGTATCTTCTTGACAACCGCAGGCGGATACTTGGTTTCCTCGAAGGTCAGCGCATAAACCGCCGCATCGATGTTATCCCCTTTCTCGTCAAAGGTAACATTGGTGGACACACCCTTGAAACCGGAGATGGTACGCACAGCAGCAGTGACCTGATCCCTGTCGGGTTTCTTGCCGCCGTTGTCATTGATCGCCTTGACAAGACCATTCAGAGTGACATTCATGGCGTCATAGCCATAACCGGAATAGGCTTCCGCCTGTTTGCCGAATTTGGCCGCGTATTTATCGGCAAAAGCCTTGCCTTCAGGGGTGGCGTTAATATCGGCGGCCGGAGAAGTGTAATAGATGCCGATGGCGCTGGCGCCGGCGATTTTAATGACTTCGGCAGAGTCCATGCCATCTGCGCCCATGAACTTGACATCGATTCCCTTATCATTCATCTGCTTGATAAGCAGTGAACCTTCAGGATAGATGCCTCCGAAGAAAACGATATCCGGGTCGGCGGCTCTGATCAGTTCTTCCACCGCACTGAAGTCGGATTCACCAGCGGTTATGCCCTCATAGCCGAGCAGTTTTCCGCCGATGGATTCATACCGGTTCCTCCATTCGTCAGCCACACCCTGCCCGTATGTGGTTTTATCATGGACAACGAAGCCGGTCTTGGCCCCCAATTCGTTATAGGCAAAGTCCGCACCGGCAGGTCCCTGAGCATCGTCTCTGATACAGATGCGGTTGACGTTTTTAAGTCCTCTTTCGGTAACGGCAACCGCTGTGTTGGCCGGTGAAACCATGGCCAGGTTCTTTTGCGCATAAACTTCGGATGAGGGAATAGCCACACCGGAGTTGAAATGGCCGACCACTGCCAGGATGTCGTCATCCACGATCAGCTTCTGGGCAACAGACACCCCTACTTTCGGATCGGCCTGGTCATCCTGGGGAGCAATTTGGAGATTAAAGCCCAGCTCTGCAAATTCCGCTTTCCTTTCCTCCAAGGCCATTTGGGCGCCATTTTTGATGGATTCCCCCAGAGCGGCCTGTGAACCTGACAGCGGGGTCGAGGTGGCAACTTTGATGACTTCCCCGGCCCCTCCGCCTGAATCCGATGAGCTGCTTGCACTGCAGCCCGCAGTCGTGGCCACCATTAATGCCACCAAGATGATCATTAGTTTTTTCATTTAACCCACTCCTTTGAAAATTTTTATTTATATAAATTGGGTTCAACAAAGTAAGGGAAAACAATGTGAGTAAAAAACAGCAAAAGCGTAAGAAGCTTAAAAAAAATAAACCCTCAACTTTAACAACGCCTTTTGCGTCATTGCAGTTAAGGGTTTATTGCTTTTTTTAAATTACCGAGGGCTCATGGCCAAGTTTTATAGGACAGTCTGAAAAACGGGTTACTGTTTAATACGACAAAATTACCATGACTCGGACGCTCTGTCAATACAAAAACCGATTGTATACTTTATTTTTACTACCATCTATGCCTTATGCCGGCTGTGGGGATGGTCAATGACCATATGATTCTGTGATTCCCTGCCCTTTTCATTAGCACAATTAGCTCTGAGCATAGAAACCAAGGCTTGTTCAGCCCCTTCTGTTTTAAAATCCAGCGATTCTGAAATGATTCATCTAGATGAGTGAATTTCCAAACGGCAATTTTTCAAATAGCATATTCCCCCCTGTAGCCAAACACTCCCTATCCGGTTTGAGCGGATAGGGAGTGCTTTAATATTAGGTGTCGGTCTTTAATTACTGGGGAGCGCTCTCTAATTGCTGGAGGCCATTCTACTTAATGAGCTCTCTTAGCTTCTGCTCTATCTCCGCGTTAATGACCGCCTCTCCCCCAAATATTGTGGCTCCGGTCATCTCCCTTGACTTTAAGTAGTCCATGACATCATTAGGTATCGTGTCGTTCAGCAATAAGATGGGGGCATTATGGTTGGCTGCGTACACACTGCCGGCCAGAGCATCGGGGAAGTTGTTGCCCGTGGCGATGCCGATGTTTTTGCCGGATAAGTTAAAGTACTCGGCTACGGCCAGAGAAGTCTGATACCGGTCCGGACCGCCGATGCGGATGATGTTTTCTTGCTTCAGAGAGGTTAATTGAGCCACTCCATCTTCAACCTGTTGGCTGATGACTCCTTCCAACCCGATGATATAAACCTTGATGGGTTTGATCTGAGCTAGCTTGTTTTTTACTCCTTCACTGATGCCGTTTTTCTCCACCAGGAGAATAGGGCTTTGGATTGCGGCGGCGGCACTGCTTACGGATAGGGCATCGGGGTAGTTTCCGCCATAAACCAGAATGACCGGTCTGCCTTGTTCTACTTTAAGTTCTTCAGCGATCCTTAAGGCTGTTTCGTAGCGGTTGGCTCCGCCCAATCGGATGATCTGGCTGTATCCATGGGCTTGGATTCTCTCTTCCACTGCTGCCGGGACGGCACCGGTGCCTCCCAGGATGGTGATGGTTCCTGCTGTTTCTACATGCTCTTTCAGGTAGTTCAACAGGCTCTCCTGATCTTGGGCTGTGCTTCCTACCAACAGCAGAGGAGCATTGAGTTTGTAAGCCAGGACGCTTCCGGCCAGGGCATCGGGGTAATTCGTGGCTGTGGCTAAAACTACATTGGTGACTTTACCCGGGTAATTGGCTTGGGCGATGGCGATGGCTGTTTCAATCCGGTTGGATCCGAAAAGCCGTTGGACTCCGCTCAGGGATTGATGCATTTTGAAATCCCATTTGACGATGTCCTGCTCTACGGTGATGATGGGGCTTTTGTAGCGTTCATAGCCTGCTTTGGTGGCTAAGAGATAGTAGTCCGACTGGGGAAAGACCATATAGGCATAGGCGCCATAGCTGTTGCTGACCTGAGGATTGGCATTGTCGTTGGGCTCAAACCCGGTAAGGGTCGGCAGCGCCACCAGGGTATCCGGGGTTTTGCCGCTGGCCCGGTTGCGGGCGGTATCGGCATAGTAGAGTTTGACATCCACTCCGGTGATAGGCTGGTTGGTGGCGGAGTCCAGGATGATGCCATAGGGGTCGATTAAGGTGCTGGTCAAACTGATGGCTCCGTCCTTGTCTACTTTGACCTCGATTCTCCCAATGGCAATTTTCTGGCCGTTGCCCAGATCAAAGGTGACCTTAAATTGGGATTCGGTTCCGTTGGCCAGGTTTTTCACCTGGATGGTGCCGTTGGGCTTCTTTTCCAGAATGGCTTCCTGGGGCTTGAAGGAGAGGGTCTTGGTGCCATTGCTGTCGTTGGTGATCTGGGCATGGATGGTCTTCGTGGTTGAGTTGGCGTGATTGTCGGTGACATTCACCGGGATTGCGGCAGGGTTTGCCGGTGTTGTGGGTTGAGTTGGGGTTGGCGTTGGATTTGAGGTTGAGGGTGAGGAATCGTCATCGTTATCACTGCGTGAGGATGCCGCCCGGTTGATGGTTACCTTGTAGTATTGAACGGTGGTTCCGTCTTGAGCTGTGACTTTGATGTAGGCTGTGGTGGCTCCCCCAGAGGTAAGAGCCAGGGTGGAGCTTCCTGTTATTTCTTGGCTAAAGGCTGCATCGGAGTACAGCTTCACTGTGGCGTTGGCTGCTGCTCCTATATCGGCAAGTCCGATACTGGATTTGGCATGGGCTACGTTCACAGAAGCGGTCTTCGGAGCTTCCTTTGTGCCGGCTTCGTTGCCCGCTATGATCGCTGTTCCCGCTATGCCGGCCATCCCTGCGTCATTGCTTTCGGTCAAGACCATAGCATATACTTTTAGAGTTACTCCATCTTCGGCCAGCACCGCTAATTTGTCTCCTTTGGCAAGCTTGGCAGCCGCAGCTTTGGCCGTTGCATTGGCAAAATCCGTAGGACTCGCCATTGGTGTTCCTTCCGGGATGATCTTCCACGCTGCATTTTCATGCTTATTCAAATTGCCGAGGAAGCTTTCTACCGTAACATCTATATGAATTACGGCAGTATTTGATTGGATGGTATTTCCACTGATATTATAGGAGGTTGCCTTTGTTGTTACAGCAGCATCCTCCGAAAGATTTACTGTAAAGGTCAATGTGGTTGCAGGTCCCGCCGGATTGCTTCCGCTTGCCTTTATCCTGACCTGCACCGTTTGATTTCCTGTAAATGTTGGCGGATTTGCAGAATCATAGGCTGTCCATGTTGTTCCCCCATTTGTGGAATATTCCATGGTATTGTCTGCACCTGTGATCTGATTGGTCAGATCGTTTGCTGTCACATTCGGCGATGCTACTTCATCGTCCATTATGGTCAGCGTGGCGCTGCTCTGACCCAATGTCGCTCCGCCTGTGGCATTGCTCAGAGTGAGGTTCACTGTCTCATTTCCTTCCAGAATAGCATCTTGACTGATTGCTACAGTGAAGGTCTTGCTTGCCGCATCTCCGTCTGCAAAGTTCAGTGTCCCGCTGGTTGCCGTGTAGTCGCTTCCCGCTGTGGCTGTTCCATCACTGGTAGCATAATCCACCGACACCGCTCCGTTACTGCCGCCGGTCCGGGTTACGGTAATGGTCACGCCACCCCCATCTTCTCCGATAGTGTAGGCCGCATTGCTGAATGCCAGTACTCCCGGCTGGGTTGCCTGTCCAATTATAATCTCCGCCGAATCTGAGCCAGCATGATACAGATCGTTTCCGGCAAGGCGCACCACATAGGTGCCTG
Source organism: Desulfitobacterium chlororespirans DSM 11544 (assembly GCF_900143285.1). Taxonomy (NCBI): domain Bacteria; kingdom Bacillati; phylum Bacillota; class Clostridia; order Eubacteriales; family Desulfitobacteriaceae; genus Desulfitobacterium; species Desulfitobacterium chlororespirans. The sequence goes on from NZ_FRDN01000004.1 coordinate 270,508, forward strand.
CCGAAAGCCCGGTGATCTCACCGGAAGTGTTGGCGGTAGCTGCCGTATAAGCACCGCCGTCTTTTTTATATTCGTAGAGCCTGTTTGGTATCAGTCCGGTAATTTTACCGTCGCTTCCGCCATAGCTGCCTGCATCGGTTTTCCCCAGCCCGGCGGGGGCATCCTGAGTTCCCTTATCCACAGTAATCGTGGCGGTTATTTTTGCGCCGGCCTGATGGGTAGATGTTTCCGCTGTTATAAGGCCAATTTCTATGGTTCCTGCTTCGGTGACCGTAAGAAGGTTACCCGAAACGGTTCCTGCTCCGGTGCCGCCTTCCTCTACCGTAAAGGTTTGCGAGCCTGCGTTGGAATCCACCGTAAACAATCCGGACACGGCGGTAAGATCGATCTCCGTTCCGCCATAGGCAACGGTTGCAGCACCGGCTGTGTTGTTTACCGGTAATCTAGATTCCCACTGTGCATAATAGGTAGCTGATGAACCGGTTGCAGATGTTACCTTGCTGCCGCCGGTACCTGCTGTATACCAGCCCTTAAAAGGAGAATCCCCTTTTGTTGGTGCATTAAAAGTAGTTGCCAAGGTATCGCCATTAAACAAATACTCCGTTTTAGCGGCGGTATCACCATCAATATTTCCGCCGTTCAGATTGTAGGTAATTTTCTGCGGGATTGCACAAAGATATGCTCCGTATATCCAGGGCTGCTCGCCCGGAATATTACCATATTCCTGATAGCGTACTACAGTCAGCAGTAAACTCTTACTTCCACTGCGAATGTCTATTTTGGAGCCTTCGGAATATGTACCACGTGCCTTATAATTGCCATCGTCTATATACCAAGAACCAACATCGTTAATTAATTCAGTTAATGGCGTGGATGTTCCAAGCCACTCCACACCCTCATTTACATCAGCTATATTTGTATAGCTTCCACAGTCTCCAAAATCCACAACATACATCAATGTATATCCACTTGGAATAACAGGAACATTCGTAATCGTCGCATATCCGTACTTATCAAATGCTACTGTGGGTGAAATCTCCTGTCTTGTTCCACTTGGCGTAAAAGCTGCACCAACCGTCAGGATGAAGGTCAGCGTCGCGTCCGGTGCTGTGCCGTTGCCGGCGGTCAGTTCAACAGGGTAGCTGCCCGCTGCAAGTCCTGCCGCTATATCCAATTTCTTCGTAGTATCATTCCATGTAATACTGCCATTGCCGGAAGTCTTGGTCACTGTCACCGGAGCTGTTCCGGTTATGGTGTATACTCCGGTGGAGGTGACGCTATATCCTTCGGTCAAGCCCATTGCTGTGGGGCCGGTGATGCCGGGAGCCACAGAGGCCGGCGTTACTGTTACATTCACTTTATAGTAAAGCGTGGTGCTTTCGTCCTGGGCTACCACTTTGATGATGAAGAAGTCCCCGTTGCTGACAGCTTCGTTTCCATAAGGAGCAGCACCTGTAAAAGCTGCTTCATCCGGAGATGCCCCCGAAGCATATTTGACCACCTGCACCGTTGCATTGCTGTCGTTGGAATCGAACAGCGTCACATAGGAGCCTGAATTGCTGGTATCCGCCGCCTGCTCTGCACTTAGGGTAACTGAGCCTGCCACTACCGAGGCAAGTGCCCCATGGGGTGTTCCCAAATCTGTCACGGTCTGGCCTTTGACCGTCGGAGATGCTTTCAGCGTTGCATCATTGTTTAAGGCTGCCTCCCTGCTGATAGTGACCGCATAGTATTTGATGGTGGTTTCGTCTTGCGCCGTGACCTTGATGTAGGCTGTGGTGGCTCCGCCTTCAATGAGAGCTATAGTGGAGCTTCCTGTTATCTCTTCGGTAAATCCTGCATTAGAGTAAAGCTTCGCCGTAGCGTTGGCTGCTGTCCCTATATCTGCAAGCCCAATACTGGATTTTTCATTGGCTACAGTGATGGTTGCGGTCTTCGGTTCTCCGCTTGTTCCTGTTTCACTGCCTGCCGTAATAGTCTCTCCCAGTACGCTGCTTAAGCCGGCATCACTGCTTGCAGATCCCGAATCTGAGATAGGGATGATATTCTCAAGCTGGAAGTCATTAAACAATGTATTCCTCGTAAATCCCGATGAACCAGGTGAAACTGAAATGGCGACTTTATTAAGCCCGGTAAAACCGTCCAAAGGTATTAAGATACCCTTCGTGTCTATTTGGTGTAATGGAGCAATACCTTTCGCGAAGGTAACACTTTTTACTTGATTTTCTGAACTATCATATCCTGTGATAGTAATATCGCCAATTTCGTAATCCAAATCAACTTTAAATGAAGTTAAAGTAAAAATACTTGTGGGGCTGGTAATAAAAAAGCCCTCCACTGGATCAGCAGCCATGATACCCATATTCTCGTCAATTGCGGGATGCATTCCTTCATCATCTCGATCTTGAAATCCCCAAATCTCATTGTCTATCCCTGTTGCTGCACTCACCTGGAACTTTATATCACTTCCGCCTATATCATTACTTGCTTGAAAAGTACCACCTGCAGTATCTTCGTAAGACTTGCCGTCCTCTATTATACTTCCTGAAAAAACCTTAACCTCCTGATCAAAATCAAAATGCCAGGTCCCTGAAATTGAGGACGCGGAAGGAATGGCTGTGAAGTTTTGAGAGGTTTGATTTGCATTAATACTTCCATAGGTATAGCTTGCCGGTGTAAATGTATATCCGCTTTTGCTGGGTGCCACCGTTCCAGACCAGCCGGAAGGTACATCTAACAAATATATGCCGCTGCTGTCCGCCGTCACCGTTTTTGCAGTGCCATCATTATAGCTTAAGACTGCCCCCCCGATCCCAGCATTTCCCGATATGGTCATCATGTCAGAAGAATATTGATTTCCGGTGACACTTAGAGTCCCTGGTCCGGATGCAGTAAAGTCAATCGTCCCCGTAACTCCGTATATAAAACTTGTTACAACCAGAACATAGGTCTGGCCTGCGGTAAGGGATATATTTGAGAGTCTTGATTTAAAATTATTATTATCGTTATACAATTCATTATCAATATAAGCGATATCGTCATTGGCATAGAGCAGCCCCGTCATCGGAGATTCCGGATTAAAAGAACCATCATACAGAAAAAGGACCGTATCATCTGTCGCACCTATCGGACTTTGTGGTGTGCCGTAACCGTAATAAGTGGCTGCCGGTGATAAATTTGCGGACGCAACCTCAATGGTATAGTCCCCAGTAGTATCTGGTGTAAGACTTCTGGTAAAATAGTTATATGAATCAGAACTTAGTTCATATCCTATAAAATTCGCTATTTGTCTCGTTGAATCATTATCACCGTTCGAAAAAATATCAAGTCTGTGAAAAGTGTTTGTAGTCGTCAATTCACCTGAAAAATTTACCGGAGACGGACTGGCATACACCGGTGTACTTCCCATGAAGCACTGCCAAAAAAGCAACATGGACAATATCACACTTAACAATGCGCGAGGTCTTTTTCTCCTTCGTTTGTTTTCTTCCTTTGTCATATAATCGCATTCCTCCTCTTAAATAGTCCCCCCATGTCTTATGGACAAAGATAGCTTGATTTTAATTGTAGCAAGCGTTTCTCGCAAAAATCTCTCAAACCTCATCAAGGCAGGTATTTAATAAAAAATCACACATAGGATAATAAATTCTCCTAATGTGCGTTCATTCGTGCTTTGGCGATTGCCGAGGGGGTCAGGAAATAATGTGCCCCATTTTTAAAGTGACAATCTCATTTCTCATAGTTAAAAATCTGTGAAAAAATCGGTTCTTTGGCCAAATACTTAGTTGACAAACCCGTTTTACACTTGTAAAATTAAATTGTTCGACATTTGTAAAATAAGGAGCGGCAGATATGACAGACCTACAAAAGATTCCCGACAGTGAGCTGGAAATCATGATGATTATCTGGGATGCGGATGAAGGAGTAACCTCCGATTACATTATGGATCGCCTGGATAAGACCTGGCAGAAAACCACCGTGCTTAATTTTTTAAGCCGGCTTGGCGACCGCGGCTTTTTAACAGTTCATAAGCAAGGCCGGTTCAATGTTTATCAAGCCCTGGTAAAAAAAGAGGATTATCTGCAAAAGGAAAGCAAGACATTTTTGCGGAGAATGCACCACAATTCCCTGACCAGCCTGGTTGCCTCCCTTTATGACGGCGCCGGCATTTCCAAGGAAGATTTGCAGGAGCTGAAAAAGTTTATCGAGGAGGCGGAATAAATGCTGGGCAATATTCTCCTGGTTTCCCTCACCATGTCGCGGTCATTGTCTTGCTGCTCATGATTTCGCCTTTGTTACATAAAAGGTACAGCGCCCAATGGTGTTACCTTGTCTGGCTGGTATTAGCCCTCCGCCTGATCATTCCCTGGCGGTTTGAACTGCCTGACGCCCCTGTCAACCTACCCGTGCCGCCCCAACAAACGATTATGTTTCAACAAGACGGCAGGCCCGGCCTGTTCATGGGCAATGGCCACCTGGAAAACAGCCACAACCCGCCGGCGGCTGCATCTGATTCAGCCTCAGCTCCAGTCTCTGCCGTCATCCCTGATTCCGTCTCTGCTTCAGTCTCTGCATCCATCTCTGATTCAGCCACTGATTCAGTCTCAAACTCAGCCCTGGCCGCGGCAGATAACACCCCCGTGATCACCCTGCAGGAACTATTGCTTATCCTTTGGGCTTTGGGGGCCGGGTCCTTCTTCCTGTTCCATCTGATCAGCTATACACGGTTCAGGAGAAAAATCAAGCCGTATTGCCGCAAGGCCGATCCCGCGGTGCCGGACAGCGTTTTCGAAAGTGTCTTGCTTGACCTGAAAATCAAAGGCAGGCCCCAGCTTCTCAGCTGTTCTGAAAGCGCAAGCCCCATGCTGACAGGCTTTTTCAAACCGGCAATCTTATTGCCTGACCTGGAGTATACCCGGGAGGAGTTGTCCCTCGTCCTGCAGCATGAGCTTACTCACTACAAACGGTATGATACCTGGTATAAGCTGCTTTTGCTGGCAGCCAATTCCGTCCACTGGTTCAATCCTCTCGTCTATTTCATGGTCAAGGCGGCCAACCGGGATCTGGAGTATTCCTGCGATGATCTGGTGATCAAAAACGGCGACCTGAGTTTCAGGAAAAAATATTCCCTTACCATTCTGAAAACAATGCAAACCCAGCAGCCGCCGGCCCTTTCCACAGGGTTTTCCGCAAGCGGCAAAAGTGCCAGGAGCAGATTTGCCAATATTTTAGACGGCCAAAACAAAAAGAGAGGAGTTTGGGCGCTGATTTTGGTGCTGGGTCTGGCCGCTGTCAGCAGCACCCTGGTCGCCTGCAATCAGGTGCAGGAAAGCGTCAATAGCCAGGAAAGTACCAATATCCAGGAAAGCGCCAATAGTCTGGAAAGCAACCCAGTCCGGCCGCCGGGCAGTTATGCCGAAAATTTATATCAATATCAAGGTACTGATGTGGACGATAAGGTGAGAGTAAGTGCCCTTGTCCAGGCCCTTCAATTTACGGATTTGCCTGTACAATCCATCGAGATCAAAACGGACAGCGAACCTTATCGGATTACGGTCAAGTATCAGGTGGGCAGCCGGGCTGATTATCGCTTTCCCCAGGATATTCTCACCGGCTTAAGCAGAAATGCGGCTGTGCTGTTCAGCTTAATTCCCGAGGCCGACCATATTTCTTTGGATCTTTACGATGAGTATGGCTACTTTAGCGGGAGTCCTTATAGCCGGGAGGATTTAGATACATATTACGGCATGGAGTATTTTACAGCTGATAGGGTGAACGAAGCCGCAGGCAGCCTGGAGTCCTTTACCAATTACCTGGACCAGGTTGCCGCCCTGAAAAATGCGGAGGAATTTTACAGTGAGGATAAGCTGATCAGGAAGCAACACGAGGAAATGATGAAGCAGGTCTATGCTGTGATCGGGGATGACTGCGAACTCATCGCAACCAGTTTCATTGCCAACAACCCTATGAATTTTCGGGGAACGATCACAGAAGCCATGGCCGTGAGTCCCGAAATTCAAAAACTGGCGGAGCAAAACGACCTGCTGGCCCAATACAAAGACAAAGAGATAACCTTCTCAGTCCATACTAGTCGCAATTTTAAAATAAACGGCCCCTATACCAATTATCTGTTTGCCTTTGACGGAGAGAAAATGATTGCTTATACCCAATTATAGGCAGCCGGCGCTGTGTGCTATATATAGATACATTAAAAGAAGGAAGATGACTATGCCAAATGAATTAAAACGCTGTGATTGGGCGGTAAGAAGCAAGCTGGAACAGGAGTATCATGATCAGGAATGGGGCGTTCCCGTTCATGACGATAAAAGGCTATTCAAGATGTTAATTTTAGAGGGTAAGCAGGCAGGGTTGAGCTGGGCTACCATCTTAGCAAAAATGGCTACCCTTTGCAGGGCTTTTGACGATTTTGACCCGGCGATTCTTGTAACTTATGATCAGGTGAAAGTAGAAGAACTTCTCCAAAATAACGGAATTATTAAGAACAGGCAGAAAGTCAATGCTGCTATCAGCAACGCCAAGGCATACTTTACAATCTGTGAGCAATTCGGTTCTTTAGACAACTATTTATGGTCCTTTATCGATCATAAACCCATTGTTAATTCCTGGCTTACCCTGGAGCAGGTTCCCTCCAGTACCTCTGTTTCCGATGCCATCAGCAAAGACTTGAAGAAACATGGTTTTAAATTTGTGGGAACGACCACCATCTATGCTTTTATGCAGGGTGTGGGGATGGTCAATGACCATTTGATTTCCTGCCCCTTTTATCAGCGCAATTAGCTTTAGACATACGGCCTGTTTCCACCTCTTCGACCTCCAGCCCCATAATGAAATTTGTTTTCTTATTGCTGATATTTTCTGCGATTTTTCCCGTCAGATTTAAACCAAGGCAGGCTCCTAAGAAGTAAATGGTGTTCAACAGTAATCACCAAAGAATCCTCGCCGGCCTAGTAAAGGTATCAGATAACTGTCAAAGGCGAGGTAATCATCTGTCCCAACATGACCCAATGCCATTGGTTGTCTTTTCATGTTTAACAAATGCTGAGTCGTGATGCTATAATAATTGAATATTGTACTCCTTGATCTTCCGATAAACAGTCGTCTTGCTTAAGCCCACCAAGTTTGCGGCAACACGCACATTATTTCCGGTTATAGTCAAAGCCTTTCTAATCATTTCTTCCTCTGTTTCGTGGATCGAGGTCATTTGCGGGAATTTATCCGCTGGCGCATTAGCCTTCGGCACCTCCAGATTTCTAGAGAGGCTGGCTGGCAGGTCTTGCATTTTAATCACCGGGCCCTCACAGATATTTGCTGCGTATACCATAGCATTTTTCAACTGCCGAATATTTCCCGGCCAAGTGTAATTGAAAATAAACGCTTCCGCTTCTCTGCTCAGCATAAAGGGCGGATGTCCCGCCTTCCTGCAGCTATCTTCAAGAAAGTAGTTAGCCATTAATACGATATCCTGTCCCCGTTCCCGAAGAGGCGGTAGTGCCAGTTGAAGAATTTCCAGCCGGTAATATAAGTCTGCTCGGAATTTTTTCTCTTGAACCAATTTAAAAAGATCACAGTTAGTCGCAGCAACCAAGCGGAAGTCCACATGAACGTCTTTGTTGCTGCCCAGGCGCATGACCTTTTTATCCTCCAGGACACGTAAAAAATTGGGCTGTATCTCTAACGGCATATCACCGATTTCATCTAAGAATAAAGTTCCTTCGTGGGCAAGTTCAATTTTACCTGCACGTCCTTTGTTTTCGGCACCGGTGAAAGCTCCGCCAACATATCCGAATAATTCACTGGCGATGAGGTTGCTGGGAAGGGCAGCGCAATTAATGGCCACAAAGGAGCCGCTTCTGCCGCTGGCCTGATGAATAGCCTGCGCAAACATTTCCTTACCTGTGCCGCTCTCTCCGATAATTAAAATTCCGTTATCCGTTCGAGCAAAGCGGGCAGCTGTCCGTACTGCAGTATGGAGCTGCGGGCTTTCGCCTTTAATGCCGGCAAAGCTGCAGTCCAGTATGTGATCTTCTTCAAAACGGCTAGGATATAGTATATTTCCACTCCCTGCTGAATGGCTGCGCTTGGAAAGCTCCAACTGGCTTTCAACCGTATAACGAAGAGTATTCGTCCAAAGTAAAATCCTATGAAGGGTCTCATCATCGAGGGCAGCATCGTTGATATGGTTTATCGTCGTGATAACCCCAAGTTGATTACCTTGAGCATCGCAAACTGGTGAAGAGGTTGCCAACTGATGCTCCAAGGCTTTGCAATAATGCCGTGACCCCGCTAACAGCACGGTTTTTCCGTATTCCAAGCAAAGAGATGTGGAAGAGGTTCCGACAGTTTCTTCTCTCCATATTGAACCGCTATGAGGATTTAACCTCAGGAGCCGCGGCTGGTCCGTCAAGTCAAGTAATGTTCCGTTTTCGTCGAAGATCGTCAGTGTGGTCGGCAGGTTTAGCAAGGGTAAAAGTGCGCTGAAATACATCTTTGTTAAGTCAATAAACTTTCTCTTATCGCGCAATAAGGCATTCAATTCCATGGATCTGCGCATATAAGTAAGCTCCTCCATGTAGGGATCAACTTTCATTCCTTTACATCGCTGCCAGGAAGCGGCTACCTCCGGCTCTAATAAACTCGATAAAGTCGTGTTCAGATTTTTTTTGGCAAATGAATCTTTAAAAAGGCTGATGGCTCTTAAGTTATCCAAATCTACCTTAGGTGTGGTGAGAACGCCTTGATCATTGTTAAAGGAAAGTACCATTCTTCTCAAACACCTCCAATAAGCTTCCAGGTGCACTCCCCTATTTTAAATATTGGGTTATGCAATAGTGTACATTTTTATTATACCCCTAATACTAAAGGGTTACCATCCAGTTAATTTCATGATTGAAAATTTTACGCTTAACGGGCCACCCAAAAATAGGCGACCCGTTTATTAATTTGTATTTATTCTTTAGTTGACTCATTGCTTTCCTTTTGGGTTAGATTTGCCTTGCATTTTAAGCAGGTTTTCGCCGTGGCAGGGTTTACTGCACCACATTCGGGACATTTAACCGGTTTTCCGGCTGTAGGTGGACGAAAGCACATAATGAATTACCCCCTAATATGAATATATGATAAGTTTAAGCTGCTTATTTTGCACCCATGCTTTTGCTTGTGGGGCCTTTCGTAACGGCTACGCGCACGGCCCCTGACACTATACCAATACTAGTTAAAATCATTAAAAGGCCAAGTATTATCGCGATTGGCATGGGATTACCGCCAAGAAATGCCATAAACGAACCGCCAATCGCATTGCCGGCACCGATACACATAAGTGCTAACCCGGCACCGCCCCAGCTGCCGAGTGCATCCATCATGCCATAGGGTGTGAGCAGCGCACCTAAGGCTATGCCTAAAACAAGGATTCGTGGCGGATCGAGTTTGGTAAACATCATGAAGATCTGAAACAAAGCACAGAGGATCCCGCCCAGTAGAAAAGCATTAATGTACATCATCATGACCGACCTCCTATACAGTGTAAAAGGCGATGGCACCAATTAACATAGACAAGATCGTTCCCAGGCCTAACACAAACAAAACCAGATTAAGAGCCGACTTAGTTGCAGCACCCGAGGATCCGGTCTCCATCTTGGTACCTGTGAAAACGCCTGCAACCGCAGCTACCAGTCCGCAAAGGGGAAGAATTGCTCCGAAATAGCCCAGTTTTTCTATCTTTTCGTATATCCCGACAATAAACAATACCCCGCCAGTCAGGCCGATGAGCAACAGAGTCATAGGGACTACAAGTGGCGATTGCGCTCCTAAAACCCCAGCAGAAAAGTTCATATAGCCCTGGGTCAGCACAGCTAAAAGTCCGCCTACGATGAAGGAAGAGATTATTTGTTTGAACATCATCATCTTGCTCCTTTTAAAAACAAATAGATGAAGGCCGGCGGTTGCTCCGGCAAGCTGCCGGCCTTTCTTTCGTTCTTTATAAATTAAACTCTATTTCAAGGCGAAGAGAACTTGTTTAGGATGATCAACCAGACGTTTTGCTAGTTCCTCCAGCGGTCCGTAGCTCAAGCATTTCGCCTGACAATGCTGAACGCATGAGGGTTGTTTACCTTTTTCCACCCTCGATGCACAAAGATTGCATTGGTCGGTAGGCATGGGAACATAACTGATCTGCCATTTATCTTGAGCATACTCCCAGGGCCCAAGCTCCGCGAGCTTGATACCGTATTGACCTACCTGAAGTCCATGTTCCATTTGGCAGGCCACTTCACATGTATGGCAGCCTGTGCACCAGTCGTAGTCAATCAAAATACCTTTATTAACAGCCATCCTTATTCACCATCCTTTACTTTGTACAGTTTGCAAAGCATTGTCTTGAAATTAGAACCAAAACCGCTCCGGCCAGGAATCCAGGGAACGAGATTGTTGACATTAAGCTCGTATACATCGTACAGGTTTTCAGGGCTTGCTTCCGGGCGCCACCACGCGTGGTCGCAAGACACCATACGAGGGTCCATAACAGGTGTAGCTTTAACCTTCCTTTGCGCACGCCCCCGTTGGTTTTCAACCCAAACCCAATCACCGTCTTTGATCCCCATTTTTGTACAGGTTTCTGGATTCACTTCAATCTCAGGATCTGGTCTCAAGGCACGATTACGCTCGATTTGGCGATGCTCAGAATGGAACATACTCCAAATCCGGGCACCTGTAGTAAGGACTAACGGATATTCTTCCAGTAATTCCGGTGTTGCACCTGGTCCGGGGGATGGTTCTTCAAAGTAAGGCAGAGGGTCCAGTCCGGCCATTTCGTAGAAAGTAGAGTATAGTTCTATTTTTCCCGTAGCGGTGTTGAACCCAAGCTCTCCATCCTGCCTGAGAAGCCCTTTTTCATAGCGTTTGTAATTAAAGGGCATATAAGCAGGTGCTTTTTCAGCAAGTTCCTGGAAGGTGAAGCCTGTAGGTTTTAGAATATGGGTGAACATATCCTGTACATCCTCCCAGGGCCAGGCTTCCGGGTTAAAGCGCTTACCCAGCTCGAGGTTGATTTGCATGTCAGATTTGCATTCCCCGATTTGAGTGACTTTGTTGATGACTTCACCCCGTTGAGCACCATCGCCAACGCGAAGTCCGTCGCGCTCTGGGAAGGTTGCAGCCGGCAAGACAACGTCAGCAACAGCCATAATGGAAGGAGTCATAAAGATATCAACAAAGACTACGAAATCCAGTTTTTTAACTGCCTCTTCCCATTTCTTGGGTTCCGCAGCAATACAAGCCACTGGATTCGTGGTTTGATACCAGGCTCCATGAATTTTGTAAGGCACACCTGTTTCCAGAGCTTTCTGAACAGCATCAGGTTGAGCAATTTGAAAGCCATACTGCAATAAAGGATAATCCTTCAAACCGATACGTTTTTCTGCTTGCTCCTGGCTTAAAAGTTCACGCCCGAAACCACCGGAGTAAGGTAATAGTTCAGGTGGTACGATGACACCACCGGGGACGTCCGCATTACCAGTAATATAGAATAACGCCGCGATGGCTTGGCTTGCCGGCAGAGACTCTTTTGTCATATCCACAGCAAGTCCCCATTGCATGGTTGCCGGTTTGCTTTTCGCCAGAATGTGAGCCGCATTGCGGATCTTTTCGGCTGGCACCCAAGTGATCTCAGCAACTTTATCTACAGGATAGTCTTGCACACGTTCTTTCAGTTGATCAAAGCCGTAGGTCCACTCTTTTATAAAGTCTTTGTCATAAAGTTCTTCATTGATAACGACATTCAGCATACCCAGGGCAAGAGCAGCGTCGGTACCGGGGCGAACCCGTAAATGTTCTTCGGCACGAGCAGCAAGCCAAGTAATTTTCGGGTCAATGCAAACGATTTTCATGCCCCGTTTCATTAAATCGATGACCCAGTGCCCATAGAATCCATCAGAGTTAGATGTGAGAGGATAGTTGCCCCAAATAAACATCGTTTCAGGCACTTTATATTCAGGGTTGTCATAACGATCAATGAATTGCTGGGAAGCATCGGCTACCCAGTAGTTCCCTGTGGTGGCAACCATACCTGCTACACGAGGCAGATAGCAAGCTGCGCCTGAGAGTGGATAGCAATAATTGGGGGAACCAAAAGACCAGGCTAAACGAGAAATCCACTGAGCAATATCGCGGCCGGTTCCTTGTGTGAAGATAACCGATTCCGCACCGTTTTCTTCTTTGATCTTATTAAATTTTTCTACGATAAGATCGTAAGCTTCTTCCCAACTGATGCGCTCCCATTTGTTTTGGCCACGGTCTTTAGGATCCCGTTTCATGGGATAAAGCAAGCGATCTTTATGGTTTGTCACTTCATTAATGTTTAGACATCGAACACAAAGTCTTCCGTCATTGTAGGGATTTTCAGGATCTCCTTCAACTTTGACTAATTTGCCGCTTTTATCTGTGTAAAGCAAAACGCCGCAACCAAGATGGCAACCGGGTCCAGACCATGCACTGCCTCTTGTCACCGTTAGTTCACCTTCTTGGTGTTTGAACGGTTTAGTGTGCTCAGCATATGACCAGTGTCTTTCTTCCATAGGATAAATCTTCCTTTCTCCCCGTTTTCATTTTGAATCTGAATGTTTCTGGTTGATACAAACCCCAGGCCTGGGTTATGCACTGTATATATGCAAATCCCGTGCCAACAAAACCGAGCCCTAAAACCCCCATTATTAAGGGTTTTTCTTTCCTAAAAGAAAAGAAAACCAGAGTCCCAGAGGTTTCCCAATGTCCCGTTTTGTAAAAATCGGTACATTCACAAACGAGAGCACACTTCCGGGGAGGGTCTACATCCCTTGCCATTTAATTGGCATAAATTTTGCATATTTATATCAATGAGTTTTTCGTTGAACTCCATTCAAAAGAATGTCAGAAACCAAAATTAGGTATGGGGGTGTTTAGGGTGACCGATGAATTACAAAATATTAACCAGAAACTTAAACAAGGGGACATTGTGACTACCAAGGAAGAAATCCTTAAGGATGAAACAAAAAAATATGACCATTTAGATGGAATCACAACAACGACTGTGCTGCGGATGAATGCTATGAAAAAGTTTCTTGAAGAAAAACAAAAGAAACTACAAGCAGAAAATCAGATATCTAAGGAGTGAATGCCTATCAACACCTATCATTATTTCAAAAAATCCGCAGATCTTAAGACCTTTACACTCCACGTAAAAGAAACCCACTTAAGAATCAGCGTTGACCGGGAGAGCTGTACTGAAAGCTTCAAGTCCAACAGCCATGACTCTTTGTTGAGGCTGAGGTCGGATATTGAAAAATACATTAAGGCCCATCATAATTTCCGTTCCTCTTTTAAACCCTTGAATATTCCCGCCAACGCTCCCCCTATCGTCAGGTGTATGGGAGATGCAGCCCGGGCAGCAAACGTCGGCCCTATGGCAGCTGTCGCAGGTGCCATAGCCGAGGCTTTGGGTGAGGAATTAAGCAAGTTCGCCAAGGAGATTATCATCGAAAATGGCGGTGATCTCTATATTCAGACCAGTCGCAGGCGGGTGATCGGAATCTTCGCCAGCAGGACGAAATTCTCTTATCAGATTGGGCTTGAGATTCCTGAAAACTCATCTCCCCTTGGGCTTTGCACATCTTCCGGTACCATTGGCTCAAGTATCAGCTTGGGTCAGGCCGACGCAGTCGTGATTCAGGCCGGGACGGCTTCTTTGGCAGATGCGGTGGCTACAGCTACTGCCAACAAAGTGCAGACCCCTGAAGATCTGCGACCTGCTCTGGAGTTCGCCAATAAAATTCCCGGGGTCACCGGAGTTTTAGCGATCAAGGGTTCAGCTCTGGCAGCTTGGGGTAATTTGAAGTTAGTAAAAATCTAGAATGAAATAGCTAATACCAGAGCAGTATGATGTTTTTTATAGCTACTTGGGGACGCAGCTTTGTCTGTCTCTGATCATGCTACCATTGCTCATTTTCAAAGCGAATGCCTGGCGGATGCTATGGAGAATTTGTTTTTACAACTGACCATGTTTCCGCCCTGAAAAATGCGGAGGAATTTTACAGTGAGGGAGATAAGCTGATCAGGAAGCAAAAACGAGGAAATGATGAAGCAGGTCTATGCCGTGATCGGGGATGACTGCGAAATCATCTCGACCAGCTTCAACGCCAACAACCTTATGAATTTCCGGGGAACGGTCTCAGAAGCCATGGCCGGGAGTCCCGAAATTCAGGAGCTGGCAGAGCAAAATGCCCTGCTGGCCAATACAAAGACAAAGAGATACCTTCTCAATCCATATTAGCCGCAATTTAAAATAAATGGCCCCTATGCCTATTATCTGTTTGCCTTTGACGGGGAGAAAATGATTGCTTATACCCAGTTATAGACAGCCGGCTCCAGGCACAGTACAGCCCCTTCTGTTTAAAAATCCGGCAATTCTAAGCTGACTCATCTAGATGAATAAATTTCAAAAACGGTAATTTTTAATGATCCCCTCGGATACCTCTTCCACCACATCTTTCCAGAGGTTGACCGGTTCCCTGGCCAGCTCTGCCTGCACCGTCTCCTTTAAAGGAGCCTGGCTGCCGCAGGTTTGGCTGTCGTGATAACGCTGTTTAACCTGCCGGACTGCTGTTGCTACCTGATCATCATAATGATTCTGTTCCAGGATCTCATCAGCGATGACCCGGCCCAATTTCGCTTCAAGGCTTTGCTCCAGGCTCTCCTCCATGATATTTTCCGGCGGCATCACTTTGCCTTGATCGTAAAGCCTGATTTTTCCTTCCAGCCAGGCCAGGAACTGAGGGGTGCTCATAGCATTCAGCTCCACCCTGTGCCCCTGCAGCCAATTCTCCCACCTGGGATCAAGATAGCCGGCCACAGCCCTTTTGCGGCCTGTTTCCACCTCTTCGATCTCCAGCCCCATGTCCACCGCTTCTTCAGGGTCCAGCCCCAGATTGATGATCTTGACTTTGCGTCCTGGTCTGGCCCTGGTTTCGTTTTGCAAGGTCTCATAGATGAGGGTGCCATAAGCATCCGCGTCATGAATGCAGAAAAACGTGATCTCCTCCTCCCCATGTTCCCCAAGGGCATCCAGCAAATCCTTCACCGCCCGGCTGGCGTAACCTTTGCTGGTAAGCAAGGCCAGATCGTATTTCTCCGGAATCTTCTTTTCCTTGAGCACATGGAAGAAGCCCTCTTTTTCAATATACAGGACTTTATTGAAGGTCCAGGCCGGCTTATGGTAATTTTCCACCGCGATGGTGCCGATGGAGATATCCCGGCCGGAATGGGGATGGTACAGGGTTCCCCGCTCATCCCGGTACATCAGTGGAATGTCTCCGTGTTCCGCCTCATAGCCGCCGATCAGTTCCTTACAAAAATAAGGATAATCCGGTTCTCTGCCGGTTTCCCTGATCACGTAGGGCCGGACGGCATAATAGAGCTGACGCAGGCTGAAGCGGTATTCTCCGTTGCCGCTGGCTTTGGCAATAGCTTCCTGCAGGCATTCTCCCACAACTTCTTTCTGGGATCTCTTTTTCCCCGCCACCGCGCCAGACAGGGATTTTTGAGCTCTGCTGAGGGTCTTTTTAATCCCCTCGACCAACTTGGAGGCGACAACCGAGAGATCCGGCTCTTTCCCGTCCGTCACAATCGGGATATAGGGGGTCATGATATTGATCAACAAAAAGGCAGGTTTGGCCTTCACATCGCAATACAGGCCGCAGCCGAAAATACTCAGGGTATTCTTATCGTGGTAGGCATTGACCTCACCGGTTATTGGGGATTTGTTGAGCAGCACCGTGATATGGGGCATATCGGAAGGCGCGGCGTAGGTTTCCAGAACAAAGGGGATTTCAGCCTCATGTTCCCCTTTGATCGTCCTGACCTTAAAGGTGCCGGTGGATTTCCAGTAACCGCTCCAACTCTCCAGGCTGCCGATCTTCCCCAGCCTCTCCGGGTTAATATTTTTAACCGCTCCTCTGAGCTGAGCCAAAAGTGCTTCCGTTTCTGTAAAACTTAAAGCAGCGGCAGGGGTCTTGGTATATTCACCGGCTATTTTTCCCGCTTTGCCGCCGGTGCAGCCGTCAAACTGGGTGATCAGATCCCGGACCGAGCCCCGGAAGGCTTGAAACAATTCAAAGAAATTCTCGCTGGTATACCACCAGGGCGAAGTTTTTCCCCGGTAGATTTCTCCACGGGCATAATCAATGGCCATACTCGCCCAATTTAAATTAAGGGGCATTTCACCCAGATTAAAGCTGATTTTTGTCCCCTCTTCGGGATAATCCTTTAAACATTCCGGGAGAGCCGTCCCATCCTTTTGGAAATGGATCCTGTAATGCTTGCCCCGGGTGCAAACATGGAGCTCGCCCCCCGAGGCGGCCACCGCCCCGGCGACCACACGCAGACCGTTGCCCAATGCCCCTCTGGTGGGCAGGCGTAAATACTTGGAGGATCGCAGGGGCCTGCTGATGGAAAACAAATCCGGGTCCAGACCGGCGCCACGATCCTTGACATAAAAGAAATCACCCTCGTAACCAATCTCGCAAGCACCGCACAAATCCAGGGCATTATCCACCAGTTCTTTGCAGACCAGCATAGATAATTTACTTTCCGGCACCCCTGCTTTTTGGGGCAGTGTCTCCATATTTCTGAATAATTTCCAGTCTTCACGCTCAAATAACATGCCCAGACTCAGTCCTCCTGCCTGTCAAGGTCATCCTGAAAGCTCACTGGAATATAATATGCACCTGCAGGAGGAACTGCTTATTCTTTTCCGGCGATATATAATTCAGGAAAAATTGAAGCCTAAGAACGGAAGAACCGATCTTAGGCTTCAATTTTTCCTTTTCACTTGGAAATATCCCCACTTAATCCTTCTGAATTCTACGCATTCCATTGGAAATCAATCTTTTAAGCTCTTGATATCTTTTTCAGACAACCCTGTCGCTTCGGCAACTTTCGTTATTTCAAAGCCCAGGTCTAAGAGCTTTTTGGCTACTTCCGCTTTACCTGCTGCTATGCCTGCCGCTCTGCCCTTTTCAAGGGCTTCTTTCAACCGAAGCTCAGCCTCTCTGATGGCTGCTTTTTCATCCAGCACAGCCTTGCGCCGATCAAAATAGGCTTCTCTGATTCTCGGATCATCACTCGTTTCCTCCCAAGCGGTCATCGCTTGATGCAGTACGGGATCTTTCATAGCAATCTCCTCCAATGTCTGCAAGATTTCCTGATTATCCGCTCCTTCCAGGAGCAATAACCAGCGTGCCAATTCATTTTCCCAGGGACTGATTTCCCGGTTCCTCCACTTTGTCAGCAACTTGGGCAGCTCCATGAAGTGCATTTCCAGAGCATCGGTCAGCTGAAATTTCTCTTCATCTTCATAGAGGTGAAACATATTATGGTAGTTGGGAGTCTGCTTCAAATAATTAAAATCCAAAATATTGATCGTAACCGCTTTGGCTAGTTCTTTATAGGCCATCCCTTCGCGAATCTGGCGGGAGTACATCTCAGCCCAATAGTAAAGCGAACGTTTCTCCATGTCATATTGATTGCTCAACTGGATTTCGATATTAATCTGCACCCCTTCACTGGTCTCGGCCCGAACATCAAGGATCGACTTTTTATCTCCTTGGTATTCTTTGTTCAATTCCGGATTCATAATCGTAATTGCCTCGATCCGGCGTTCCTGGGGCAACTTGAGGGCAGCATTGAGAAAGGCGATCAGGATGGCTTCATTGCCTTCTTTGCCAAAAATAAGCTTGAAGGCGTAGTCGATTTTAAGACTGATGAACTCCTTCATACTTTCACCTGCCTTTCTCATTAAACATCTCCTACAGTAGGCTACCCATATTATACCATAATCTTTTCATGCAGACATGATTATTCTCTGTTCGATGGATCATTCAAGGCCAGGCCCATCCTAATGAGTAGGGATGGCCAATGTCCGCTTTAGGCATAGAAGTTCACCCGCCTATCTCATTCATGTTGCGTAAAATCGGCTCATAATTCTCGTTTTGCATAGAGTGTCGATTGGGTTTGGCAAAAACACCATCCAATAAAAAACCCTCATAATTTTCACCATAATTGCGGATATCCAATTCAAGATCAGAATGCAGACAGGGTTTAAGCTTCCCATCAGGGGTAATTCTAATTCGATTGCAAGAGTTACAGAAATGATTGTTCAAGGGACTGATAATTCCCACTCTGCCTTTACTGTTGGGAAGTTTATAGAGACGTGCCACTGCTCCCTGCCCTTTAACAGCCAAAGGCAGCAATTGCGGAACTCTTTTTAAAATCTCCGTACCTGATAAAAAATGTTCTTGATCCCAGCAGCTTGCTTCTCCTATGGGCATGAGTTCTATGAAGCGAATTTCAACATCATCTTCCCTGGTCAAATTCACAAATTCTTCGATTTCATCATCATTGAACCCGCCGATAAGGACAACGTTGATCTTCAGAGGCCATAACTTGGCCTCTTTAGCCGCTTCAATTCCTTCAAGAACAGCAGAAAGCTTGCCGCCTCTCGTAATCTGAGCATATTTCTCCTCATCCAAGCTATCGAGGCTAATATTCACTCTTGTTAGTCCTATTTTCTTGAGCTCATCTGCATACCCACTGAGTAAGGTTCCGTTCGTCGTTAGTCCTAAATCTTTTAATCCCCGTGATTTAAGCTGAGCAATCTGCTCAATAACATCGATAATTCCCTTCCTGACAAGAGGTTCTCCCCCTGTAATTCTTATCTTTTGAAAACCCAAATTAACGGCGCTGAAAGCTATTTGCTCAATTGTTTCGAGGCTGAGAATTTCCTTATGGGCCTTCTTTTTGATTCCCTCTTCCGGCATACAGTAGTTACACCTTAAATTGCACATCCCTGTTACAGATATCCGCAGATAGTTAATATCTCTTCCATAGGAATCCAGCATAATTCCACACTCCTTAAACATAGGGGGCTGTCTCTGTTTCTAATAAGTATGCAATTCACATGCCAAGCTGGTATAGGCAAAAGAAAAACTAGCAAACACTTGTTAAATGAGGGTTTTGTGGCTGTTCTCGTAATTATTTCAGCAAATTCATTTTTGTCTTTTGTCATTTTTGAAAACTTTTTCTTAAATTGAAACAAATGAGACAAACGCAAAGCCGCCTCAAACTTTTATGTGTGTGAGGCAGCTTTGCGTTTGTTCCTTGCTCATTATCACTGACCGCGATTACGCCGCCTTAATCATTCTCAATCGCTTCAATAGAATCACCCACCCGGACTGGACCGCCCTCCAGCACCCGGATGAATATTCCCTCTCTGGGCATGACACAATCTCCAGCCTGATAATAAATTGCACAGCGAGCATGACACTCCTTACCAATTTGCGTGACTTCCCCTAAACCGTTTTCGCCGATCTTAAGTTTTGTTCCGAGCGGCAGACTAACGAGATCAATTCCTTCCGTTGTCAGATTTTCGGCAAAGTCACCTGGTCCAACATCCAATCCCTTGGCTTGCATCTTTTGTATGCTTTCCATAGCGAGCAGGCTGACCTGGCGATGCCAATCACCCCCATGGGCATCTCCTTCAATTCCAAATTTAACTTGGAGCGTCCCTTCACCTATGTTTTTTTTGCGCATCCCTTTTTTCGGACTGGTACAAACAGCAATGATTTTACCCATTCTTTTTACTCCCCTTACATTAAATAAAATTTTTCCTATTGCTTAACGCTTTCTTTTTGCTTAATGCATTTTTCGTGGACAGAATACCCAGCTTACCGTTGTTAAGAAAAATAGCTAATTCACCATTGACAAAATAGCTATATCAATTTATATTAATAGCTAATAAAGCAAATGGAGGTGGTCCCATGCGGATCAATGCCACGGACCTGCAAAACGCCTTCGGCAAATATCTGGCCCTGACCGAAAAGGAAGATATCATTATTACCAAGAACGGCCGGAGCGTCGCCAAGCTCACCCGCTATAACGAACCGGATTATTTTTTGATCCACGAAGAAGCGTTAAAGTACAAAACAACCAGAAAGATCAGCTATGAAGAGTATATGGAACTGGTGGAATCCTCCGATCAGCGCTACGAACTGATCGACGGTGAAGTCTACCTGCTGGCCTCCCCTGCTTTTGATCACCAGGTGGTACTCAACGAAATAGCGGGGTATTTTTACAACTATTTTAAAGGAAAACCCTGCCGGTCTTTGACCGCGCCCCTGGACGTAAGGCTCTTCGGCTATGCGACTAAATTTGAGGAAGATCCCAATGTGGTGCAGCCGGATATCGTGGTGGTCTGCGACGAAGACAAAGTCAATGCCGACAACCGCTACGAGGGGATTCCCTCTTTGGTGGTGGAAGTCCTGTCCCCATCCACGAAGGGCAAGGATATGGTGACGAAGTTAAACCTTTACATGAAAAGCGGCGTCCGGGAATACTGGATTGTGGATTTGGCGGAGCGGAGCATCACTCACTATGCTTTTTCCGGAGAAAGGGATATCGAACGCCTGATCATCCTCCGGGAGGATGATATCGTCCGTTCTCCGCTTTTCCCGGGCCTGGAGATACGCCTGCCCGATCTTTTTGAGGAGATCCGGCCCAAAACCCCGAAAGACTGAATTGAAATACACAAGCGCCTGCTAAAGCATTTCCCGGCACGCAATGACGTTTGAGCCACAGCATCCCAACTCTATCCAATGGTCTTGAAAATGTGATTCAATTCTATCACAGTAATATTTGTCGCTTTTGACTATGCATAGTGAACTTGAAGGAGTTTTTCACAACAAAGAAATTCTCCTTTGCGAAAGCGCACCTTACCGGCTATTTGGTAGCCTAATTGATGATAAAAACTTACCGCTTTCGGATTTTTTGCAAAGACATCCAGACGGATCGCCTCATATTTCCTGCTCTGCGCCAGCTCCTCAACGTACCTTATCAGCTGCCGGGCAATTCCCCGGCCTTCATATTGCGGGTGTACCATTAACCTGTGAATGACGGCAATTCTTTCCCTTTCATATTGCCAACTGACTTCTTTATATTCCGGATCTTGCTCTTCATTGATGACAATACACGCGATCGCTTCCCCGGATTCATCATCCAGTACAAGATATAAGGATTCACTGCGGATATCGTCAAGAAAAACTTTTCGATCAGGATAAATCTCATCCCATTGGTCTATTTGGTTACTGAACATATGTGCGGAACAGCTCCGGCATAAACGGCAGACCCTTTCCAGATGTTTTTCGGAAGCTGGAATGATATCCATAATCCACTCCTTTAATTCTTGACAAATTTTCGCCTGAATATCACCTTAACACACTAACAACCGAATCCCCCCTGCCGACTAAGACTTCCGCTGCACAATCGATAAACAAGCCATGTTCGATAACACCGGGGATTTCCTTCAGCCATGCTCCTAATTCTCCGGGATGATCAAGGTTGTCAGGATATAAGTCCAGAATATAATGATCACTGTCCGTCCGAAAGGGTTGACCGCTCTCAAGCCTCATAACAGGGTTTAACCCTTCCACACTCAATCTTTTATAAACCTGGCGATACCCGAATGGGCTCACCTCCACCGGCACGGGAACTCCTCCCAGTTTTGGCGCCATTTTGCCGGCGTCCACTACCCAAATCACTTTAGCCGACGCGTAAGCAACAACTTTTTCAAAGAATAAAGCTCCCCCACCGCCTTTGATTCCATTCAACTTCTGATCAATTTCGTCAGCGCCATCGATCGTAAGGTCAATTGTCTCCACATCATTAATGGAAACCAGCTCGATTCCCAAACTGCCGGCAAGTTCCGTCGTCGATTTTGAGGTGGAAACCCCCTGGATCTTCATCCCGTTTTTGACCAGTTCGACAATTTTTCGAATGGTATAGAATACTGTTGAACCTGTACCCAGACCAACGACCATACCATCGCGTACATACTCCGCTGCTTTTTCACCGGCCTGTTGTTTTTCCTTTATCCGGCACATCTCAAGCACTGCCTCCCCACATTCCCAGGCCAAAAGCTGCCCATACCTTTCGCGCTGTTTTTTCATCCATTCCAAATTTGCCGGATACATAGGACAGCACGATTTGAGAGCAGTCATTCTGATCCATATTTTCACCCTTTCTCTTCAATGCCATAACACCAGCAATATCTGTTCATAACCGTACTTTCACAATTCGGTATAAGGCAAGCCAATTCCTCCGCCTCAAGCACGTATTGTTTTCACGGTCTGTAATCACTTCCTTTGAATTTTTCCTCCATAATACTCAGAGCAAAAACCAGGGCCTCAATATCTTCTTTCGTGGTGTAAACACCCATACCTACCCTGGTGGTGCCGTAAATACCTATGCGGGTCATGAAATGGATGGCGCAGTGGGTATTCCCGCGAACGCAAACTCCTAAATGGCCGAGAACGAAAGCAGGCTGGCTGTTGCCCACCCCAAAATTGGTAAAGGAAATCAGCCCGAGCCCCCCGTCCTCCCGGGAATGATCGCCCCGGACGCAGGCAGAATCCAGGGTGCTCAAAGCTAGCAGGGCATATTGAGACATAGCCCGGGAATGCTTTTCCACATTGTCCAGCCCTAAGTCTTCCAGATATTCGGCGGCCGCCCCCATGCCGATCACTTGTTCAATAGGAGGCGTGCCCAGTTCAAAGCAATAGGGGACCCGGCGGTGATAAAAACCGCTCAGTCCTACTTCCGATATTTCACCGCCGCCCACAGCTACCGGACGCATCTGCTCATGGATCCTTTCCGCGGCCCAAAGTACGCCGATCCCCGTAGGGCCATAGATTTTATGACCGGAAAAAGCCAGAAAATCGGCGTCCAGGTCTTTCACATCGATCTTGATATGCTGGATGGATTGGGCCGCATCGACCAGCACCACGGCGCCAGCCTCATGGGCCAGCCGGGTCATTGCTTTGATCGGGTTTAATAAGCCGAGGACATTGGAGATCTGGGCAACGCAAACCAGTTTGGGTCCTTCTTTTAAAAGCTCTTTATAGGCATGCCTATCCAGACGGCCGCTGGGGTCGATGGGAATATATTTGAGGGCAACGCCCAGATAGTCCCCCAGGAATTGCCAGGGCATCAGGTTGGAATGATGCTCGGAAAGGGCAACTAAAATGAGATCGCCCTTTTTCAGGTTAAATAAACCCCAGGCTTGAGCCACTAAATTGCAGCTTGCCGAAGTATTGCCGGTAAAAATGATTTCATGAGCTTCGCCATTGATCAAATGAGCAATCTTTTCCCGGGCAGCTTCATATTGAGCGGTAGCGTCCCCGGAAATCTGATAATAGCCGCGCCAGATATTGGCATGATAAGAACGGACAAATTCGTTTCCCGCCTCCATAACCTGGTAGGGTCTTTGGGTTGTGGCTGCCGAATCTAAATAGACAAGGGAATCTCCATGCTCAAGGGAGGAAAGCAGCGGGAAGTCTTTGCGGTTTCTTTTCGCCCAGTTATCCCAGTAGGCCAAATCTTCAACAGGCTGTTTCGCCAACAGCTGATCAATTTTATCCAGACAGGTTTTGGCTTTGGTCACAAACTCTGAAGGCTTCAGCCCTTTTCTGCGGGCCGCCTGAATTTCCGCGGGGGACGGTTGGGCACGGGCCTTTCTCACTGCCCGCAAAGCAGGCATTTCTATATTTTTTACAAACCCCTCATATCCTTCGGGAAAGAGCACCGGGCCGTAAGCCTTATCTTCCCCCAAGAGGACGGATTCGGCTTCATATAAGCGAATCGGCACGCTTATGCCGGCAATTGCCAGGGAATGAAAGCTTTTTTCCGTGACCTTTGCCAATAAGGATTTGCTGAGCAGGATAGGGGTTCCGCCACGCCATTCGGCATAGGAGGTGAAGATTTCGCCCTGAGGATTGGCCTCAAAAGCGGCGCGCATCTTTTTGATGTGACGGACTTGCAGCTGAACCTGATCACCGGCCAACAACAGACAGGAGTCGCCCCCGGATTGTTGGAGCAGTTCCTTGAATAGGGTTAGTTGCCCGAGGGAATAATGCTTGATTTCAAATTTATGGGTGGCATTGATTTGGTCCACCCTGGCCCGGTCATAGGGAATAAGCTGAACAGCCAGATCCTGAACAGCGGCGGCGATTTCATCAGCATAATTTTCAACCAAAAGGTAGATATCCCTTATTCCCGCCTCCAGTATGTTTTGAATCACCCGGTGAATAATGATCCCGCCGTCATAGATCTGCAAGGGCCGGGGCGCCGGGTTCTTTTGGTCGATATCCTTGGCTTTCCGATGAAAGGCTTTAATCTCCGCTTCTGTCATTTTCAACGCCTGGTCCGGACCAAGTTCGACGGTTACAGGGATTTTGCGGACATCGGTAGCCAGAACAACCGCCGTGATTTTATCCATTTGAGCCGGTTCAATGTCGTCAAGGCTGCTTTGATATTTATGATAAGGGGTCTGGGGGATATGTGAGGTTTCTCTAATCATTGCCCTTCCTCCTTGCGCTTTTTTCGGTCATTGCCTTCTCCTTCCTTATTAGGTCAGGCTGCCGCCGCAGCTGCTGCCGGAAGCCGCCGTACAGCTGTAGCAGACCGGATGGGTAACGATATCCCGGACCATCGGCGAACGGCCGATCAGTTCCCCTATTTTGGCCGGACCAATAATCGGCAGCCCCAGCACATGATTATAGTCACAATCATAAAGACCGCCGTCCCAATCCACATTGAGCTGATCACGGCACATGATATGGGGCACCGTTGCCGGATTAAAATGATCACTCTGCAGTTTCAGAAAATACCCGAATTTCCCCGTTTTCTTCAAGGCTTTGCCGAATCGCCCGAGGGGACAATTGCCCAGGGCCAGCAGATGATTGAAGTCGACACCATAATTCTGTTTCAACGCTTTTTTATAAACTTCTTCCAGTGAAGACTGATCCGGCGGCAGGAAGGGGCCTGCCACGTTATAAACAAGATCCAGGGCCAATTGCGGATCTCTGCCGTAACCGACGGAATTCAGTTCCTGTAAGACCTTGACCACAACGGCAAAGACCTTGTTCCCCCGCTGAGCATCGACGCCTTCCTCCGTATAAGAAGGAAGGGAGGCAACCAGCTTGACCTTGCCTTCCTTATAGACGCCGATCAGATGAGCGTACCTGGCATCATCTAAAATCACCAGGTTGGTGCGGACTATGATTTGACCTAAAGCGGAGGCCTCCCGGATGAACCATGCCAGGGCGGGGTTCATCTCCGGCGAGCCGCCGGTGATATCCATGGTCCTGAATCCGCCTTCCCGGAAAACTTGCAGGCATTCCGCCATGGTTTCCCTGCTCATGGTCTCGGTGCGGTCCGGCCCGCATTCCAGGAAGCAATGGCTGCAAGCCAGATTGCAGCCATAACCCACATTAACCTGCAGGGTATCAAGCCGGGGCCTGGCCCGCAAAAGATTGGGATATCCCACCCGCTCGTGAAAGGGCTTGATGCCTTGTTTAGCGCATTCTTCTTCCAGCATGGCCAAAGTGATCCTGGGGACCTCTTCCTTTGACTCGTGGCTTACGGGCACCACTTCATCCCCGGCAGACGCGAACAGTCCATAATGAAGGCTAGGGTCTCCCGTGATGCGGAAGTGGCGGCCATAGCGCGTCTCCTGCAGCATGGTGCCGGCATTGCCGCTGATGAAAGCAGGACGGTCTTTGCGAAAACGATAAAAGGTGCTAAGGTCAAAATAGCGTTTATTCTCAGCCATTGTACCGAGATACACCGCGGTCTGCCCGTAGTCCTCCTCTCGGTCCTCAAGGGATGCTGTTTTCAGGGCGCGTACCGTACGGGAGGTGAAAATGATGTCGCCTACCTTTAAAATAGTTTCGGCGTCGGTGATATGAACAGGATCAATGGCTGTATAATAGAAGTTTGCCCAGCCGCATTTTTGCATTAATCGGCGGAAATCCTCTGTATAGAGGGCGCCCCCGAGGCATTCCCCCCGCAGGACCAGGTCCTCGTTCAACCTGGCGGGCACGCGCCGGTCTGCGAAAATATCGGAAAAATACAATTCCCCGCCGTCTTTCAGCACACGGTAGATCTCCCGGAACACCCGTTCCTTGAAGGGCGAAAGGTTGATTACGCAATTGGAGATCACTACATCCATGGTGCCGCTCTCAATCCCCAGGCTCTCCAGATCTTCGATATAGCCCTGCCGGAAGATGACATTGGATGCTGCGTAACCGAAGACTTTGGCCTGGGTGCTCTGATATTTCTGGGCGATTCCGATTTGCTCCGCTGTCATATCCACTCCGATCACCCGGCCCTGGGATCCCACAAGCTTTGAAGCTACATAGGTGTCCCGGCCGGTGCCGCAGCCCAGATCCAGAACGGTGCAGCCCTCCAGAGCGGGGGGCAGGGGTGAGCCGCAGCCGTAAAAACGCTCGGCGATCTCCGGCGCAATCAACGGCAGCACATCGCGGACATACTTCGGCGGCGGGCTCCCGCAGCTGCAGGCATTTGTCCTTAAATCCTCACTGCCCTGCAGGATCTTGCCATAATATTCTTTAATTTGATCCCTGTTATCGATCATACTTTCACCTTATTTCTATCTCACTCTTATCTCACTCTTATCTCACTCTTATCTCACTTTTATCTCACTTTTATCTCACTTTTATCTCACTTTTATCTCATTCTAACCCTTCGTCCATCATGCCGAAGCACTCCGTGAAGAACACATCACAGCTTAAATGATGCTTTGCCGCCGTCTCTTCCAGGGATTCGTCCATAAGCCTGATCAGCAGCTGGGATTCACAAGCCGCCCGGGCATTGATGATCACACGCAGCTTATCATATTGCCCTTCAAGCTTCCGTTCATATTCCGAATCATAATCGACACCGAGGAGGGAAGCTTTGCTGAAGTCTTTTTCCGCACCGGTGGCGAAGAGCTTCAAATGGGGCACATTGCGTCTGTTTTCAATCAATTTTTCCCGGAAAAATTCGATGTAATCGTGGATGACTTGGTTATAATCGACGGCTGAACCCTCTTTGCTCTTCAGAAAAAAACGTCGGTTGTACCAGCTGAGCTTGTTTTCTGCCGCAATGAATTCGAGTCCCCCGTAACCGATATCGACGACCTTCAGTTTGGCGTCGTTGGTCATGATATGATCTACGACGTCCTGGATATTAGTCTTCGCTTTGGCCGAAATCGCGTACACCGGCACATCCGGGCAAGCCTCCCGGAGAAAACCCATATATTTTTCAACGTCTTCTCCGGAAAGCAGATCGATCTTATTGAGAACAACGGCATCCGCTTCCTCAAGCTGGGCACTGAGCAAAAATTTCATTTCCTCAGGCAGATGGATATCCGCCTGTTCCGGCATGATCATCCGCAGCCTTTCCGGGTCCACGACAACCAGGAAGGGAGCCAGCCGGAACTCCTCTCCGTAATCCTTATGCAGACGATGATATACAAGGTCCAGCGCCCCGATGCCACAGCCCGGGATGTCAGACATGATAAGGTCGGGCTGAACGCTGTTGCGGATTTTGCGCAGAATCCCCACCAGTGCCTCCGTTTGATAACAGATGCAGCCGCCGGCCAGCGGCGTTACGTAACAATCCGTGGTCGAGGTAAAGTCTGCGTCAACCAGATTTTTGGCACCCAGATCATTGGCGATAATCGCCGCTTTCCCGCCGCTTTGGTCGATAGATTGCGCCAGTGCGATCATGCTGGTGGTTTTACCGGCGCCTAAAAAACCGCTGACGACCATAAATTTTGTTTTGTTCATTTCCTTCCTCCTCCGGATCAATTTCAACTAAACAAGATCTGCATGGAATAAGCTACGTTGAGCAGCAACTCCCCGTACTTACCCGCAAATACGTTAAACACTCCCTCCGGCGTCGGATAAAGACAATCTACTTTCCCTTGCAGCTCCCGTATTATATCCTGGAGTACATGTAAGAAAGCGCAATCAGCCGCCAGGCTTTTGCTTGCCGCAGCAGCCTGTCGCGCTGGCGATCGGATCGGGCATAATGTAATCCTCGGGATTCCCGGCCTTCCACCAATTTCTACCATCTGTGCGAAAGCGCGGGTCGGGGTCGATCGGCACGCAGGCAAAGCCTGCGTCTTCGATGAGCTTTTTCGCTTCATCGACGGTGAAGCCGCGCCAGACATTTTTATTGAGTGCCGCGTCGCGGGGGTTTGCTCCGCGCTCCACCGTGAAGCCGCAGCCGCCGGCATACAGGGCTTCGGGAATGGCGGGATGTATGCTGCAGCTGTGAACATGGGTGCCGATTGACAAGCGCACTGCCGCCAGGATGTGCAGCATGCGCTCTTGCGAAATCGGCTCCATACCCCCGAAAGGTGTTCCCGGAACGTTTACGCGCGCCATGACGCCCATACTGTGGGGTCCCATCGCCATATTCTCCAGGATGCGGTCGGCAAGCTCCTCGTTGGTATGTTCGATGCCGATCGGCTCAATGCATGTTCCCCAGCGCAGCGGCGACTCGGCAATTGCTTTAATGGTCTGTTTGCGCAGATCGACGCTGAAGGGGGTGTCGGTACCTTCGCGCAGGCGGATCACGTGATAGGCGCTCGTCGCACCCGCCTGATAGGCGGCTTCGGCCATCGCAGGCGTCATTTCACCGACGTTCAGATTGATTAGGTAGCCGCCCGGCACTTGCTGGCGAATGTCGCCTAACCATTCGGTCAACACTTTGAGATCGTAAAATTCCGTGGACCGTAGGGTTATCGTGGTCACGCCTGCTGCGACGTATTCACGGACCATATTGATGATCTCTTCTTTGGTGTAGACAATGTCTTCCGTCACGATCCCCCATTCGGTGCCGAACGAACAGAACTTGCAATTCATGTCGCAGCTGCACAGATCCACGCCGATGGCACCTGAGATGCCGGCGCAGCCGCCCGATGCGGCATGGGCAATTTTCGTGGCGCACTGTTTCAGGTAAGCAACCTCCTCGGAGCTGGGGTCCATGGCCAGCATGCGGATAATGGCCTCCCGTGGCTGGACGGCACCGCGCAGACTCTCGTCGGTTACGCGGTCGATAAATGCTTTGGTTTCCTCGTTCATGATTCTCTCTCCTTGTTTTTCTCATGTGTGATCAGATCCGAATCTGTAGGGCTGTGCAATTCGTTAAGGCGCTGCCGGCAGGTGTTCTTTTGTTCCTGTACTGACTTCAGCTTGTGCCGGCACTCGGTGCGGGCTCAACCAGCTTTGGCCGGATGGCCTAATGCCATGTGGTGAGCTTCTCCTGAAGCCAGGCAGTACCGTAGTTCAGAATGGTGACGACGATACCGCAGACGATGATGCCGGCTAGGATGTTGGCATAGTTGGCGAAAACGTTGGCGTTGGATATGAAGTAGCCGATGCCGGATTTCGTACCGAAACTCTCCGCGTACATCAGCATCAGAAACCCTGTCGTCAGGGACACGCGCATGCCCTTCAGCAGGTCCGGGACGATAAAGGGAAAAATGACTTTCGTGATCATCGTAATATAGCCAACTTTAAGTACCCGCGCGTTGTCGATGATCGCCTTGGGCAGCGACCCGACCCGCAAAATCATGTTGAGAAACTGGGGCCAGAATACGCCAAGCAGAATGACCATGACGGCAGCCAAGCGGTATGTGGGCATGAGGATGACCAAAAAAGGCGTGAAGATCACCGAGGGTATAGGTGCCAAAACGTTAGCGATAGGATAGAACATGACACGTAGGCGTGGAACCCAGCCGCAGATAATGCCCAAAGCTGCCCCGAAGAACATCCCCAGGATGTAGCCGGACAGCAAAAGTGTAAGCGACGAATACACACCGAAAGCCAGCTCCTTGCCTGATCTTACAAACACGTGGAAGACGTTTTCCGGTGAGGGAATCAGGACATTGTGCGCTAAGCCGAGTTTGGTTGACATTACCTCCCAGATGATGAGCAACATCCAAGCGAAGCTGATGATGTCGACACATCCGACGGGCAATCCTTCGCGGATCCGGTTTTTGCTCCGCCAGAGAGCGAGGAGGAAGAGCCCTTCGATGATGGCCACTGCCACCAGCAAGGCCGTCGATGGGTACACCTTGCGCGTGTCAGGCATAAATAAAATGATGGCCACAAGAGCTGCGAGCAATACGTGGCTGATGATTAGCATGCGTTTCACGTGTCTCATCGTCCGACACCACTTTCCCATACTTGTTCGCACTCCATAGGCTCATGCGAAGCCTCTTTAGCGTTATAAAACAGTTCTAACAGATCAGCCTTGATTCTTTTGTACTCTGGGGAGCCGGGGTAGGTCTCAGGATCGCGCGGACGCTCCGCGCCAACCTCGAAGCTTTGGTGAAAGACTCCATTGGTCATGAAGATAATTCGGTCAGCCAGAAAAATTGCCTCATCGATATCATGGGTGATGAAAACCGCCGTTTTACGAATCTCCTCCCGGATCCAGAGGTTTTCCATGATCGCCTGGAGTTCGCGGCGCGTTTTTACGTCCAGAGCGCCGAAAGGCTCGTCGAACAGCAGTATCTCGGCATCCATAGCCAAAGCCCGGGCAATAGCGACGCGCTGCTGCATGCCGCCGGAAAGCTGGTAAGGGTGCAGGTCCTGAGCCTTTTCCATGTTGACCTTGACAAGGTACTCTTGGGATATGTCCCGTATCTGCTGTTTGCTCAGGTTTCTGCCCAGTTCAACAGAGGCCTGCCTGACCCCGAATTCGACATTCTTAAGCGCTGTCAGCCATGGGAACAAGGCATAGTTCTGGAAGACGACGGCGCGATCAAGTCCAGGCCTGTTGAGGGGCTTATTGTCAATAGCTATCGTGCCCGCGACCGGG
This sequence comes from Desulfitobacterium chlororespirans DSM 11544, assembly GCF_900143285.1. Taxonomy (NCBI): domain Bacteria; kingdom Bacillati; phylum Bacillota; class Clostridia; order Eubacteriales; family Desulfitobacteriaceae; genus Desulfitobacterium; species Desulfitobacterium chlororespirans. The sequence goes on from NZ_FRDN01000004.1 coordinate 301,279, forward strand.
CGAAGAAGCCCGGCCAGATTCTGAAGCAGCGTTGTCTTCCCGCAACCGGAGTGGCCCACGAGACATAAGAATTCGCCGTCACGAACGATGAGATTCAGATGTTTGAGAACTAATTCGTCATCGGTGAAACCTTGCTCCCGATGTCGTTTACGCAGGTGTTTGGGGATGTTATCATCTTCATAGGCAAAGCATACGTTGTCCAACACCAGTTCGCCCATGTTATCACTTCCTTCTTTGCCAGAGAACACGCCGGCTGCGCTTTCCCGTGTTTTTACAGGTTGTGCGCTGCGAAATTCTGATCAAGGGTTTTGTATGTCTCGTTGTTGGGTTCACGCTCCAGCATAATGTCGAGCGCTTGGCGGTAGATGTCGGAGACGGCGTATTCGTCGATGCTGTACGGGGTCTCGGGATCGATCTCTCCGAGTTCCTGCAAAGCGTCATAAAATTCCTTCACGGCGTTGCAATACGGGTCGGGCGATAAGTTCATGACATTGCGATACGTCGCCGTTCCGTACATGGCGGCTTCGACGTAATCAGCTTCCTGACTCGAGTATTCGCAGAGCATGGGGATGACTGCGTCTTTGTTGTTCAGATAGTAGTCATATCCACGCAGGAGCGCAACTTCAAAATCGACCAGGGACAGGTATTTAGTGTTATAGGCATCGACGGAACAGTTTTGGCGGCAGCAGGGATAATTACCCGTCACGTCTACGACGGTACCTGCGACTTTAAGGTCGTCGATGCCCAGAGAAAAGCCCATGGCGTTGTTGGTGATCCATAAGTCGTGCTGGCCGGAGCGCAAGCCCTCCATGGCGGTCGTGGAGTTGTCGACGTATACAAATTCAACATCCTTGTTGAGCTCAAGGCCGTTTTTCTGCAGATGATTTTTGAGAAACATTTGGCCGGTTTCCTCGCGGCTGCAGGCGATATTGAGATCACGAAAGTCGTCGGCGGTCTTGAGGGGTCTGTTGAAAGAAGTGTGAGACAGTATCTCGCTGCCGTTAAGAATGGTTCCTCCAAAAATATAGATTCCAGTTCCTTGGGATATGTATGTGCAGGCGGGGACGACACCGAACAGGTCGATGTCCAGCCGGTTGACACTCATGGAGGCCATGGCGTCGGCCAAGGCGATGGTCTGGAATTCGACGTTGCAGCCCTCTTCCTGGAAATAACCGAGCTTGTCGGCGATGATGGCGGGAGCGATCTTGATTAGTTTGCCGGTGACGCCGCATACCAAACGCTGGCCTTTCCCTTCGCTTTTGAAAGCAGGCGCTTCGGCGCCTGGGCCGAGTACCGGCGTGGTGTTGTTCGCGTTGCACCCACTCAACGATCCCATGGCAAACGCGGCTGCAACGGAGGCCGTGCCCACTACCCCGAGAAATCTGCGTCTGGACATATTTTTTTCCATGATTTTTCCCCCTTTCATATTTTCATAATAGCTACCCATTGCTGTGTTCCACCCTGATATTAACCGACGTCATGCCGTAGTTCCGAACATGGCCGACGGCCCCTCCAGGACCTCCCAGCCGGCTTCCCGCAATTCATCCTGACGCAGTTTGACAGTGGAGCCTTTGACTGTATTGGTCTCCGTATCCCGCGGATTGGAGCCGACTTCCGCCCAGGTCAGGTTAACACCGGTCATAGCCCCGATTTCGAGCCCACCGCAATGTCCTCTCACCCGGTAGCCTACGGCCAGCTTTACGGCTGCAATGATAAGAGAGGTTTGGGCACTTGTTAATACGCCATGATCTTCCAGGACTGAACCGGATATATGCACCCGGCCTCCCGCGCCGGCATGTACAGGCCGTATTTCTCTGATGAGCATGGTTTTTTCTATAATCTCCTCTTTGGTATGCTCCGGCCCGATGGGCTCAACGGCAGTTCCTATCAGCAAACCGGTTTTTTGGGCTGCGGCAATGGTCTTCAGCCTGGTCCGGGGATGAATAGCCGTGGTCGTTCCCTCGCCCATATGTACTACATGGTAAATGCCATGAAATCCGGCTTTTTTCAAAGCCCGTGCTCCGTCATCATCAAAATCATCCGTATTGGCGATAAACGTGGTCTCCGGCTTCAAGGCCGCCTTGACCTCCTTGGCCATCCGGATAAAGTCCGCAAAGGGGTACTTGGCCGTTTCCATCAGATAAACAGCATTGGCGCCGTCCGCTTCCAGGGTCAGACAGCTGGCAATCACTTCCTCTAATGAGCGCACCATCGGCTGAGGAAAAACTTTGTTGACAGCGGCGAAGGAACAGAATCCGCAGTTTTTGGGACAGGGACCATTATCAATCCCTACCTGAGCATGGACTTCCGCCTTCCCCCCGGAAGCAGCCTCACTCATCTTGCGGGAAGCATAGCGGATCATGAATGATTCTTCGGACAAATAATGAACGGAAAGCAATCCCAGGAGTTCCTCCTCATTGATTTCTCCGCCGTCCATGGCTTTACGAATAATCTGATCGATTTTTTTATCCAAGCTTTTTCCTCCTCTTATTTCCTTGCCGGATAGCCTTCCTAAGTCACTCTCCTCATCACCTGTACATCATGGAAGGTCCCTCTAAAATCTCCCACCCGGCCTCTGTCAGCACTTCCTGGGTATTTTTCACGGTCCAGCCGCGCACCGTACTTTCGCTGGTATCCCGGGGATTGGAACCCACCTCGGCCCAAAGCAGGCTGGCTCCGGCCATAGCTCCGATCTTATTGGGTTCATGGGTGCAGTTTCCCACAACATCGTAACCTATGGCCAGACGGACCGCCGCCAGAATAAGCGCCATTTGAGCGTAGGATAAAGAGCCATGGGCCGCCAGGGGCGAACCCGGAATGTTAACCCTGCGTCCGGCACCGCTGTAAGCCGGTTTCATATCCCGGGTGATGAGGGTCTTTTCCACCAGTTCCTCCAGGGTATGCTCCGGTCCCACCGGCTCCAGACAGGTCCCAACCCTTAAACCTGCCTTGGCGGCCAGGCTTACCGTCTGCAGTCTTTTTTGGGGATCAATTTTTGTAATAACTCCTTCCCCTAAGCGTACGGCGTGGTAGATTCCGGCAAAGCCGCTCTTTTTCAAAGCCTTGGCTTCATCCTCATCGAAATCCCCCACATTGGCAATCAGGGGAACTTCTGTTTTTAAAGCGTTCTTCACTTCCCTGCCTACCTTCAGGAAATCTTCAAATTTATAGGTAGCGGTGGCCATCAGATAAATGGCATTGGCACCACCGGCTTCAAAGTTCAGGCAGCTTTCAATAATTTCTTCCAGAGGACGTACTTTAGAGCTGGTAAAAACCTTATTCATGGCCGCAAAAGAGCAAAACTGACAGTCCCTGGGACAGGAACCGGAGTTCAATCCTACCTGGGCATGGACTTCCGCTTTGCCCTTGCAGGCGTCATCGCTCATTTTGCGAGAAGCATATTGGATTAAATAGGATTCTTCAGACAGGTAAGGAACGGCAAACAGCGCTCTCAATTCGGAAGCGTTGAGTTCTCCGCCACCCAGGGCTTTATCCACGATTTGACGAATAGTTTTGTCCATTTTTTCCTCCAAATTATTTGCTCTTTTTTATTTTGATGCTACTCACATTCCATTTCACACGACGGACCCGCCGCAGCTTGAACCGCTGCCGGCAGTGCAGGCATAACAGTGGTTATGAACCGCGATTTCCCGCTGACAGAGATCTTCTTTCCGACAAGTGGAGATATGCTGCGGGGAATCAGGCAGCCCCAGCATTTGATTAAAATCACAATCATAAAGATAACCGTCCCAACTGAGGGAAACCATGTCCCGGCACATAACATTTTGGACAGTGGACGGATTAAAGGCCCCAGCCAGCTGTTCCATGTAGCGCTGGAGGTTGCCTGAATTCCTCAGGAAAGTTAAAAACCGCCCCACTGGGAAATTCCCGATGGCAAACAAACTATCAAAGGTAATGCCATGCTGATCCAGCAGAACCCGGCGATAGTCGGCCTCGATCCCCTGCTGGGCAGCCGGCAGAAAAGCGCCCCCCGGATTATAGACAAGGTTCAGCTTTAAACTGCTGCCCTCCCGGCCATACCCCAGTTCATTCAACTTTTTCAGTAGTTTGATCGAAGACTGGAAAACCCCGTTCCCCCGCATGCGGTCAGCATCTTTCTCGGTATAATAAGGCAGAGAGGAAACAACTTCCACCTGATGCTCCGCGTAAAATTCCGGCATCCACCCATATTTTTCATCGTCCAGTACCGTCAGATTGGTTCTCGTCATCACCTGACGGTTCAGCTTTTTCGCTTCCTGAATCAGCCAGGGAAAATTAGGATTTAATTCCGGCGCGCCGCCGGTAATATCCAAGGTCTTGATCCCATGGTCCGCCATGACCTGTAAACCTTGGGCCATAACAGCCTGGGACATGGATTCCGTCCGCAAAGGCCCCGCTTCCACATGGCAATGCTTGCAGCTTAAATTACAGATCTTGCCCACGTTCATCTGCATGGTCTGAATCGTCTCTTTGCTTTTTAAAGGAAGCACGCCGGCTTCTTCTAATCTCTCCGTAAAAGATTTGATTTTCAAACTATTTAAAGATTCCAGTTGGGAATCGCTGTTTGGTGCTGTTACCTGCAACAAGCCCACACCCCTTTCTCTTTCCCTTCAGAAACGCTGATAACTCCGAAATTGTCAGACCTAGAAGCCGATTTTCTTGACGATATTTTTCATCTGGACGCCGTGTACAAGAGACGCCCCGCCGCGTATGGCACAGGCCACATGGATCGCTTCCGTCATCTGCTCCTCATTGGCGCCCTTTTCCAAGGAGCTCTGGGTATAAGCCTCGATGCAATAGGGACATTGAACGGCGGTGGCCACTGCCAAAGCAATCAAGGCTTTTTCCCGCGGGCTCAGGGCACCTTCCTCAAATACCGAACCGTAATAGGCCATGAATTTCTGCCAAAGGTCCGGCGCCTCCTCACCCATAGTGGCAAATTTGGCCAGATCGGCAGGATTGTAATAGGTATCCATCAACTATTTCTCCTCTCACAGTTTTTTTCTTGTCCAAAAGACCCAAAACAATGCTCTCAAAGCTCGGCAAAGGCCGCTTCACCCACCTTGCAACCGCAAATGACTGCCGGCAATGGCAACAACTTTATCCGCCCGGGCAGCCAGCTCCAGATCATGGGTGACAACCACCAAAGCGCAGCCTTGAGCCGGTAAACCAAATAAATAATCACCTACCCAGGAGCATAATTGAGGATCAAGGTCGTTGGTGGGTTCATCGGCAAACACCACTGCCGGATCAAGGAGCAAAGCCCGGGCAATCGCCACCCGCCTTTTCTGCCCGACACTCAGCTCGCTCGGGTAATAATCGAGCCGGTGCCCCAGTTCAAATTCCTGCAAAAGTTCAACGGCCTTCTCTTTCATTTGCGTATTTTTGGCCAGATACGCAGGAACCAGCACATTGTCGAGAACGGTTAAAGAGCCGATCAGATTGGCGCTTTGAAAAATGAACCCAAATTCCTGATTGCGCAAACGGTCCTTGCGGTCTTCCGCCAGTTTGCCAAGGCTTTCGTTTTTATACCATATCTCACCGACTGTAGGGCTCAGCATCAGTCCCAGCAGGGACAGCAGCGTGGATTTACCGCTGCCGGAGGGCCCGGTGACCGCCAGAGATTGTCCCGCATCAAGTTCCAGGGAAATTCCCTGCAAAATCACTTCTTCACCATAAGTCTTGCCGATATTTTTCGCTGAAAGCAACATATCTGAACTCCTTTGCTCCTACTTCACCGCTCCTGGCCATCCATGGCACCGCGGTATTAGTCCATCCCTGGACGTCAATCAATGTCACCGCGCTGGATAGCCAGGGACGGATCGATCTTTCCTACCTGCCCCAGGGGCACGCTGACCGCGCTGAAACTGATCAGGCTGAACAGGCATACCAGTCCGAAAACTCCTGCCGCCACGGCCGGGCCGCCGGGGACACGAAAAGGAAACGTGCTTTGGGTTTGCAGCAGATTCAAGACCAGCCGGTACAATCCCCCGCCTGCAGCTAAGCCAAGCAGGATGCCGCTCCCGGTAAGCAGCAGCGCTTCGCCGGCAATCAGCCTGCGCAGGTCCTGTTTCGTAGCCCCCAAAGCCCTGTAGAGTCCCAGTTCACTTTTGCGGTCCCAGGCCATGGACAAAAAACGTCCAAAAAGCTGGAGGATAGAAGCCAGAACCAATAAAACACCGCAGCCCAGCATAATCAGAAAGACCACCTGCATCTGACCCTGGATTTCTTTAAAGACACTGCTCTGCTCAATCACCTTAAACTTTCCCAAACGGGAGATCTGATAAGCCACCGTGGCCGACTGGCCTTCTTCCACCTGGACCAGCAGGGCGGAAACCAGGGTTTCCGGTTCTCCATACCTTGCCCAAAAATGGTCATATCCGGCAATATTTTTCGAAAAAGCCCGCACGGTATCTATATCCATGAGAATCGACTGGTCCATGTTGGTCCCGGTAAAGTCCAGGCGGGCCGCCACTTGGACGGGATTGCCGAGAATATTGGCGGAAGCAACCTCAAACCCGCCCACATTGCTGCCGATAATGATCTCGTCGGCAGCCAGCTTACGGCCGATCAGCTGATCGGTCCAGGGCTGGATAACCCAATCGCTCTCAGGGTCAAAGCCGATCAAACGCACCTCGCCGGTGGAAGAGCAGCAGCTTTCATTCAGGGTCTGGCCAAAAAATTGCGGCGTCACCCGGACTACCCCAGCGATTTCTGCCACCTGCCCAGCAACATCTTCAGTCATATAAATCACCGCCGGGGCTCCCGTAAACAGCAGATCCGTATCCGTAAGCATGGTTTCCGCCTGAGCAGGGATCACCAGAATGTCGGCCCCCAAACGCTGTTTGCTGGTTGCGATGCCTTCCGTAACCCCGTAGTAGACAAGAAAAAGGGCCAAAAGCACCGCCACGCTGACTGTCACCGACAGCATGGTCGAGAGGGACTGCACCCTGCGCTTGCTCAGGCTGTGGAGAATAAGTTTTCTCATCATCAGAACTCCCTTTTATGCCGCCGTCCATTGTCAGCGTTCAGCAGTTGAATACCGGCGGCAAGGATCAGGAGGCCATAAACGATTCTGCAGAACAAAGCTGTGGTATGGCAGGCCATCTCTGCCTTCATACAGATACCGATGACTGCATCCGTCGTGATGGCAATGCCGGCAGCCCCTAAGGCTATGATCAAGAGCGAAGATAAACGGCGGAGCTTAGGTTCCTTCAGAAAAAACTGTCCGGCAGCTGCTAAGATCAAAAGAACAGCAATCGGGATTTCCGCCCGGAAGGTCCAATGGCATTTCATGGGCACACTGCCACCGGCAGCCGTTTCGATTAATCCGCTGCAAGGAGGAAAGACAAACATACCGGCCAATAAGATAAGCGAAAGGGCGGTGGCAAAACCGGCGAGGATCTGCCATAGTTTTGATGACAAAGGATACACCTCTTTCTGACAACTATTGTTCTCCCATGAAGGAGACCATCTGGACGTAGAGCTCATCAATATAAGCATCCAAGTCGGCAGGTGCCTTTTCCAAGGCTCCGGCTCTGGCAATCTGGTGCCAAATTTCTCTGAAGCTGTCGTCCACTGTCTTCTTGTCCCCGGCAATCCAGGTATAATCTTTGATCAATTGGGCGTTCAAATCAGCGTCACCGGCAATATAGCCTTTATCCATGACCATTTGAGCGGCTTCATCAGGTTTTTCTTCCAGATATTCGCAAGCTTTGGTAAAGGCTTGTGACATACGTTGGCCGATCTCGGGATTAGCGTCCAGGGTTCGCTTGTTCATGCCGATAAAGCAGCAGAGAGTATCCTTCAGGCCCGGATCAAAGGTATTGGAATAAAATTTGGTTTTTCCATTCTGAACGGCCATTTCCGGGAAAGGATCGTAAGTGGCAAAAGCATCCACTTCTCCTTGATCCAGCGCCTGCTCCATTTGAGCATTGGGGTAAGAAAGCCAGGTCACCTTTTTTGGGTCTTTCCCCAGTTTCACCATTTCCGAAGCGATTTGAATCTGGGCGATACCGCCAATGGCAGCCGCCACTTTTTTCCCTTCCAGATCGGCTACACTTTGAATGCCGCTTTCCGGGGCAGCCGCTCCCTGAATACATCCTTTGTGCAGGGAATCGATAATCATTAATTCCAAGCCCTGTTCCATGGGTTTAAATTTATCAGGAGTCAGTTCAAAAGCATCCAATTCGTCATTGGCCATCAAAACCGCCACATCACCAGTAATTTTCAATAATTTAACATCAAGGCCGGCTTCCTTAAAAAATCCTTTTTCGTAAGCCACAAAAATCGGTGATTCGCAGGTGCCGCCCCAATAACCGACCACTGCCGGTATTAAATCGCTGTTTTCACCGGTCTGCGGGGTGTTGTCAGCCGGGGTTGTGTTAGCCGGGGTGGCGTTTCCGCCCGTGCCACAGCCGGTCAGGACCAAAGCCGCTGCCAGCAGCAGGACCAAAAGCAAACTCATACTGTTTCTTTTCAATTTAACTCTCCTCCAATTTTTACTTGTTTTTTATGGTTTGATTTGTATTGCAACATTCCAGAATAGCCATGATTTCCCTGCGCAAGCGGACAAACTCAGAAGATGTTCTGTCCCGGGGATGTTGGAGGCCGATGGTCACTTCCCCGATAACCTTACCGGGTCGGGAGGATAGGATAACCACACGGTCGCTTAAGTACACAGCCTCCTCAATATCATGAGTTACCAGAATGATAATGGGTTGATCCCGTTGCCATATCTTAATAATTTCATCTTGAATCGCCATGCGGGTGAACGCATCAAGAGCGCTCAGGGGTTCATCCAGCAGGATCAACCCCGGGTCCTGAATAAAGGTGCGGGCCAGAGAAGTACGGCTGGCCATGCCCCCGGAGATCTGGTGGGGATAAGCTTTTTCGAAGCCCTGCAAGCCCATCAGTTCGATATATTCCTGTACTTTAGCCTGCTCCTGCTTAAACACCCTGCGGGCCTTGAGACCGAAAGCGATATTGTCGTAAACCGATAACCAGGGAAAGAGATTAGTGTCCTGAAACACGAACCCCCGGTCATAATGAGGGCTGGCAACCACCTCCCCGTTATAGCTCAATATCCCGTCCTGGGGGTGATCCAATCCTGCCACCAGGCGCAGGAAGGTGGATTTGCCGCAGCCGCTGGGTCCCACCAGCGCCACGATCTCCCCACGGGTGATTTCCAGATTAAATTGATCCAGAGCATGAACCTGCTTGTTGTCTCCGTCATGGTAAATGCGCGTAATCTTGTCAGCCAGCAAATGACGTTCCCCTACCATCTCACAGTCCCTTTCTGCCATTTCAGCAGGCGGTTGCGTATTCTGAAAAGGGTATCCATCAGGATAAAGAAAAGAATAATGAATAGTCCCACCGTGCTGAATATCTTGGCATATTCACCCCAGGCCTCAGCCCATTTGATATACCATCCCAGCCCTGCTTCCACCCCAAGCATTTCAGCAATAATCAAGGCTCCGAAGGAAGAGCTTAACCCCATGAACAAACCGGTGAACATAGCCGGCAAGGCGGCAGGGAGCGCCACATGGAGCATAATGTAAACTTCGCTGGCACCCAAAACCCGGGCTGTCTCGACCAGCCGTTTATCCGTATCGCGGATCGCCGAACTGACCATGAGGGTCAAAGGAAACCAAATGCTTAAAACAATCAGGAAAACGCTGGCTTGGCGGCTGGTGGCAAAGAGCACCATGACGATGGGCAGCCAGGCCGCCGAAGGAACCGGCCCGATCATTTTCAAAACCGGCATGAACCAATAATTGCAGATCTGGCTCCAGCCCAGCAGAATGCCTGAAATCATGCCGCTGATAATGCCGATCACAATTCCCGTAAATAAGAGTTTCATGGAAAAATAAAAGCTCACCGCCAGGGTCTCCAGGTTAGTGGTTACAGAACTCAGAATTTTGTCCGGGCTGGGCACAAAAGGCAGGCGGAAACGCCCCGTTTTCAGGGTGGCCATATCCAGTGCCGCCACCAGCAAAATGGCCGCCGTCAAGAGCCAGGACAAATACAGCATTTTAGCCCGCAGCTTCGGAAGCAAAAAGGAAGCCAACCCCAAAATCACATAAATCCCCAGGCAGGTTTTTAAGAAGGCGGGATAGGTCACGGATTGGTAGCCCTTGGGATAGACATTGGGCAGGGTCAGGTGCAGGACCAAGGCCGCCAGAAGCGCTCCGGCCGGGGCGAGCATCTGGAGAATCTGAGGCAAAGTTACCGTAGGTTTTGCCTCTGCCTGCTTGGATTTTTGCAAAAGATAGTTTCGATCACTCTCTGTTATAGCCACTGGAATTGATCAGCTCCTTCCCAATTAAAATTTGCAGTGGCACCTGGTGATTACTGGACCTCCGCCGCAATTCTTTTCGCCCTTTGTTCCACTTCCCGGCAGATTCTTTGTTCATCCAGGGTCAGCAGGCAACGGTCTTCCATCAGAATCCTGCCGTCAACCATGGCCGTGCTGACATCCCGGCCGCCGGCACAATACACCAAGTGAGAAAGAATGGAGAACCGGGGATAGAAATGCGGCTGATTCATATTAACGGCAATCAAATCGGCTTTATATCCGGGTACAAGCTTCCCGATTTCCGGGATTCCCACAACCCTGGCTCCGCCGGCTGTCGCCATTTCCAAAACGGTGTAAGCTTTGAGATCTTCCGGTGAGCCGACCAGTTTCTGCTGGAAAGCAGCGGAGCGCATCTCGCCGAACATGTCCAGATCGTTGTTGCTGGAAGCGCCGTCCGTCCCCAGACCTACAGCGACTCCCGCCGCCAGCAGCCGGGGTATGGGGGCCGTGCCGCTGCTTAGCTTCATGTTGCTCTCGGGATTGTGGGCGACCCCAACCCGGTATTGAGCCAGCAGCCCAATCTCCTCTTCATCAAGATGCACACCATGGGCCGCGATCACATGTCCGCCGAAAAAGCCCAGACTTTCCAGCCATCTGACCGGAGTTGTTCCATATCTTTCACGGATAGTTGCCAGTTCCGTTTGAGTTTCCGCGAGATGAATATGCATCCCGGTCCCCAGCCTGTCCGCTTCCTGCTTCACTTCCCGCAGGAATTCCCCCGTGCAGGTATAAGGAGCGTGGGGCCCGAAAAGAACTTTGATCCTCCCATTCCCCTGATTATGAAACTTATGGTAAAGAGCAGTGCTTTCTTCAATGGCTTTCCTGCCGGTTTCCGGATCGGGAACAATGGCGCCCCTGGCCAGCAAAGCCCTTGTCCCGGCTTCCAGAACCGCCCTGGCCGTTTCATCCTGACTCATATACATATCCACCATGGTGGTCGTGCCGGATTTCAGCATCTCGCAGAGCGCCAGGGCACTCCCCCAGTAAATATCCGCCGCCGACATTCTGGCTTCATAGGGCCAGACCTTTTTTTCCAGCCAGGGCATAAGGGGCAGATCATCGGCATACCCGCGCAGCAAGGTCATGGCTGCATGGGTGTGGGTATTGATAAGACCCGGCATGATCACGTGCTGGGGCAAGTCGATTATCCTGTCCGGCCTGAAGTCCCCGGCAACGGCTCCTCTTTCTCCTACAGCCGCAATACGGTCCCCGTGGACGGCGACTTCGCCGTCGGGATAAAAATCCTCCGCACCGGTCATGGGCAGGACCATTCCCCGAATCAAATAGTTCGTCAAGCTTCTCCCCTCCTCTTCATGGGTCCAGAGTTGTGTCTTTGTTCATTTGTCTTACCATTATTTTCTTTGTCATCATGGCCATTAAGAAATAAAATTCATCTCCTTGTCTTACGCTTGATTTTACATTGCATTTTTCATGCCAAGTCTTTGTAATGGATAAAAAGCCCGCTAATAAGCCATTGCTTGTTTTTTCGTTTTGTCGAACTTTTTCTAATTTCACACATATTTTTCATTTTGAGACGATTGGGGAATTAAATTATTTATGATTACACCTGAGAAATCCACCCAAAAGAGCGTCTTCAACCTCATCTTCAGTGCTTTTGACAATGCGCTCCCGGTAAGAAACCTCAGCAGGGCTTCCCTGGGGCCATAAGCGATCAAACCATTTAATGAATGCCTCATGATCGTAGCAAAGGGGCAATGCTTCGACGAAAAGTTTCCCGGCTTTACCGCGGTACAACGCGTCCTGATGGGGCGAGACTGCAATCCGGGTGACTAAGCCGCAAAGCTGCCCCTTGAAGTTCGGCATACCCGCCGCACCGTTATTGATGACCGCTCCATGCTCCCAGGCCAAAGCGGCGGGTGCGCAGGTATGGGTTGTGGCCAGCACCCTTATCCCCTGCCCGGACATCCAACCGGCAAGTTCGGCTTGGCGCCCGGTTTCCATAAGGGATCCACGAGAGCACTGCCATCCCGCCAGAGACTGCTCATCGCCGTGGGAAATTGCCACCTTTTCCTTCCCTACTTCAACGATGGCGACACCGGGACGGTTTCCCAGCAGCCCCTTCCCTCCAGGCAAAGACCTAAATGCCTCTTTCAATTCCTGATGAATGAGATTGGAGCGGTCTACCGCCTCCTGGGAGACGCAGTCCGGATAAGCGCACCCGCAGCCTGCGCCGATATCCCTTTCCCGCCTGAGTTCTGCCTCCACATTGCCGAGCAGCTTAAGGTAGTCTTTGGCCAGCCCCTCCGTATGGATAAAATCCTGAGCGGTTTTGTCAAACCAGTGCATATCACCGTTGCATACCACCAGGGAAGCCCTCTCTCCGGCAACCAAAAGCGCAAGGGCCTTCAACGCCTCCGGATTGCCGTATATCCCTCCGGCCACGTAAAGGGTATCCCACCGGCCCCAGGGCTCCGCTTCGAAAAGCTGCGGCGTCAGGGTATAATCGGTTGGACAGCTTCTTCCCGCCACGATCATTGCTCAGTCACGCTCCTTCCCTTCGCCCCAAGCCCCGGCAGCTTCATAGTCTCACAAGCCCAGTTCCCTTTCCTTCGTTTTGCTTATGGAAGCAATCAGGCCGGGAAGAACATACCCCAAGGTGCACAGAATAAGGCCATAGAGGTTTACTGCAAGCAAAAGAGCATTTTCACCGGTCCCAATTCCCAAATGTTGGGGAATTATACCTACCGTAAAGGCAACACCGAGGGCGATGCCAATCCAAAAACTCAAGTGAAACCCTAACCGTGTCGGCTTAATTATGCCATGTAGGATAAAGATCGGTGCCAGCCCCATGACCATAGCGGGAATACCAACTCCCTACTGTTGGAAAATAACCGATGGTCCTTCATGGATCTCCCAGCCGGCTTCCCGGAGTTCTGCCCGGCGTATCCCGACATTATCACCTTTTACAGTATTGACCTCCGTATCACGGGGGTTTGAGCCAGCCTCGGCAAAAGCCAGATTGACCCCGGCCATGGCACCTATCCCATGCTCCCCGCAGTGCCCTTTGACCTCATATCCCAATGCCAAAATTACAGCAGCCTGCACAGAAGCTATTTGCGCCGCGTTAAACTGACCGTGAACGGCCAAGGAAGAGCCGGGAATCTTTATACGCCGCCCTACTCCGGCGTGGGCGGGCTTCATTGCCCGAATCAGCATGGTTTTTTCAATGATTTCATCCAGAGAATGCTCCGGCCCGATGGGTTCCACCGCCGTCCCGATTTCCAACCCTGCTTTAAGCGCTGCAGTTATGGTTTTCAGTCTGATCCTTGGCTCGATCTCCGTCTCCCGGCCTTCTCCCATGTGCATCACATGGTAAATTCCCTGAAAACCTGTTTTTTTCAGAGCCTGGGCTTCCTCATCTCCGAAATCGTCGATATTGGCAATCAAAGGAGTTTCCGGCTTCAGCTCCCTTTTGACTTCACGGGCAATCTTCAAATAATCCGCAAAAGCATACCGTGCTGTAGCCATCAGGAAAATAGCATTAGCCCCTTCTTTCTCCAGGCTTAAACACCTGGAGACAATGTCTTCCGCTGTCCGCACAATGGCTTCAGGAAAAACCTGATTCCTGGCTGCAAAAGAACAAAATGCACAGTTCTTCGGGCAGGGTCCGCAGTCAATTCCTACCTGACCATGCACCTCAGCCTTACTCTGGGACGCCCTTTCCACCATTTTGCGGGAAGCGGCGCAAAGCAGATAAGCTTCCTCCGCTAAGGAAGGGACCATGAGCAGTTCTTTTAATTCTTCCGCCGTAATTTCTCCGCCTTCAAGAGCTTTTTTAATAATTTCACCAAGCTTTTGCTTCAACCTAAATTTCCTCCAAATTATCCAAATTAATTAATAACCCGAAGAACTTTCTGCTGCGGCTCAAAATTTTTCACACCTGAATTCTGTCTGGAACCGGGCTTGTTTGCTTCATGGAAATTGGAATTTCTTTGACATAACATCCCTTTGGCATTTTTTTGCTTGCGGAGACTTACCAAATACTTATACAAACCGTTCACCTCCCGGCAATGATACAAAGCATGCCTTGCTTTATTAGCCTACGATTGTCCCATATCTGTAGGTGGGATTAGGGCGTCCCGGTTTCAGGCATTTCAAAACGGCAATAGTGGCGGTGATCTTATCTGCCTGGGCCTTAGCAATCTCTTCTTTCACAATCCCCTCCAGTATATCCGGTTCCATCTGAACCCGGGCGTTCAAGGTCAATTGAGCCTTCTGTCCGGTGCCGGCGGATTCACGGATATCCAGGGAATCTTTCGCGCCGGTGATATTGCCGATGACATAACCTTTGTCCGTGGCAATCAGCAATTTCACATGGCCAATAGCTGCATTGAGGCTGCCAAAACGGCTGCGCAGGGAATTCAGCAGGTTCCTGCCAAAAGTATCCCAATCTGCCCCTTGGCTCTGCAACTCGATGGTGGCATTCAACCAACCCAAAACCGCTTCTCCCTCTGCGTAAGTATCGTAATCCACTTCCGCCAGATGGGTCCCGGCCCCGGTGCGCTGCTGGGCCTCATGGAGCCAGGCTGCCAAACCCTCTCCTGTTTTGGCGCTGATGGCGTATACGGAAGCCAGCGGCCACTCCTCCGCCGTGCGCTTCTTCAGGATCTCCACCGCCAGCGGGGTTAACAAGTCCGTCTTGTTGATCAGGATCAAATCCGCTTCCCCAAGCTGTTTGCGCAGAATATAAGCGGCACTGGGGTGAAGTCCTGCCGTCCTGCCGTCCAGAATATCCGTCAGCTGCCGTGGGTCCACAAGCACGGTAAGGGGGGCAACACTGAGTTTATCCGCAAATTTTTCTTTTAACGGCTGCAGAATGGTTGCCGAAAGATCAGTGCAGCTGCCCACCGGCTCGGCGATAATAATGTCGGCTGGTTTATGGGCATTGACATGGTCAATCGCTTCGATAAAACCCGGAAAATTGCAGCAAAAGCAGCTGCCGCTCACCTCCGACACTTCAGTGCCGGTTTGCTCCAGATAAACGGTATCCACCAGTTCGGAAGCCTGATCATTGGTAATAAGCCCGACTTTCCTGCCTTTTTGACTAAGCTGGCGGGCTAACTCTCCGAGAAGTGTTGTTTTTCCCGCACCTAAAAATCCGCCGACTAAAATCAGCTTGGTTTTCATACGCATCCTTCTTTCCGTTTATACTTGTCATCTTTTTCACGATTCAAGATAATTTTGATATTGCTGATTCGTTATCCAGTTACTGACTCTTTATCCAGTTGAACTAATTGAGGCTTGGGCTTACCCTCTCCGCTAATTCTTCTTCACAGCATTGGCTTTCGGTCTTTCTCATCAAAGGTTCCAGCACCCACGTAAAGAGGAGTCCGGCTGCCAGCCCGCCAAGCACAGGTGCCAGAATATAGACAAAGAAAAATCCGCCGGATTGATCGGGAAAAGCAGCAGCACCCCAGCCGAAAATCCACGCCACAAGACGGGGACCGAAATCCCGGGCCGGGTTCAAGCCGGCCTGAGTCAAAGGAGCAATCAAACAAAGAACTGAGGTTACCGTCAAACCGATAAACAGCGGAGCTAGGTTGTTGTCCGGTCTCCCCAGATTGCATCCTTCCGTCAGGGAAAAGATCATCAAGACCAGTAAAAATGTACCGACAATTTCAGCACCGATGGCCAGGGGCATGGAGACAACCGCAGCGCTCCCGGGCAGTTGATAATATTCTCCAAACATTTTCGCTATCGACATGGATTCAGGTGTACCGCGGACAATCTGCTGGGCGCTTTCCAAAGCAACGATGGAAGGATTAAAAAGAACATAGATAAGCAGCCCGGCACAAAAAGCGCCTAAAAATTGACCCATCAGATAGACAGGCAATTTCTTGACCGTCATTCTTTTCGTGGCCACCATGGCCAGGGTGACTGCAGGGTTGAGGTGTGCGCAGGATAAATGACGGGTGGCATAAATAGCTAAGCTGACGCCGATCCCCCATATGATCCCAATTTGCAATAAGCCGATATGGGAATTGAATAAGACCGATACGGCTACTGAACCGCACCCGAACAGGACTAACAAAAACGTACCCAATAGTTCACCGAGAAAATCACGTTGATATTTCATTGGCAAAACTCCCTCGTTGTTATTTAACCTTATAGACAATTGACCATAGACAATTGACCAAGCGGCATCCATGTTCTATCAGCAGCAGCAACCACCTCCTGAACCGCCATAATGATAAGTAGGAGCGGTCACCACCACATCCGGCCGATCTAACTGCCGAAAGTAAGCGGCTGTTTTCTGACACACCGGGTGGGGAATATCCCTCGGCACAATGCTGCCTTCGTCATCCCATAGCCGCTCTTTGCCGAAATAGATGATTGTTTCCCCGGCAAAAATACGGGCTCCTCCCTCAGGCACCGGTTGTTTATAGGCAACCAATTCCAGGGATTCCAGCAGGATATTTTCGGTTAAGGAATAACGCTCTTTATCTAAAAGCCGGTAGGGCCTGCGGGCTCTGATTTCAATGGTGCCAAACCCCGCCCCGCTGATTTGCTGCAGATAGTCCTCATAACTCAGCGCCCCGGATAAGCACATGGCCCGGAGACGTTCGTTGCGCCGCAAGTGCTCCGGTATGGGCTGCGCGGCAATTGGATCGGATATATAAAGCCGTCCCCCCGGCTTTAAAGCCCTGTGCATTTCCCGGAGAGCCCGGTTCAGGTCATCTCCCTCAAAAATATTAAAGAGGCAGTTTTGGGCAGCCACATTCACACTTTCATCCGCTACAGGAAGATCAAGGGCATCCCCTTCCCGTAAGTCAATAAAAGCGGATTGAAACCAGCTGTTGGCTTCCTCGGCAAGCTTAAAGTTAGAACGGGCTTTGGCCAACATTTCCGGCACTCGGTCCACGGCGATGACCGAGGCGGCCCGGCGGGTAAAATAAGCAAATTCCAGAGCCTCCATACCGCCCCCTACACCGACGTAGAGAATGGTGTCCTGAGGCTTGAGCTCCCCCAAATGAACCGTGGTGCCGCAGCCATAATTCATCTCGCTCATAGCCGTAGGTACAGTCAGCCCGGGAAGATAACGGCTGGGTTGTGAGATGCAGCATAGGGAGGCCTGGGGTGTCAATGCCGCCTCTTTGTATAATTCGTGAGTGATCTTTAAGTAACTCATGGTTTTCCTGCCTTCTTTCTTTGTCTCATTTCAGTACAGCACAGTGGGTTACAGCGCATCAAAACTGTACACCGGCTCCGGGAATCCTGCCCAGAAGTTTGTCCACTAGCTCAGTAAATTGTTATCACGATTCTCCCGGCTCAGGCTGACCCTGCGGTCAAAGACCTGATCAACCAATCTTACGGTCCGTTCCGTATTATCCAAGGATGGGAAAATAACATAGGATTTGATCGCGGCTTCGACCTGCTGACGGACCACTTTGGTTAACAGCTCGGTATTCTTTTCATAGACTCTTTCTGCCAATGCTTTGTTGATTAAATTCCGAACCGTATCGGATACGGTTTCTCCCCTTTTCTCGGCAATCCATTTGATTTGATCCACCATGGCTGCAGGCATTTTTACCGTGACAGATTTAAGTTCTGATCCCACATCAAATACCTCCTGATTTTCGTCTTACCGGCTAATTCCTTAATTATCAGCTTATTAAAGGATACTTACTGCTTTTTGTCTTACCGGTCCTTTCACACCAGAAACATATGCAAGAAACATGCCAACTGCGGTCAAGTTCACAATTCCTTGTCTATCAGGCTTTTCCAGCCTTTTGTCCCGGGAGCGCCTGGCCTGATTATGTCTCAATATAGCAAAGGTTTTTCATAATGAAACTCCGCCCGGGTCAACCCCAGATTCGAACCCGGATTCGAATCTGACAACTCCTCTTGAGCAGAGGACCGGCAGATACCGACAGGGCCTGACGCACTACGTTATGAGCAACGTTTTGCATCAGGCCCGTTTCATTCAGGTGTCTATATGCTTCATTCAGGTATCTATACTCTCATCAGGTATCTATACACTCATTTGAATGACTTTGGCCCAATCCGGGGCTGTTCCATCTCCTGACAACACGACGATGACCTTCATTCCTTGCGGCGGCTGCTCCGGCCATGCTGTATAACCGTCGGTCAATACGATTCCCACCTGGGGCAACGGCCTCAGCCTCGATACACCTTCCAGGCCGGCTCTCATATCTGTTCCGCCACCGCCGGTAAGCCGGATTTGCTCCGGACGAAACACCCTGCGGCAGGATTGAACCGTATGATCCACGGCCAGGACCCGAACTCCTTCTTGCCGGCCCAAGGCTTTAAGAATGCCGGAAATCTCGGCAAGAGTCCGGGCCAGCATCGGATCGGATATACTGGCGCTGGTATCCGCTATGATGGCAACCGCCGGCACAGGCCGCCGCATGGAGGGCAAAATAACCTCTCCCTGGCCAACCTTTCCCTGGCGCCGGGAGGGGCGGCTGTAAGAATAATCCGTGGCTCCTGCCGTATCCGCTACAGTGGAGCGGATTGCCGAGGCAAGCTGTTTTTTCCAGTCGATCTTGGGGCGGAGTTTTTCCTCAGCCCACCGTACCAAATGTCCGGGAACCTTTCCCTGCCCTCTGACATGCTCTTCGATTTGATTGGCCACATCCCGCCGGATCAGCTCTCCTTCCACCGGGCTGATCCCGGATGTTGAGCCTTTGCCGGGGGGCTCCTCCTCCCAAGGGGCCCTTTGACCTGTTGCACAGGAACCGCAGCGGCCTGAACCAGGTATAGGTAAGTCCTCATCTTTATAACTTGGACTGTTTTTCTTCACCGGAGTCTTCTCCCCCTGACCATCCTTCTCATGTGTTCTATCCGCAGCATGAGTATCTTTGCCATTCTCATCATGGGAATGGCCGGGGCTGTTACCTTGATCACTCTCCTGCCCGGGTGCATCCGTTTGTTCATTCTTGGGGGAGCCGTCTGCAGACTTTTCCTGGCCCGCCAATGCTGTATAGTACTCCTCGGCAAGCAGATTATCCGGCAGACCGATGGATTGAGGGGTAACCGGCTGCACCGGAAATTTGACCCCTTCACGGATCAGGTCATCGTTGATTTCCGCATCAGCAGCCAGATTGCTTAATTTAGGATTAAAAGATTTCATTCGCTCCGGATGATCCCGAAGCAGATGACAGATCTCATGGTAAAGAACTCCTCCCATTATTTCCGGGGGCCACTGAGACAAAACTCCAGGATCATAATAGAGCCGCCAATACATATCCACGGCCAGAGTCCCCAAGCCCGGCTTCGCTACCGATCGGAGAGCCCAGGCGGCAGAAGCCAGATAGGGACGCTCTTTGATCAGGCGCAGGCGGGCCGCCTGCAATTCCTGCGGAAAAGTCACGCCATAAACACCTCCAGGCATTTTAAGGCTTCAATGGTTTCCAGGAGTCCGGAAGAATCACCGGCCCGACAGGCACCTGTTGGCAAGCTGTTTTCATCCGCCGTGATTTTCCGGGTTTCTTCCCTCTGCCTGCTCATCGTTTCCTCCAGATTGGTTGAAGCTTTGTCTAAGCCATAAAAAGGCAGGTACCCCGGAAAAAAGTAAGTGTAGCGATAGTTTTTGAGTTTCGGCAGAAAAACCGGAGGATAGTTCTCGATAACCTTTTTCAGAAGGGGGGCAGCATCCTCTGCCCAGATAGAAAAGGAGTGAATCCGGCTGTCGGCAATACTGATCCGTGATGAGCAGACAGGCTTATCCTGTTTAATGGTATAAAGGCGATACTCTTCGCCCCCCTCTTGATTAAGGCAGACTTCTGTCTTCCATAAACCGGGACGTTGGCGATGAATCGTTTCAAGTTCTTCAACCCAGCCTTGACCCAGAGTGATTTTAAAAACCACATAGATAAGATAGGCCGGCAGATTCGAACTTGTGCTGTTATAGAAATCCAGTCTGGGTTCATGGCCGGCCCCCATGCCCACGATGACCCGGCCACATTTATAAATTTTCGAGGCATTCTCCGCCCAGGGAAGGTTTTTATAAGGGGTGGCTGAAGAGTTCACATCAGGCCCCCCTGCTGC
Source organism: Desulfitobacterium chlororespirans DSM 11544 (assembly GCF_900143285.1). Taxonomy (NCBI): domain Bacteria; kingdom Bacillati; phylum Bacillota; class Clostridia; order Eubacteriales; family Desulfitobacteriaceae; genus Desulfitobacterium; species Desulfitobacterium chlororespirans. Next base: position 321,668 of record NZ_FRDN01000004.1, read on the forward strand.
AGCAGCGGCACAAATTCACGAAGCTCTTTTTGGGGCAGAGGAAATTCGGGCCTGCGGGCCGCTGCTAATTTTTTGGCGGCCACCGCTGCCACATCCTTTTTCCCCTGCTCCGCAGCCAGAGCAAGTACGAGCCAGGCGGCGGCCCAGCGTTCTTTCGTCAGCCTTCCCGTAGCTGCCGTTATGACTGCGGTCAATATGGCAAAGGACTGATCTCCCCGGTCCGGCAGTTTAAGCCGGGTTGGGTCGGCCAGTATTTCTTCCGGATCCGGCAGATCCAAATCTTTGCGCCAGGCGAGGAATTCCAGGCAGGCGCCCTCCCCGATGCAGCCCGCCAAAAGTGCGGCCACCACGTCATCCTCTGCCGTCACGGAATCTGCTGCCGCCAATAACCGGGCAGCCATGGCCCATGACCTCGGCGACGGCCAGGCCCGGCCGGCTTGACTTTCATCACTGGGCACCTGCAGCAGCAAGTGAGGTCTGTGCCGGATAAAGGAGGCAAGCAGCCCTTGCTTACCTGTTACGGCATCTTCCCAACCTTGAGGGAGACGGGCTGAATGGCTTATAGACCATCCGTGAATCATGCCATCAATCCACCCCTGGGTGTCCAATGACCAATAAAGATGGCAGAACCGGTTGGCCAACGGGGGGGACAGATCCCATCCGCCAACCGCCTGTTCCGGCGGATTGGCCGAGGCAACCACGGAAACACTGCCGGGCAAAGCCAAATCGCCCACCGCCCTTTCCAAAACAACCCTCAATAAGGCAGACTGAACGGCCGGTGGCGCTGTGGACAGTTCATCGAGAAAGAGCACTCCTTTCCCGGCACGTGCCAGGCGATGGGCCCAAGCCGGCGGCTCCAGGTGTACGCCCGCTTCACCTACTACAGGCAGACCGGAAAAATCCGCAGGTTCACGAATGGAAGCGATAACCACTTCCAGCGGCAGTTCCAGAGTCTCCGCAAGGGAAGTTATCGTCGCTGTTTTTCCCACACCGGGGGGACCCCAGGTGAGTATGGGAACCCCGGCCTGCAAAGCAATCGAAAGAGCAGGTACTATGGACATAGTCTTGCACCTCATTCATTCTGTAGGTTCATCCTATATGTTATATTTTGCCAGATACTTTCCGGATTTATAACTTAACCCAGCCATAATGCTTTATATCCAGCCAAAAGCAAAAACTTCCCATCCTTCCAGAGAAGAGATGAGAAGTTTATTCAATAAAGTTTGGCACTGAAAGCAGATTCACCGTTGGTCTGAATATAACCGGTCGGGCAGAATTGTCTACAGGCTTTGCATTCTCCGCAACCTTCCGGATGGGACCGGCTGCCGACAAAGCTGATGCGAAGCTTTTTCCCGCGGCCCAGGAAGGTCAGGTGATTTCTGCCGGTCTTTTGGCAAACGGCAATACAGCGGCCGCAGAGAATGCATCCTGGCTGGGCTTTCGTCCCCAGGCCCGGAGGATTTGTCCCAGGGGGGGCTAAATCCTTCCCCCTGGCAATCTGCCTGAGCATGTTTTCCAGGGCTGTGTCCGGAAACGGACCTCTCTGCAGTAACAGCCAGGCAGCCCAGGCACGCTTGTTCAGAATTCCCGGTGAATCGGTCCGCACCTGCAGGCCTGCCCGGCAATACAGCTCGCAGGCATGCCGGGTTTCCCATTGACCGCCCTGATTGACTTCTACAATACACAAGCTGCACCGGCTATGCCCCCCCAACCGGGGGTGATAACATAAAGCCGGAACAGTAAACCCATTGTCCACCAATACCGTCAGGAGCACTCCATTCTCATCTGCTTCCAGCTGCTTGCCGTCAACCTGGATTGTAATGCGTGGGGCCACCTACTCATCTCCATTCCCAGCAGATAATTTCCCCGCCCCGTCGGAAACGGCTCTGATGCATCCTTGAGGACAGATCTGCCGGCAGGTCCAACAGCGCTGACAAAGCAGATGGTCAATATAATAGCGTTGCGGGCCACGTTTGGCGGGATTCTTCTTAATGGCTTTAACAGGACAGTATTTCATCACACAGTCGTTACAATCCGAACATCGCCTATACTCAATTTCAAAACGAATCATTGCTTTGCAGGAGGCAGCCGGACAGATCCCCTTAAGGTGAGCTTCATACTCACTGCGAAAATAGCGCAGGGAGGTCAGCAGTGGATTGACTGCCCCGCGGCCCAGCCCGCAGGCGGAGAGGCCGGCGACCAGGGCGCTCAGTTCTTCCAGCTCTCCAAGCAGCTCAGCTGTCCCATGGTTGGCCATCATTGCTTGCAGCAGCTCTTCCAGCCGGCCCAGGCCATCCCGGCAAAAAAGGCAGCGGCCGCAGGATTCATCGGCCATAAAGCGGATCAGATGACAGGACAGATCCACAAGGCAGTGCCCCTGATTCAGGACGACCAGACCACCGGAGCCGAGCATAGCCCCCATAGCTTCAATGGAGGAATAATCCAGGGCAAAGTCCGTGTAGGGCACAAAACCCCCTGAAGGCCCGCCGATCTGCAAAGTCTTGACCGTATCCGCCGAAGCACCCCCAATCTGCTCGACGATTGCCGGGGAGCGGATACCCAAAGGGACCTCAATACAACCCATATTCGGAATATCTCCGGTCAGGCAAAATATTTTTGTCCCGGCACTGTCGGCAGTGCCTGTTTCCCGAAACGTTGCGGCGCCATGGGTTATGATCCAGGGCACATTGGCCAGGGTCTCCACATTGTTGATGATGGTGGGATGACCGCAATAGCCCTGTTGGGCAGGGTAAGGGGGCCGCCGGCGCGGCTGGCCGCGGCGGCCCTCCATGGCCTCGAGCATGGCGGTTTCTTCCCCGCAGACGAAAGCCCCGGCGCTCTGGACCAGTTTTATGTTCAGGGAGAAGGGCGTTGCGAGAATATTCTTCCCTAAAAAGCCGGCGGCTTCAGCATCCTGGATAGCCCGGCCCATAGTTTCCACGGCCAGGGGATATTCTCTGCGGATAAAGAGATAAGCCTCCCGGGCGCCGGTGGCATAGGCCGCCAGCAGCATACCTTCCAGGACCCGGTGGGGATCGCTTTCCATGAGCGTCCTGTCCATGTAAGCACTGGGGTCTCCTTCATCCCCATTGGCGATCAGGATGCGGTGAGGATCGCGGCTCTCTGCCGCAATCTCCCATTTGCGGCCGGTGGGGAATCCCCCACCGCCTCTGCCCCGTAATCCGGAAGCACTGATTGTGCCGATAACCTCTTCCGGCCGCAGGGTCAGCAAGGCTTTGGCCAGGGCAAAATAGCCCCCCGTTGCGGTATACTCAGGCAGACTGAAAGGATCGATCAAGCCGCAGTGTTCCAGCACATGCCTCTTTTGGTGCTGAAAAAAATCATGCAGAGCCTGGCTGGCAAAAGACTCCGGAATCAGGTCGGCAAACCCGGTGAGCAACCCCGGTTCTTTCTCCCGCAGGCTGAGCTTGACGCCTCGATTGGCGGTACCTTTCAAGGCTGTATGGATGACCGGCCAATGGTTGGAACTGTCCGCCCTGCAGTAAAGGTAGTGCATCCCCTCCGCTGTACGGACGTCGATCAGCGGTTCTTCAAAGCAAGCGCCAAGACAGCCGGCCCGGCTGACTATGACTTTATCTTTAAAATCTTCCCGCCGCGCCAGGAGCTCAAGGCGCTTCCCTGCCCCTGCGGCCAGCCCGCAGGAAGCCATGCCGATACTGATCCTGCTCATCCGGGGCGGGCAAAGCCGGCGGTTGCCTTTTGCCGCCAGCCTGGCCAGCCGTGAGGGGACCTCAGTCAAGCCGCAGCGTTCCGCCAGCCTGGCAATGATCGGGTGGGGCTGATGTTCTGTGTTCATTTCCGCATTAACTTCCATGTTTACGCACCTTGTCCCCCGTCACACCTTCTTAAACTGGCCAGCTTTTCGGTTATCTGGGTGAATTTTACTTTGCCCTCCAACTCCTTATTGGTGATGGTTACCGGTGCCAGACTGCAGGCCCCAACACATTGAACCTTTTCCACGGTAATAAATCCGTCGGGGGAAGTTCCGTATTCATCCAGGTCCAGGCCGCTCACCAGACGGTTATAGATCAAATCGGCACCGCAAGCGTAGCAGGCTGTCCCGGAACAGACCAAGAGATGATTCCGGCCCAGAGGGCGCGTACGGTAGGATGAGAAAAAGCTCATCAGTCCATGGAGTACGGATTCCGGCGTTCCGGACAAAACCGCTAATTCTTCCAGATCCCTTTCAGCAATGTATCCGTTTTTTTCCTGAAGCTGATTCAAAATATTCAGCAGCTGCTTCTGATCATCTGCGGGTATTTCCCCCATGATTTGCGCTAAGCACAGCTTGTTATCAGTATGAGTGCTCATCAACTTGACCTCCATTTGCAGGGATAGTGTTGCCGGATGCCGGATTGCTGCAGAATGTTCTTCGAAAATCGCTGCAATGCTCTTTCTCCGGCGACATATTAATTCTGAGGGCAATTTTCTCACAACCTCGATGGACCTTTCAAAGACTTTGTTCATAAATGATGCAAGAAATGTGCCAAGCTTTTGAACCCCCATGCAACCGAACCAAGCGGCTTTCAGCTCATAATTCCACATTCTCCAAAGAACAAAATGGGAAAAATCCTTTCATTTTGAGACACGGAGATCAGGACCACCATCCAAGCTTGATTTAAGATAAAGCTATTTTCCGGCGGCAATTCTGCCCGCCCGGCGTCCGAAGGTGACCGTGCGGCCGCAAGCAGCACCGGTGGAGAGATTAGGATAACTATGGGCGAAATACGCTCCGGAATCATTCCCCACCACATACAGACCTTCAATGGGGCTGCCGTCTTTGCCGACGGCATTCATGTTCGTGTTGATTTGGATGCCATCCATCGTGCAAAGGATAAATCCACAGTTCTTAGCTCCATAAAAGGGGGCCTTGCGGACAGGGCTGAGGCGGCTGGCCTCTTTGCCAAAATCCTGATCCTCACCAAGCTCATACAGCCTGTTATAACGCTCAACAGTCTTCACCAGCTGATCGGCAGGCAGATGCAGACCCTTGGCCAATTCTTCCAGGGTATCAGCCTTGACGACAAACCCCTCTTCCACCAGGCCGGGCAACATTTCATGTTCCACAGCCTGAAAGGGAATATTAGGGTCGGCACCGTTTTCAAAAGGAAACATACGGCTGCAGCCATGGGTAGCGAAGCTCTGGATGTGGGCCGTCCAATCTGAATCGAAAATCGTATAATGAGACCGATCTTTCTGGAACGCATCGGCGTGAAGAATCCCATCGTAGGTTCCGGACTCGTTGAAAAAACGCTGGCCATCGGCATTCACTTTCAGCCAGGGCTGGCTGCCCATCCAAAAGAATCCCGACTCGCCGGATTTGGCCTGCTCCAGTCCCGGCACAGCAGCGGGCTTCAGGGCGCAGCGGTCAAAGGCCATCATGCTATGGGTATCATCGAACTTGGCGCCGGCCCAGATGCAGGCGCGGATCCCATCACCGGTGGTCCCGGGAATGGCTTCATTGCGCCCTAAAAGTGCTGAATTCTCCGGTTGAAGGGCCTCCAGCATCTCGTAATTCCGGCCATACCCCCCTGTACACACAATCACTCCCTTGCCGGCATTGATCCGGATGGGTTGATCCTTGGCATCTGTGGCATATACCCCCACCACTCTGCCCTTATCGATAATGAGTTTTTGCATTTTGGTTTCATACTTAAATTCCACACCCAAAGATGCGGCATAATCGCACAGCACCGTGTTGCCATTAAGCTCCTGGCCTTTCCCGTCATTGCTCCCTGTCCAACGGGGGCTGTGACCGGTGGCAAAATAGGGGTAGCGTTCAGCGTCTCCCGCGCCCCCTTCATGCCACAATTGAACATTACGCTCAGCAAGACGATCCCCATACCAGTTGATGGTCTCTCCCGACTCCTCGCAGAACGTCCGGATGAGACGCTGGTCCACACGTCCGGCGGCTGTCTTCGTCATCTCGGTTATATAAGCAAACTTATCGATCTTTGTTCCCAAAGCTTGCTGATAGCGGCTGTTGAGGGCACCCAGGTCATCACGCACCCCGCCGCCGGAAGAGTTTTTCTCGATCACCAGGGTTTTAGCGCCGTTTTCAGCGGCGGAACAGCAGGCAAACAAGCCGCCGGTACCGCAGCCAACCACCAGAACCTCTGTATCAATAATACTGACACAATCCGCGTCGGAAATATCCGGTTCAGCACCAAGCCAGGCTGAGCTGTCTGAATTAGCGGCAGCGTCCGCCGTATTATCCGGCAGAATCACACTCTCCCCTTTGGCCTGGGCGATACAGGCCGCGGCGGCTTTCATAACCCCCTGGCTGGTGACCGATGCCCCGCTTACCACGTCAATGGCCGCGGACTGTGCTTCCAGCAGCTTTTGCCTGAGGGTCCCACCGGCCGCCTGTCCGATGTCCTTGGTCTCGCCGGAAACATCCAGCTGCACATCGGTTATTCTCTCGGCGTCGAAGGTCATGGTCACTTTTATGGTGCTGATCCCTTCAGCTGTAGCCGAGTAGGTACCGGGGATGTAGGTCCCTTTAGCGGCCGTTTGGCTGCTGCATCCCGCCAATACTCCCACAGCAGCCGCGCTGACAACCCCGGCGGCCCCCTTCAAAAAATTACGCCGGTTCAATTCATTTCCTTTCATCCATGCATGCCTCCTAAAAAGTAATTATTTATATTGGCCTAACCGTAATCCATAGCAATAATTATGCCAACTGCTCAAGAGCCTTTAAATTCAGGGGGTTTGACCTTTTTCTAAGTTTAGGGGACAGCAAAAAAGAGGATTTTGAGACAAAATCCTCTTCAAAAAATATCTTTCAGCCCATTTTCTCATTTTGGGACCCGTTTTTGAGTAAAATCAGGGATGAAATGAAAAACCTGCTTTAATTTTTGAGAAACAAATCATATTCTTTAATCTTCCGGTAAAGGGTTGATTTACTCATCCCCAGCAATTCCGAAGCGATGCGGATATTGTTGTTGGTCTGCTGCAAAGCCCTTTCGATGGCTACTTTCTCCAACTCATTTATAGATGTTATCTTATCTTTGCCACAGTCATCCACTTTGCCGCTCGTTAAAGGCTGCGCCTTGGGGTTATTGGCCTGAGTGTTTTCAAGCACGATCTCACTGGGAAAATCCTCCGGCCTGATCTGCCCGTTCTTGGCCATCGTGACCGCGTAGAGAACCGCATTCTGCAATTGCCGCACATTGCCGGGCCAATCGTATTTCAGCAGCATATACTTGGCTGTTTTGCTCAGGGAGGGGACGCGGATCTTTTGTTTTTGGGCATACAGCTTTATATAATGCTCCGCCAGATGGAGGATATCTCCCCCCCGTTCCCGTAAAGGAGGGATGCAGATCTTAAAGGTGGCGATACGATAATATAAATCTTCACGAAATTGATTATTCCTGGTCAGCTTAAGCAGATCCTTATTGGTCGCTGTAATCAAGCGGAAATCCACCGGGATAGAGCGGTTCCCTCCCACCCGTTTCACCTTTTTTTCTTCGATCACTCTTAAAAGCACGGCCTGCAGTTCCAAAGGCATATCGCCGATTTCATCCAAAAAGAGGGTGCCCCCATTGGCCTGCTCAATTTTTCCGATCCGGCCCTGGCGTTCCGCTCCGGTAAAGGAGCCCCCTTCATACCCGAACAATTCGCTTTCAATCAGCGTTCTGGGGATCGCCGCACAGTTTTCCGCCACAAAGGGTCCCCGGGGACGGCTTTCATTGTGGATGGACTGAGCAAATACTTCTTTTCCGGTACCGCTCTCCCCTTGAATCAGGATATTGGCCTCGATCCTGGCAAATTTTCTGGCATTATCTATGGTCGTCAACATAGCTGCCGATTCCCCAAGAATCTCTTTAAACTTGAATTGGGCTTCTGAATGATTGGGAGATCGCTCCTGGGCCGGGATGGCATACAATCTATTTTTTCCTAACAGCTGAATTTCGTTCTGGATAGCCCAGGCCGTGGAAACCACCAACCCCAAGGAATGAGAGCTCTGCCGCTGTATATATGGACTGGCGATGGAGAGAACCCCCTCCAGGCCGCCGTTGGCATTAAAGATCGGGGCGGAAGAGCAGGAGGAATGAGAAAAGCTTTCACAATAGTGCTCGGAGCCACAAACCTGGGTAGGACATTGCAAGAAAATGCTGAGGGCATGGGAGCATGTCCCCACCGTTGCTTCTGTCCATACCCCTCCCGGTAAAAGCTGCAATTGGGTGTTGGTGTTTTTGGCTTCCTGAAAGTCACCTTCAACCACCCTTAAAATGACTCCCTGTTCGTCCGTCAGCATGATAAAGCAATGGGTGTTGGCTGCGATGCTTTCAAGCTGTTCGATATAGGGCTCGGCAGCTTTTAACAGCTTTTCTTTTTCACTTACTCTCTTGGAAAATGCTTTCTGGTTAAGGGCCGGCGCTTTGGAGCAATCCTGCATATCCACATGATATTCCTGAAACGACCTCAGCCAGGATTCGGCAATATCAAGGCGTACTATATCAACATCTTTGAGTTTAACTCTGTTGTTAATCAAATCCAGCTTTAATTGCCTGACCTTGTCAATATAAACAATATCTGCTTCATCAAGCTCGAACCTTAACGAGCTATCGATATTCCTTATGATTGGACTCAGATAATTTTCAATAGATAACATCCATAATCGCCCCTTCCAAGGCTGGCCTCAACTTTACTTCCATTATACATCTTTTCACAATCCTTGCATCACTTTTCTCCGGATTGCCCTTTGCTACATGAGAAAAACGCCGACAGATGCCGGCGGTCAAGATTCTGATCGTGAGGCTTTGGGAACAACTCCTCCTGGGGGCGGCGGGTATACGGGGGGGAGCTGGCGGCCGCATTCGGGGCAGAATATGGCCTCGGCTGGAGGTTCAGTACGACAGTCAGGGCATATTCGGGTTCTGCGGTTCAATATTTTGGTGAGCTTGCCGCACCGGTTACATAAGGTGCATCCATATCCGCACATCATGGCCTCCCCTTGGGCCCCCGCCGGCAACTGCCGGCGGAAGCCCGCTTTCTTCAGAAACGAAGCTCAGACTGCTCCGTCACAGAACCGTCGTCTAATCCAAAAGGGCCACCAGTTCAAACCAGTAGCATAGATCCTTTCCCGCCAGCAGATGATTGAAATCGATGGTCACCGTATCCGGGGTTGCAGCAACGCACCTGACCGGCACGGACTGCCGGGAAATGGGGTGTTCCCAGGCAATGATACTCCCCGGCTCCAGCCGTTCCCCGCCCTTGACAAACCAGCGGGGATAAGTCTTCACACCTTCCGGATCATGGGCACCGTAGGCCTTGGCGCTGGGAATAACGTACTCTCCCCGACCGCCAATCTCCATCTCATTCAAGATATCCTCCACTCCCGGTGGCACCTGACCGGCGCCGATGATAATCCGCACCGGTTCACCCTGGGAACGGTCTTCCACCATCTCCTCCCCCACCGGGCCGCCCCGGTAGCGGACAAGGACGCATTTCCCCGAACGCTGCCTGTATTTCTCCGCCATTACTTATCTTCCACTTTCTTGATATCCACCAGTTCCACCCGGTCATCGGCGCGGTGCACCGTGTTCTGGAAGTGGTCCACGGCTTTGACATCAATGGCGGCGGCACGGTGGCGCTTCTCATTTTGGGAAACAAATTTCCCCTTAGCTTCCAGTGGTTTATACTGGGGCACCCAAAGCACCTGCTTGGGCTTGGCGGCTAATTTCTCAGCCAGCTCTTTTACCGGTCCGTAAGTCATGACATTGGCCAGGCAATGATGAACACAGATCGGTCCCCGCCCGCCGGCGGTACGGTCCGCGCAAAGGTCGCAAAGATCCGTGGGTATGGGAATCCGGTTAAAATTGAACCTGTCCCCTTCTATATTCCAGGGGCCGTCATCATAGAGACGGATGCCCCATTTCCCTACCGGATAATTGTGTTCCTCCTTGCAGGACACCACGCAGGATTCACAGCCGCTGCAGTATTCGTAGTCAATAAGGAGTCCGTATACTTCACTCATGGTTACTGATCCTCCCTTTTGAATTTTTCCCACACTTCGTTCATATCCGTATCCAGATTCTCATCAAGGGGTTTAACGTTGCAGAGCAAGCATTTGAAGGGTGCTCCGAAACCTAATTTGCCGGTGTGGAAATTCGGCACCAGGTTATTGATATTGGAACGGAAAGTACCGTACAGATTCGGTTCCGATCCTTCTTCTTCCGGGAACCACCAGCCATGCTGGGCATGAATGGTCTGTTCATCCACGACTTCCGATACTTTGGCTTTGAGTTTGGCAGAGCCGAACTGATTCCAAACCTCGCACCACTGTCTGTTGGCAATGCCGAGGCGCTTGGCTGTCTTCGGGTTAATTTCCAGCAGCGGGTCCGGGTTCAGTTCACGGCAATAAGGGACCTGGCGGTTTTCCGAATGGAAGAAGGCAAAAGTGCGGGCTCCGGTGGTCAGAACGAAGGGGTATTGCGCCAACAATTCGGGGGTATTCACCGGGCTGTACTGGGGCTCCTCATAATAGGGCAGCGGATCTTCCCCAAATTGCTCAAAAACCGTGGAATAGAGTTCCACCTTCCCGGTGGGGGTGTTGAAGCCGGGAGAGTGATCCATGCGCAGATCGCCGGTTTCGTACTTGTAGTATTTCACATCGCGCTGAATCGTGACTTCTTTTTTGGCTTCTTCAAATCTCAGTTTACGGCTCAGACGCAGATGATCGATGAAATCATGATAATCCTGATATTCTTCAAACATATGGGGGTTAAGGCGTTTGCCCACTTTGAAGCAGGCTTCAATATCCGAGAGAGCTTCTCCGGTGGTAAAGGCCTGGTTCATAAAGTTGGTGGTCACCGGGGAGCCGCTGTAGTGGGTGAAGGAAACACCGTCTTCCTCAGCTGCGGCGGCCAGAGGCAGAAAGACCTCGCAGGTGGCCTCGGCGGAAGGGGTCATGAAGCAGTCGATGGTAAAGCAGAAATCCAGGGTCTTCACCAGGGCGTCATGCCAGCGCTTGGGTTCAGCCGAAGTGCAGGACATCAGATTGTTGCCGGCATAGAATCCGAACTTGATGGGATAGGGCTTGCCGGTTTCACAGGTTTCCAGCATCATATCGGCATGGGCGTTGAGGATGGTGTTGCAGTAGACCGGGTATTTATCCAGCCCAATCATCTTGTCCATAAGCTCTTTGCCAACACCTTCTTCAATACCAAAACCCACCTCATTCAGGCCGAAATTGATGTCGGCCAGGATCTGGCCGCCGGGCACATCCACGTTGCCGGTAATGGCCATCAGGGCTACAATACATTGTCCGGCCTGCATCCCATTGGCCTTCTGATCGATAGCCAGTCCCCACTGCATGGCTGCGGGTGTAGCGGCGGCATACATGCGGGCCGCCTCCACGATCTTAGCGGCGGGAATGCCTGTGATCTCCGCGGCTTTTTCCACCGGCATCTCTTTCACCCGTTCCCTCAGCTCTTCAAAGCCATAACACCAGTACTTCACAAAATCATGGTCATAGAGATCTTCAGAAATAATCACATTCAGCATGGCCATTCCCAGGGCGGCATCGGTGCCGGAACGGAGGCGCAGATGAACATCCGCCCTGCTGGCCAGCCAGTTGACCCGGGGATCCACCACGATCAAGCGGGTACCCCGCTTCATCAAATCCACCACTGCATGTCCGAAGAAGCCGTCGCCGTTGGATTCCAGAGGAGCCTTGCCCCAGAGGACCAAAACTTCCGGCACCTGATATTCCGGATCATCATAGCGCCCCGGCAGACCGCCGGCATAATCAATCTCCGGATAAGTTACGCCCAGCATATAGGCCGTTCCGGCCAGGCGCGGAACATAGCAGGCATAGCCGGATTGGGTGTAAGTGTAGTTGGGGGTGCCCAGCATCATGGAGCCATAAGGATTGAGAGTACCGCCCTCCCGTCCGGTGCCGGCAAAGAGAATAATGCTTTCACGGCCATACTTGGCGGTGATCTCCCGGTAGTTCTTTTCGATAATGTCGATAGCCTCGTCCCAGGTACAGCGTTCCCATTTATCCGCCTGCCCCCGGTATTGGCGTTCCCGTTTCATGGGGTAGGTGATGCGGCTTTTGTTGTAAACATAGTCTTTCAGGCTGATGCAGCGGACGCAAAGGCGTCCCTGGGTGACCGGGTGGTTTTCATCCCCCTCCACCCGTACAAGTTTGTTGTCCTTGGTGTAAAGCTTCAGCCCGCAGCCCACGGGATGGCAGCCCGGCGGGGACCAGACGGCGGTCCGGGTGACGGTCAGCCCGTCCTCCTCGTAGCGCCACGGTTTACCAAGGTCGTTGACGGCGGCAAGGGTATCCAATTTTACCGTGCTCATGATTCATGTACCTCCTAATTTCATTTAAAAAAACAACTCTGTAATCACGACTCTGCCAGCAGATTCTTCCGCTGGGATCAAGGTCAAAGCTTAGTCCCTTACTTTTTGCCGAAGGGCTTGCCCAGGGGCAGAAGGCTTTTTCCCGCGGCCCCGTTAAGAAGCAGGGCAATTCCGGCATAAAAAAGCCAGAGGCCGATAACCAGCATACAACAGCCGCCCACAAGCCCCAGTACGGAGTTAATCCCCAGGCTGGCCAGCGCCATCAGCAGAAAGCCCACCGCGGCAACCCAAACGCAGATGGCCTGGATTTTGCTTTGCCCCAGGCCGGAGAGAAAACCGGCGGCCAAAAGAACGACAAAAGCGCACAGCAGGGGGAGGGCGTCGGTCAACCCGGCGTCAGCCCCATAGGTTGGGGGCATGTCTTTCCCATACAGGATAAACAGCAGGGCGATGATCCCCTTAACCGCCCCCTGGCCCATTAATACAATTCCTAAGAGCCCGTTAACCGTACCTCCGACAAAGTCGCCCAAGCGAAACTGAATGAACACGATGACAAAGATGACAGGTATAGCGGTCAGCAGCCAGGGTAAGAGGACAATCCCTGTGGCCGGACCTGTGATACCCGTAAAAAAACCCCACTGGGAAAGCAAAAGCAGTCCGATACAGATATTGCCTAATGCAGAAGGGTCGGCCCAGCTTTTGACCGTGTCTTGCCTATGTTCCATACATAATTACCTCCTGTACATTTGCCTGCCTATGGACGGGATTAGAACTAATTGTCAGGCTGTTTCTTTAAGGGTTCTCCGCAGTGCTTGCATTCTTTTTCATTAGGTGGATTAACTTTTTGACATTTAGGGCAGATGACCGGTTTACCAACGGCCGGCGGTCTAAAGCACATTCCCGCTTCCTCCTTTCTCTCATTACCTCATTACTCTTTACCTCTTACCTGCGCAGACACTATATTTTGCAAAAACCGTGCCAGCCTCTGAAACCGGCTGTTTAAGCCGCTTTCTGTGGTATCTCTTCGGCAAAATCACCTGAATGGGATAGATAAGGGGGAGTTTAGCAATAAACCCCGTTATTTTGAGAAAAAATCCGGCAAATTACTATTTTGAAACAGCAGCAGAGCAGCATGCTTTCACAGAATATGATCAGTGCTTTGACAGTAAACACCCCTGCTTCATACTTCATAGGCCATATGCCAAATTTTTTGATTATTGACATTTATTCAAGTACTATACTATAATTCAAATCAAGAACCATTGAGTTTTTTAAAAACTCAATGGTTCTCAAAATAAAAGGCAAGGATGTTAAGTCATGGATAGCAAAAGGAAACTCATTCTTGAAACGGCTGCCAAATTCTTTTCCAGCAATGGATTCCACGCGACCTCCGTCCAGGATATCGCTAAAGATTGCAATGTCTCAAAAGCCTCAATCTATCAGCTTTTTGATTCCAAAGAGGATATTTTATTGCAGCTGCTTCAGTATAAACGTGATCAAATCATTCAGGGAGCAGCTTTATCCGCTGCCTTCGATAGCCTGGCTCCTCAAGAACAGCTGATCGAAAAAATAGTCATGGAATTTGAAGGATTCCATCAAGACAGCGACTTTATGTCCATCCTTATGCACAGCGATCAGAGTATCCGGAACCATCAGGTTAAACATCTGATCGATGAAACACAGTGGATCATGCTGCACTGGCATAAAGAGTCCTTAAGCGCAGCCTATGGTCCTAAGACAGACGCTTACCTATGGGAGCTGAGCTTAACCTTTCAGGGAATCGTCAAGGAGTTTTTTGCTTTCCTTGAAAACAGAAAAGAAATCAGGCCGGACTATCGAAGCATTGCTTCGTTTATTGCCGGTACTATGGATGCCATCATTGAGCATGGAAATTATCAGGATGCCGTACTGCCTGAGGACATTATCCTGGAACTCAATAACACCGCCCCAGCAGCCGGCCCATCACTTATTGAGGAATGGGAAAAAGCAACAGCCGATTTAAAACGGATGATCGAAGCAACGATCCCCCAGCCTGGCAGAAAGGATTTAATCGCTACAATTTCACTAATTGATGAAGAAAAGCGCCAGGATGAACCAAGGGGCTTTCTTATCGAGGCCTTATTCGTTTATTTGACAAAGCATCCGGAACTGAAAGAAAGTGCCCTGCACTTAGAGCAGATTTTTCTCAGGCAGCTTAAAATTAAGGGGGAAGCAAGGGATGGATACCGTTGAAAGCCAACCTAAAGCAAAAGAAAAAATCAATGCTAATTTGGTGGTCGGGGTGCTGCTGATTGGATCCTTTGTGGCACTTCTTAATCAAACCCTATTGGTGACTGCTTTGCCGCATATTATGGCCGATCTGCATGTCGATACCAATAAAGCCCAATGGCTGACCACCGCGTTTTTGTTGGTCAATGGAATTATGATACCAACGACAGCCTTTTTAAGGAAAGATTCACAACCCGCCGTCTTTATCTGGCTTCGATGCTGCTGTTTACCCTCGGGACCCTTCTGGCAGCGCTGGCTCCCAATTTTGCCGTTCTGCTCACCGGACGGATTATCCAGTCCGCAGGCGCCGGGATTATGATGCCCCTGATGCAAACGATCATGCTGATTATCTTTCCGGTCAGTAAACGGGGGGCGGCCATGGGGATGGTAGGGCTGGTTATCTCCTTCGCCCCGGCCATCGGTCCTACTTTAGGCGGTTGGCTCGTGGACCATTACAGCTGGCGCTCTTTATTCTATCTGGTCCTGCCGATCAGTGTCCTGACGATAATCATTGCCTATTACAGCTTGAAAAATGTTATGGAAGTCAGCAATCCCCGTGTGGATGTCCTCTCCATCCTCTTGTCCTCCCTGGGATTCGGCGGCCTTCTTTATGGTTTCAGTATGGTCGGTGCTGCCGGTTGGGGAAGCTTAAGCGTCACCCTTTCGATTCTGGTCGGTGCTGTCACTCTGGCAGCCTTCATCTGGCGTCAATTGCTGATAGCCAAGCCTCTGCTGGAATTCAGAGTCTTTACCCGGCCTCTTTTTACCTTGTCAACAATTCTCTCCATGATTCTCTTTATTGGCATGATCGGCGGAGAGACGATTCTGACGCTGTACATTCAAAATGTCCGCGGAGACTCCGCCCTTTCTTCGGGCCTGCTGCTTCTCCCCGGAGCAATTGTCATGGGCCTGATGAGCCCGATTTCGGGGATGATGTATGATAAATTTGGTGCCAGGAGCTTATCCATCATTGGCTTTCTTATTTTCTCCCTAGGAAATATTCCCTTTTTCTTATTGGCCCCCTCCACTTCTCTCACTTTTCTTGCCGTACTTTATTCCATTCGGATGCTGGGGATGTCCATGACCATGATGCCCTTAATGACTGCCTCTATGAATATCCTGCCTCACCACCTGCTGGCCCATGGTACCGCCATGAGCAATACCATGCGGCAAGTGGCAGGGGCAATCGGTACGGCTATGCTCATCTCGATTATGAGTACCGCAACCGTTTCATCCTCCGCCCAAACCCCGGTTCTGGCCATGGTGGATGGAGTGAATAAGGCCTTCCTGGCTTCTTTTGTTCTTGGACTCCTCGGGATCATCCTCTCCTTCTTAATCAAGGAACAACGCTCAAAGCAGCCGGCAGCATGAATGATCATTATGCGTAAAGGGAGTATTGCCAAACTACTTTATTTAAGTAGTCAGCGATACTCCCCTTTTAGAATATCCTTCATTCTTTTCGGCAGCTGCACTGGCCATATACCCATACTGGTATCAGGCCGTTTTATCTCCATTATCTTCCTTAATCACAGCATGCTCCAACAGATATTGAAATGCTTTTTCTGCTTTAAGATCATGCTCTACTTTAGTGACAAGAGGCCCCAGCTTTTGTCCGGCATTCTCCGGTGACATATTAATGCTGAGGGCAAATTTCTCACAACCTTGGTTAAGCTCTTCTTCGCTGACGGTATAGCCTTTTTCTTTGATGATCTTATCCAGAATATAATCTGCTTTCAGAGAATTCTCGGCATCTTCCCAAACTTCTCTTTTAAAGTCCCCGCTTTTTTTATTCATCAGCTGGAGATAAAGATCCAAGGTTCCCCCTTCAGCCTCCAACTGGCCGGAGAATTGTTCCAGCATGCTCATGGCCCGCTGCATGATCAGTGACTCCGGGATCTTGACCTGACATCGCTTGAAGAGCTCACTCAAAATGGCATTATTGCGCTGCATTTGTACTCGCTGTGCTGCAGCTTGCTCCAGGTTTTTCTTAATTTCAGTGCGGAATTCTTCCATTGTGCTCACATTGCCCACCTTTTGAGCAAAGGCGTCATCCAAGGGCAGCATCTCAATTCTCTCCACCTTTTTCACTGTGACTTTAAAACAGGCCGTCTTGCCCGCAATCTGAGGCTGCAGATGATCTTGGGGAAAAACTTGTTTGATCGTAAGGATATCGCCCTTATGGGCACCCTTAAGTTGGCTCTCGAAGCCCATAGTATCCGAACTGTCCTCAATCAGGGCCTTGTAATCCACGACCGGTTCAAATTTTGTACCATCCAATTCACAATCATAGTCTACGGTAACTGTGTCTCCCTTTTCAGCCGGTGCCATCTCTTTATCCGTAATCTTTTTATTCTTGTACTGAAGATCCTTTAAAACCTTGTCGATATCGGTTTCCTTTACTTTTCTGGCCTTCGGAATGGTAACCTCTATTCCTTCGAGCTGTCCCAGGGTCACTTCCGGTACGACAGGCACACTGGCTTTTACACTTAACTTTTGCCCTTTTTCGATCTCTCCCACTTCAATATCCGGGTCACCCATCGTGTTGAGAGCCAGACCCTCGACTGCTTTCTTATATTCAGCGGCCATGATCAAGTCCAGGGCTTCCTGGTAAAAGACTGTGGGGCCATAGTGGGATTCGATGACGGAACGGGGGATATTTCCTTTACGGAATCCTGCAACCTGATAGTTCTTCTTGTTCTTCCTATAGGTCTCCTCCAGAGCCTCCTCAAAGACTTTGTAGTCAATCGTAAACCGGAAGTGGGCTTCACTGTTCTCAATGTTTTCTAATACGGCATTCATTGGCTCATACTCCTTTACACCCTTATGATCGGATCTATTATGCTTCAATCAGTTCAGTCATAGATTTACTTTAAATCAGCTGATAAGGGCAGGTTCCGGAACCCATCCTGACCCATTCCTTGTAAGCCCATTCATTTTCTTTCAAGAGGGTGCGGCCCACGCCGACAAAATCGGCAATACCGCCGGCGATCATTTCATTGGCTTTATTCCCTGTTTTAATGCCGCCCGTAACCATAACCGGAATAGTGACCTGAGGCTTGATCGCTTCACCCATATAGGCAAAGAAGCCCTCTTCCCCATGGCGGAGATAACCGGAAATGCCCCCGGAGAGATCCAAACAATCCACTCCCGCTGCCTCTAAAGCCTGTGCCGCGAGGGCGCTTTCTTGGACAGTATTGCCGCCGGGAAGACGGTCATCTGCTCCCAGGCGATAAAATACCGGCATATTTTTGCCGACGGCACGCCTCACACTTTTGACCACTTCAAGGGGGAAAGTCAGGCGCCGTTCCAGTGAGCCTCCATACTCATCGTGACGGATATTGGTGAGAGGGGAGTAAAACTGGTTGACTAAATAGCCATGGGCACCGTGAATTTCCACGAAATCAAAGCCGGCCTTTTGGGCGCGGCGGGCTGCCCGGGCAAAATCGGCAATAATTCCTTTGATGCCTTCCTGATCCAGCTTCCTGGGCAGGACCCGGCCGTTTTTTCGATCTCCCTCTCCGAATCGTGTCAGATATTGGGATTGGATACTGGAAGGACCGCAAATATTGCCCATGGACCTTGCTCCCCCATGGCTGATTTGAATTCCCACAACCGCTCCCTGCTTATGGATTTCAGCGGCCAGATGCTCCAGGCCTGAAATCAAGTCATCCCTGTGAATTCCTAACTGGCAGGGATGAGCTTTCCCTTCAGAGTGAACATAAGCATGCTCAACAATAATCATGCCCACACCCCGGGTGCGCATCCGATAGTGTTCGATTAATTTATGAGTTATGGCTCCCTGCTCTGTGGCAATATCCAGAGCCATTGGGGGCATAACGATGCGGTTTTTTATTTCTAAATCTTTAATCCGGATCGGCTCAAATAATGGCAGCATAACCATCACCCCCTAATCTTTTCGATCAATTATCGTTTAAGCCGGCTTTTTGTCCGGCGGTAAAGCCACCGATTCAATGCCCAACTGATTTAAAATCCCAATGGTTCTGTGGGGCACCATGATTAAATCGTCATAGCGGGCGGCATGTTCCATGACCCGCAGCATCGGGATCTGACTGGCCAAATCCACAGGGATATCCACATCGGGAACTTCTTCCACATAGGCCAAGGGAAGATTTTCCCGGATGGCTTTGCTAGCCAGCATATCCAGGGCGGTGACTCCATTCATATTGTAGAAAACAGAATGAAAATCGAAATCCGTCGTACAGGTCAGCCCCACTAAGGAAAAACCGCCTTCCTGACAGGCTCCTTCGACCAGAGCGGCACCAATCTCCATCCCGTCTTGATCCTTGACCTTCCTGAGGGCAACCTTATACCCTGCTTCGCTGTGACTCAAAACCTCAAGCTTTTTCAACGCATCTTTAAGAATATGGGGCTGGAGGGTAGGCAAATCCCCGCCACTGATCAAAACCGCATCGGCCAGGCGCTCCGGGGCCCCGGACTTAAGAATATAATCTGTAGCATATTGCATGCAATCATCAAAGCTCCCCCCCTGATCGGGAAAGACTCCGGCAATTCTCTCCGGGCGCTTGACCTGAGCCAGAAGGGTATCCAGGTAAGGGCGATCCCCATCCATGTTATAGCAAATCCAAAAATCAGCTTCTTCCACGGAAAGGCATACATCCATCACATCCAGCACACAGGCCTCATAGAATTGCGTGGCCTCCTCGTAGGTAAGAATACCTCCCCGGGCTTCTGTCAAACGGGTCTTGCAGTCCCCTACCCGCGGTACTTTCGTAAATACTAAGATTGCTTTTTTCATTTTCGCTCTCCTCCACTATAAATCATCGGCCTTGGCCCACAAGTATTCCGTTCGGGACATTCCTCACACTGATCCCGATACCATTCCGGGATCTCCGCTAAGGTACATGCTTGAAAGCCCATCTTTTGATAGAAACCCAGAGCATAGCCTCTGGCCAAAGTTGACACAGTATAATCCCTGTTTTTTTCTTGTTCAGAAAACGCATATCGGCAGCATTCCCAGGGATTCTCCAAGATCTTCCCTAAGAGCAGCTTGCCGGCACCCTGGGATCGCTTCCCATTCTTGACCCCGATAACCTCCAGAAAAAACCTGCCCTCATCGAACTCCGCGATCTTGGCCACGGCGGTTATCTCCTCCTGCTCTTGAACGATGAGCAGCTCTTCAACATCTCCGGGGATGCCCATGCCATAGGCATCTAAAATTGCCATCACTTGCTGTTCATTTTGCCCTTGGGCAAAGGCAATGGTTGCAGCCATGGAGCCAGGCCTCCTTCCTTGCTATATTCAGTTATATTTTTCTATATTTAGTTATATCTTGTTACATCTTTCACACCTTGACAACCCTGCAGGGAATACCATTATAAGTCCAGGTCCCGACCAAGGGATCCGAAGCATCGAAATCCCCGCTGGTGAGCAGATTGGCGTTGGCAAGCCAGATTCCCCCCAGCTCCGGTTCCGACGCCTTCATCTCCGGATACCACCAGCCATACTCCACGCTCACTGCATAATCGCACATGGGGACAAACCGAGTCCGGAAACGGGCTTTCCCTCTTTCTGTCTCTACATCCACCAGAGCACCTTCCTCAAAGCCCAGTTTCCGTCCCGTTTCCGGACTCATTTCCACAATCGGTTCCGGATGCATCCGCCGCAATCGCTCCAGCTGATGGTAGCTGGAAGCATAGTAAGGCTGGAAGCGGGCCCCGCTCATGAGCATCAGGGGAAACTCGGCGTTTCCTTGGGAAAGAGAGCGGGGGCTGGGCAGGGGATCTGCCCCCATATCTTGCAGCAGTTCACTATAGATCTCCACCTTCCCGCTTACCGTGGCAAATCCCCGCGAATTCCCCTGCTCATCACGCTCCCTGTATTTCCGATACTCATTATCCTGATAATAAAGTCCGGTACAGGAAAAATCATCCCAGGTATAGCCGAGGGGGGATAAACTGTATTCCAGAGCTTCACGATAGGCTTCCCAGGGCCATGCCTCTTCCTGGCCCAGTCTCAGTCCTAATTCCCTCCAGAAATCATAGTCCGGGCGGCGTTCATAATAAGGCTCGACGGCCTGGTCTCCTCCATAAGCAATATTGGCCACCCCGGCCTTGGTCTCCAGAAGGGGCCGCTCCAGCACCCCGGCGCTGGGCAGCACATAATCCGCCAGCATGGAGGTGGGGGTTTGAAACAGCTCTAAAACGACCAAAAGATCCAGGCTTTTTAAGGCCTTGTAGACCAGTTGAGTGTCGGCTTGAGTCAAGAGCGGGTTGGAGGCCATCACGATCATGGACCGGATGGGATAAGGTTCTCCTGTCAGCATAGCCTTCCAGACGCGATGGGGATGGGCAGAAGTTAAATAGCGCATGGGCAAGCGCTTCCCGTGCTTCATGGTCTGCTCCCGGACTTTGGCATAGCCTTGATAAGACTGGAGCAGGAGCTTCTCTTGGGAAACCGGTTGAGGAGATGTTGCAGCATAGGGTTCACTGAGTTCCAACTCCAACTCCGGAATAAAATCAGGCATCTCACTCAAATGGGAAGCTCCAGGCCTATCCAAATTGCCGGTGATGGCCCTTAAGATGGCCAAAGCACGATGGGTGGGAAAACTGTTTAAACCCAGTTGATCGATTCCTCTGCCGCTGTACAGGCAAGCCGGAGTATTCTTTCCATAGAGGCGGGCGGCCTTGATCACATCCTCCCCTTTCACACCCGTAACTTCTTCCACATAAGCGGGAGTATAAGGAGTGAGGTGGTCACATAAACGCTCAAAGCCGTGACACCAGTTTTGCACAAACTCTTCATCATAGAGTTTCTCTTCAACAATCACCTGCAAAAGCCCTAAAGCCAGTACCGCATCTGTCCCCGGACGCACCGGCAGCCACAGCTGAGCTTCCTGTGCCGTCCCAGTTAAACGGGGATCCACCACAATTAAGGGTTTGCCCCGTCGTTTAAATTCTTTAACGGTATGCCAGAACAAGGAGTTATCCGACTGGGAGGGGTTAACCCCCCAGAGAATAGCGCATTCCGTCCCCTCCGGGTCCAGCTCCATATCCACAGGCCAGCCATAGGTCAGGGTATTGGCCCAGATGCCGGGGTTCCAGCAGATTTGACCAATGCCCATATTGTTGGGACTGCCAAAAAGAGCCAAAAACCGGTGCAGAGGCCAAAAGGTGGTGTGGGGCCCGCCGATACTGGTGGCCAAGACCTCCGGGCCAAACTCTTCCTTAAGATCGGCAAGCTTAGCGGCTATTTCGTCCAGGGCCTGTTCCCAGGATATCCTTTCCCAGCGGCCGCTGCCTCTTTCCCCAACCCGCTTAAGGGGATAGTTGATTCTTTGGGGATGATCCATCACTTCGGTAATTAAGGGCCAACGTTTGCAGCCCCGCATGATCCCGGCATTATTGGGATAGCGTGAAGGGTCCGGCTGCACCTTGCGGACTTTGCCACCCTCCACCGTGGCCAGGAGTCCGCATTGGTAGCCGCAGAAGCGGCAGTTGGTCGGAACGACTTTTCTTTCACTCATACGCCTTCACCTTGATGCTTTCTGATTATCTTGATGTTTTCTGATTTCGGATAGCTTTTCGCCATTGATATTGGTCAATTGATAGCCGCAAAAAGGAGTCAGCCCACCGGATTTGCCGGCAACGATCATGCTGCATTCCCGCAGTTTTTTTAAATCCATCGTGCGGGCATCAATATAGTTTTCGATGAGGATGGTCAAACCCGGCTCAAGATCCGGATAGTTCGTCAAAGCAATATCGGCAAAAACCGACCCTTGGGGACTCTGGGGATTAATGGCCTCCCTGTATTCCTGGGGAGTAAGCCGTCGCGAAAGTGAGGCGATTTTACCCTGATCCTCCACCAGGTAAGCGGAGCTGGAACATAAGGGATTGGAACATCCCAAGGGCCAGAAATCATAGGGTTCGAGGATACCCTCACTCTGTTCAGCCAGCATAAAGATCACATCTCCCATAGTCAGGCGCTTGGACAAGGGCACATCGAACCGCCCGGAACCAAAGGCCGGCTGGTAAGCAATTCCCACAATCACATCCCTGTTGGCCAGGGCAAACTCAAGCACTTCCCCCATCTGCTCTTCATTGATTCCTTCAATCACCGTCATGGCCAAAACCACTTGTACCCCCGCCTCACGGCAGTTGGCAATGGCTTTAAGCTTGGTGGGCAATAAATTCTCACCCCGTATTTGCTCATAGACCTCCCTTGTCAACCCGTCAAATTGGAGATAGATGCCGCTGACTCCTGCCTCAGCAAGTTTCTGCAGATAATCCGGGTTCCGTCCGATCACTACCCCGTTGGTATTCACTTCAATAGCCTGAAAACCAATCTCCCGGCCTAAACGGATAATATCGGCCAAATCCTCACGGGTGGTGGGTTCTCCCCCCGTCAGCTGGATACTGGTATCAGGGTTGGTGTGTCTAAGAATATAACGGTACTTTTCAGCAAGTGCCTCTAAACTCGGATTGGGATCGGGATGAAAATCATTGGCTGCCATAAAACAGACCGGGCAGCGCAGGTTGCACCCTTCCGTTACCTCAATCTCCACTAAGGTGGGCTGGCGCAGATGAGCTCCGCACAACCCGCAGTCGCTGGGGCACCCATCCCGGACCGCCACAGGCGAATGAGGAGGCAGCGCCGGCAGGTTAAACTGCTGCATCCATTGATAATGATTGACATCCGGCCATAAATAAGCGGTAAAATAGCCGTGTTCGGAGCAATTCTTCTCCATATAAACCGCCTGATCATGAACGGCAATCCGGGCCTGGACAACGTTCAGACAGAGGGGACAAACGCTTTGTGTCTGCGCTAATGTCATCCCTTCTTCCCATTGCTGCTTCATAGATTTCTTCCTCCATTTTGCAAATCAAGTTATTTTCATCACTTAAGCTGTTAAAGTTGCCTCTGCATGGGAACGATGTTTCCGCAGCAGTTATCTGCTGCGGAAACAAGTACAACCGCCCTTTAAATCTGTTTTGTCCAAACCTTTTGTAAGAAAGCTTCATCACCATGGGGAAGTCTTGAACGATATTTTTCTTCACCGGGCAGCCAGGTGCGATCCTGGCCGGCATAGACCACCAGATTGCGCATGATTGCCCCGCCAAGGATTGCCAGGATCCCAGCCGCTCCTGTGGAAAATTCATTAGGAATGAGGAACAGCACCAAAGGCACCACCGTGCCCAGGAACATAAACCCGACCCGGAAAGGATTGGCAAAGTTCCCGCTGGTCCAGCGCTTAACAGCAGCCAACTCGCGATCTGTGGTTCCCGAACTCTTGATCCATAGATAGCCGATCCATAGGACCAATTGGAAAGCACAAAGCCCCGCCGCTAATGCCGGGAAAGCGCTATAAACCACAGGGGCTGCTTCACTGATCCAACCGCATACCACATAGGCTGCAAAGCCCGTCAATAAGGAAGAGGTTAAAAAGAGCACCATCATGCCCGGCCCATTCCAGAAAGGACGGGATTTGTGCCGTGCCAGGAGTGCCCCCGGATAGGCAGCAACTACAAAACCGGTGAAAATACATACAATGGCCAGGATTTTACGGAATCCGACCAGGCCGAACCAAGGGAAAACCTCCAGCCAGGATGTACCCAGAAAAAGGCCGGCGACAATAGCAATGGACATATTCCATGCCCCAAAGGTTAAGATGGCTTTAGGGTTCATAAATACCCGTAAAGCCTGGAACGGTCTCCCTAATTCCAGGACTAACAACCCGGCTCCCATAGCGATGAATACTGCTCCGGCCAGAATTCCCACAGTAGAAAGATTGCTGCCTGTGAATAATTCGGCGATCCCTGCAAAGAGCAGCATGGCAGCCCCCATGCCGGCAAAAAAGAAGTCCACGGCTAACATCCAGCCCCATGTTTCATGTTTTTGGCTCATTTCTATCCCTCCCATCAATACAGATAATAGACAAAGGGTTCAGTCCCCAGTTCTTCCAACAAGCGTCCAGCCGTCTTGGTTTTGTTGACCAGTTTGAAGACTTCGCTGTCCTGATCCTCGATATCGCCAAAAATCCGGGCTTTTTGATGACAGGTTTGCACACACCAGGGCACTTTGCCTTGAGCAACCCGGTCATCTTTACAAAAATCACATTTCTGGACGGTTCCTTTTTGCGCATTGGACAAACGGGCACCATAAGGGCAGGCCATAACACAGGCTTTGCACCCGACGCATTTGTTTTCTTCCACCCAGACGATACCGTCTTCACGCTGCTGGGATGCCCCGGTGGGGCAGGCATCCACACAGGGAGAATTACCACAATGCATACATAATGAGGGAATATGGACCATCCTCACGTGAGGAAATTTTCCCACCGGCCCATGGGTCATGACCGGATTATAAATCATATCGATGGGCAGTTCGTTATTGACCCGGCAAGCCACTGTGCAGGACTGACAGCCCGTACATTTCCGGGTATCGATAACCATCGCATAACGTGCCATGTTATTTGCCCTCCCTTCTGTCTGAGCTTTCTACCTTATAGACCTTGCACAACAAACCGCGGTTGGCCCAGCTGCCGCTCAAGGGATCACAATCTTCATCTGCCGTACTGGTAAGAACGTTGGTGTTGGATTCCAGACAACCGCCCAATTCCGGATTGCGCAGATCTCTTTCCGGATACCACCAGCCCCGTTCCGTGAAGACTGTGCCGGGCCTGATGCCTTCGGTTAAGCTGGCTTTTTGCTTAATGCGGCCCCGCCGGGTCTCCACCCACACCCAGTCCCCTTCCTGGATGCCATACTCGGCAGCAGTATCAGGATTGATTTCCATATGGGGTTCATGGCGAATAAAGCGCAGCTCCTTAATATTGAAGTGTTCCGAATGATGAAAAGGCATCACGCCTGCCCCTGTGGTTAAGACTAAGGGATACTCTTTAGCAAGTTCCGGATGATCCACCTCATTTTCAACGGGAGCTATATAGGGTGGCAGGGGGGGATACCCTAATTCCTCCAACACACTGGAGTAGATCTCCACTTTACCTGAGGGGGTGCCGAATCCGCCTTTTTCTTTGTATTTAAAATACTCCCGTTCCGGGAAGTGGAAGCGGTAAAATTCCACGAATTCATCATAACTCTCCACACCATAGCCCAGATCTTTAATCCGGTAGAAATAAGCATCCTCAAGGGTTTCCCAAGGCCAATGCTCTTTTTGCCCCAAGCGGATACCCAGGTCACGCCAGAATTCAAAGTCGCTGTGCCGCTCATACATGGGCTGAATGGCTCGTTGTGAACACATCAAGAAATCCGAACAGCCATAAGTGGAGGTAATCGTCGGCCGCTCAAAGGATCCCGCCATGGGCAGCACATAATCGGAAAGCATGGCGGTGGGGGTTAACCAATAGTCGCAGGTCACCATAAAATCCACCGCCTTCAAGGCTGCCAGGACCTTTTGGCTTTCACCGTAGGAATTGACCGGATTAGTTGCCGAAACCAGCAAGGCCTTCACCGGATAAGGTTCCCCGGTCAGGATGGCGTTAAAGACTGTAGGGGGATGGGCCTCGCACATCCATTCTGCGGTAGGTGCCTTGCCCCAATACTTTTTGGCTATTTCGGCGATGCGGCCGTATCCGGGCCAGGTCACCAGTTTGAATTTATCTGCGCCCAATTGCTTGGCCCGTTGCTCTTCCGTTAAGAACTCATTGAGCTCCATTTCTTCGTCAGTCACAAATTCGAGACTGGGGCCGGTCAGCAGATCGGCTCCGGGGCAGTCCAGGTTGCCGGTAATGGCTCTTAAGATGGCCCGGGCATGCTGAGTTGCACCGGCAGGTTTGCCGATTTGGTCAAGAGCTGTACCCCACTGGATATTGCCGGGTTTGTTCATGGCATACATCCGCGCCCCTTCCCGGATAAGATCGGCGCTGACTCCGGTCAAAGGTTCAGCCCACTCAGGAGTAAATTCTTCTACATGAGCAGTCAATTCGTCAAAGCCCACACAATGTTCATAGACAAAATCATAATCAGCTAAACCTTCATAGATAATGACATTGATCCAGGCCAAAGCTAAAGCCAGGTCTGAGCCGGGACGTACGGGAATCCAGAGGTCCGCTTTAGAGGCTGTTTCCGTAAAGCGTGGATCGATCACAATAATTTTCAGCCCGTTGGCTTTAAGGCCGCTGACACCGCTCATTTCAGGCAAAGTGGAGGCTCCGGGATTCTGTCCCCACAAAACTATACATCGGCTGCTTCCCAGGTCAATTTCAAAGGGACTCCAGCCATAAACGGCTGTTTCGACCATAAAGGTGGGAATCCAGCACAGATGTGAGTTGTGGAAACCGTTAGGGCTGCCGAAAAGATTCATAAAGCGCCGCCGTGCCCAGTCATCGGTACGGGAGGTTCCACCGGCTGTGGCCACAGCCTCTGCTCCATAGTCCCGGCGAATTTCCGCCAGCCTGGTGCCGATTTCATCGATAGCCTGCTCCCAGGTGATTCTTTCCCATTCCCCTGAACCCCGTTCCCCCTTGCGTTTCAAGGGGAAATTAACCCTGGCTTCATGATCCAGATGGATGAGATTGACATTGCCGCGGCAACACAAGCCACCCGTATTGGTTGGGTACTCCGTGTCTCCTTCGAAATGAAGGATTTTGCCGTCTTTGACATAAACCAAGCAGCCGCAGTTCTGGTGACAGAAATAGCAGCAGGCTTTTTTGACTTCCACACCTTCTTGTTCCAAATCAATTTTCGTGCTCATTTTTTCCCTCCATTGTTCAGTAATGCGATCGTAAATTTAATAATAAGGCCCCTATTGAAATACAATGCAATTTTCATGCCAAGCTTACAAGCGCTACAAAGGGCCTAAAATCAAGGCCTTAGTTCGTAGTATCTTAGGTCACTCTTTCATTTTGAAAAAATCAGTTTCTTTTTAGGAATTTTCCTTGCAAGTGAAAACTGCTTCCGGCTGGAAGCAGTTTGTAAAGACAGCCGGCGGCTTAGCTGCCGGCCTTTAAAACATTTTCTTCTTGAATTTGATCAATACTCTTGCCTTTGGTCTCATTTCTAATCAACAGGAAGGCCGCCAGTAAACCGAAGATCAAGGGCACGATATAGAAAAGAAAGGCGCTTGAGTAACCCAGATTTAAACCGATAATTATACCGGCGACAATAGGCGCCAGGGCTCCGCCCAGCCGGCCAAAGGCTTGACACCAGGATACCCCGGTGTTGCGGATATCTGTGGGATATCCCTCCGCCATCAGCGGTTGAACTGCTGTAATCGAGTAGTTAATCGCAAAGCCAAGGAAAATATTAGCCGCTAAGATAGCCCAAAAACTACTGCCCACGAAGGCCATGATTAAAATTGCCACAATTCCTAATCCATAACTGCCGATCAGATTTTTTCTGCGGCCAATGACTTCGGCCACAAAACCTGTTGAACAGTTAGCAATGACCGCAGCGGCATTTTGTGCGATGGATAGTCCATAGGCAGAAGACAGCTGCAAACCTTTTTCTAACATTAAAGAGGGCAGCCAGGCATTGATACCATAGACCGTAAAGCAACCACAGAAATAGGTAATCCAAACACCTGCTGTTGTCAGGCGATAGGTTTTGGAGAAAAGGGCCTTCGGTCCGACAACTTTGGATTTAGGGGGTACCACCAGGGCGTTGGGGTCCCAATGGGTAACTTTACCCGTGGCGACCTTTTCAATTTCCTGAAGTCTCTTGACAGCATCTTCTTTTCTCCCTTTGTTGGCTAACCAATAGACGGACTCCTTCATTTTGAAGTGCAGGAAGATGGAGTAGATGAAGGGAAAACCGCCTACCAGATAGCACCATCTCCAGCCTACCCGGGGAACCAGATAGGTAGCGACCAGGCCTGCTAAAACCCAGCCGACAATCATCCAGGCCATCCCAAAGGTAATAAAAAGGGCGCGGCGGTTCGTAGGAGTGGATTCAGAGAAGATCGTTGTGACGACTGGAATGCAGGCTCCCAAGCCAAGGCCGGCCAGCACCCGGAATAAAGCATAGAAGCCAAAGCTTGGTGCAAAGAAAATCGGAATGTTCAGCAAGGAATAGATAGCAATGGCATAGACTAAGGTTCTTTTCCGCCCTATCTTATCTGAGACAATACCGGATATGGCACCGCCAATAATTAAGCCAAACAGGCTCCATGAAGATAAGCTGCCTTTTTCCACAGCGCTTAATCCCCATTCCGCAGAAATCTGCGGCATAGTGTAGGACACGATCATATAGTCATAACCATCAAAGACCATAGCCAATCCCAAGAAGAAGAAGATAGACCATGTAAACTTATTGACCCCAAAAGAATCCATGACTTCGGAAATGCTGAAATTTTTCATTTTCAGTAAATTCTCCCTTCACATCGCGCCTTAGTTCCTGTACCTGCCGAAGCTTGTCCTTCAGCACATGATAAATTTTTCACATTCATTAGCGATCGGATGTGTTTCCGATGTGTTTCATAGATTAGCATCAACCCAGACCCACTTTCACTAAAGCCAAGCCTCAGAAGGCAGTATAGAGCGGTTACCACCGTACTCTATACTACCTTTGTGAATCAAGGATTGCAACCAGTTTACCTTGCATAGGCTTCTCTTACTTCTCGGTATCTGCTTCACCCTCAGGTTTTTCCTCAGGTTTTGCTTCCACCTGAGTTAAATCGGCTTTGCATTTAGGGCATTTTTTTTGCTTAACTCCGCCTACCACTGGAACCTTCATTCCACAATTGGGACACTCAATAGGTCTTGATGCTGATGCCGGTCTAAAACACATAGTAAACTACCTCCTAAATTTTGTACTGGATATTCAGAATATCATTTGGCACTTTCCCCACCGACGGATATCCCCGCCTGTTTCTTCAATGAGGGCAGTGAAAAGGCGACCAAGACTGCCAGCAGCATAGCTACAGCTCCCACGCCAAAGGCTCCCGTGATGCTGCCTGTAGCATCAGCTGCATAACCTGCAATCATGGGGCCAAAGAAACGGCCAACCAGCCCCATGGTGGAAACAACCCCTGCACCGGAGCCGCCGACTTCTGTGGGAAAATAATCCGAGAAACTGGCCAGGATGACCGGTACCATGCCCATGCCTACTCCCATCACACCGATGAGGATATACATGGTGTTTAAGGTACTGCCATAAACAAACATGTAACCAAAGGTTGCTACGGTCCACCAGATGCCCGCAATGCTGATCACAGTTTTCCGTTCCAAGCGATCGGACAGGGGTCCCCATATTTGTTGCCCGATCAGCTGGCATAAGTTATAAATCGTTACAGCTAAACCACCTTGGACAGCAGTAAAACCAGCATTGACAAAAGATACGGCAACGAAAGCTGTGGCTGTCATATAGGCAACCTGCCAAAAAATGAACATACTGGACACATGCCAGGTAACTTTCATTTTAAGAACATCTTTGAAGCTGGCATCTTTTATGGCCGGAGCAGCCTTCACAACCTGATCGGCGGGGGTTCCCACCGGAATCAAACCTTTTTCGGAGGGCTTATTTCTGACGACTGAATAGATTACAACAGTACAAATAATGGCCAGCACTCCTAAAATGACAGCGGCTGTTTGCCAGCCATAGGCCTTAGCCAATTGGGGCAGCACAATTCCGAAGGTTGCCCCCGTCAGCACACCGCCTGCCGTAATGGTGCTCATGGCTCTGCCCCGTTTGCTGGGATGGAACCAGGCTCCAATCAATTTGGGAATCGTAGCACTGTAGACACCGGCCGCCCCGAAACCGACCAGCGCGATGATAATCACTGCTTTGAGGAAGCTGTCGGCAAGCAGTCCAAAGAGCATGACGGCAATACCTAAGACCAGGCCGGCCAGAGATACAGCTGTCCTTGCCCCTACCCGGTCAGCCAGATATCCCCAGATAAAGGAGCATCCGGCATAGCAAAGACCAAAGACGGATACGATGGTGCCTGCCGATGTATTCGATAATTCCAGGGACTGTTTAATCGGTGCCATCAGAATAGGGACAAATTGGACGCCGCACATGAGAATAATCTGGGTTAAAAACCCTCCAAAAACAACAAACCAGCCATAGTGTAATGAACTTTTTGACTGAGTCAATCTACATTCCTCCATTACGCTTATTCATTGGCAAAAATAGATACAGCACTATTGCATGATGATACATTGAAGTCAAGTAATCCAATTTGCTATGATGTAGTTATATGGATGATAACTTCAAGTACACTCAAGGCAATAGTGCCGGTGGATTTAATTAACTTTTTTCTTCGTTGCCGCTGCGTACGGTTGTTTGATAGCCCCTCATCGGCTTGAGCATGAATTTATCTTTGACATAATAGAGTCCAAATTTCTCAAATTCTTTTTTCGTCATCTTAAGTTCTGCGGAGATTTCATTGAAACTTAGACCTTTGGCAGCTTCTTCATTGAGATACTTGAGTTGTGCTTTGCCGTCGAGAGCCAAAAATTCTTGTTTGGTCATGGCCTTAACCTCCGTTCAACTAAACATTCGAGCTTATTTTCCAATCCCCTTGCCGAGCAGCCTTAAGGAAGAAACATGACTACTTTTTTGCCTTTTTCAGCCATCTTTTTCGCCAGTTCTTCTACGGGGCCATATTCCATAGCCTGACCTAGGCAATGCAGGACACAGGAAGGCTTTTTCCCATCTTTAATGCGCTCTTCACACACATCGCAGAAGTTGGTCGGAACAGGAACATAGTTCCATTCCCATTTTTCAGAATCAACTTTCCAGGGACCGACCTCGGTAAGTTTGATCCCCCATTTGCCGATGGGAAGGTTCTTTTCATTTTTACAAGCAACTTCACAGGAGTGACAGCCTGTACAATATTCATAATCGATCAATAATCCATATTGAGCCATTTTAAGTTCCTCCTTTCTTCAGTTCATCTTAAGCTTCTCTATAAACCTTGCAGAGAATGCTCTTGAAGGTATCGCCGAAACCGAGTTTTCCATTATGCTGGTGGGGCATCAAGGTATTGATATTGGATTCCCAAACGCCAAAGAGGGAAGGTTCTGCAGCTTCTTTTTCCGGGAACCACCAGCCGTGAGTGG
Source organism: Desulfitobacterium chlororespirans DSM 11544 (assembly GCF_900143285.1). Taxonomy (NCBI): domain Bacteria; kingdom Bacillati; phylum Bacillota; class Clostridia; order Eubacteriales; family Desulfitobacteriaceae; genus Desulfitobacterium; species Desulfitobacterium chlororespirans. The sequence continues at coordinate 353,274 of NZ_FRDN01000004.1, forward strand.
CATGGACAACTTTAGGATGAATCGCTTCAGTCAGATGAGCAACCATCCTGGCCTTGCCAAACATGTTTTCGATGACAACCCAGTCCCCTTCGATGATGCCTAAGCCGGCTGCGGTTTCCGGATGGATTTCCATTTCCGGGTTAGGATCAATTTCCCGTAAGGTTTTGAGCTGTCTGTGTTCTGAATGGAAAGAGGTATATTTTCTAGCGCCGGTGGTTAAGGTTAAGGGGTATTCTTTAGCAAGCTCCGGTGTGCTGTAAGGGCTGTAAGGCGGCTCTTCATGATAAGGCAGAGCATCATCGCCCCAGGATTCAAAGAGGGTGGAGCATAGTTCAACCATCCCGGTAACCGTATTAAAGCCAGGCTCGCCATCGAATCTTAAGAGACCTTTTTCATGTTTTTTATAGGTATAGCCGGGCTGATAGAGACCTTTTTCACGTAATTCTTCAAAGCCGAACCCTGTATCAGGCTTGAGCTGCTCAGTGAAGAAATCGGAAACATTGTCCCAGGGCCAGGCTTTGGGATTGAGCCTCTTACCAAGCTCGAAGCAGACTTCGAGGTCAGATTTTGTTTCACCCACTGTTAAGGCTTTGTTCATAGCGCCTGCAAATACGGCATTGCGTCCATAGTGAGTCAGCACGACGCCATCATGCTCGGCAAAGGTGGGCAGCGGTAAGAAAATGTCGGCAAAAGCCATCGCCGTAGGTGTCATGAAAGTATCCTGGACAACACTGAACTCCAAGGACTGCAGGGCCCGATACCAACGATCCGGTTGAGCTGAGTTGGTGGGGGTGATGAAGTTGCTGCTGTTGAACCAGCCCATTCTCAATTTGTAAGGTTTGCCTGTTTCCAAAGTATTCAAGGTTTCATCGGGGTGAGTTGTCGCTAAAGCGGTACTCACTGCCGGCCATTGCTCGGCACCAATTCTCTTGTTCCAAAGTTCTTCGGAGAGATTTGAGCGTGATTCAACACGCCATTTGCCCATCAGGGAGGCAGGTGGTCCGATGGTAACCCCACCGGGAACATCAAGGTTACCGGTGATCGCAATCATAGCCAGTAAGGCATGACCCAGTTGAACCCCATTGGGATTCTGGTCGACAGCTAAGCCCCAGCCAAGGCTGGCCGGTTTAGCTTTGGCAAAGACACGGGCAACTTCATAAATCTTTTCAGCAGGAACCCAGGTGATTTCAGAAACTTTCTCAGGCGGGTATTCCATAACCCGCTCTACGAATTCATCCCAGCCATAGCACCAGTTTTCCACGAAATCATGATCATAAAGATCTTCTTTGATGATGACATGGAGTAGTCCTAAAGCAAGAGCCGTATCTGAGCCGGGTCTGAGTTGGAGGACATGCTCAGCTCTGGTAGCCAGCCAGTTGATCCTTGGATCGACCATGATGATCTTGGTTCCCAGCTTCATCATGTCAATGACGGAGTGGCCGAAGAAACCGTCAGGATTGGACTTTAAGGGTTCCTTACCCCATAACATCAGGTATTCAGGAGCCTTCCAGCCCGGATGGTTATAGCGGTCTTCAAAGTGACCCGCAAAGTCGATTTCAGGATAGCCTGCACCCAGAATATAGTCGGTAATAGCACAGCGTGGGCCGTAGCAGGACCAACCGCTTTGCGGGTAGCAGACGTTAGGTGTGCCGATGGAAGCAAAGCCAAGGGGGTAATAGTACAGACAGGCTTCACGGCCCGTTCCGCCAAAGACGACGATGGATTCTGCACCATGGTTTTCTTTAAAGTAATTGATTTTATCGACGATGGTATCCCATGCTTCATCCCAGGAAATCCGTTGCCATTTGTTTTCTCCTTTGGCACCAAGGCGTTTCATCGGATAGATAACCCGTTGGGGATGATGAGTATATTCCGGGAGAGTCAGACATCTGACGCACAATCTGCCATTGGTGATGGGATGTTCAGGATCTCCTTCTACTTTGATGAGTCTGCCTTCTTTGACCGTCAGAATCATGCCGCAGCCTACGGGGTGATCTCCCGGCGGTGACCAGCCACATGTTCTTACGGTATACGAACCGTCATCCAGGGATTTTTTCCATTGTTTTTCCATTTTGTTCGCTCATCCTTTCCTAATTTCAGGTATACCCTATGATTTATCTGAATTTAATGGACACCCCCCCTTACATCCGGATCACCCTTGTTGACCAAGGGAAAGGCTTTAACCCGGTTTAATGTATTAACTTGTACGCCACTGTTTAATGCAATAAGCGTGCCAACTTGACAGATCATGCTACAACCCGCATTAGGCCTGGGTTCCGCCCTTATTTGCCCTTCTTTCCGGATTGTGTTTGATCTTAATTTGAGATGTTCCGCATTGTATGGGACTTCACAAATGGCTTCAGAGCCGCCTTTTCCCACAGCGTCCTTTTTTGTGATTTTTGTGTCATTTTCGTATCCTCTTCTAATAACAAAACCCCCTTGCTCGTCTTCCTGTGAGCAGGGGGTCAACTCTAGTTCCTCATAGAGAGTGGAATTTCGGGGTGAAGTTTTATTGGGGATTATATTTACAAGGCCTTACTATCCCATCCTCCGGCGCCGTCTTATATTTATTGCAGGGGTTAGCACAGCTTATACCGGCAAAAAGACAATGCACCACAGGACGAGGCGGACGCTTGGCTAACTCTTCTCCGCATTTCTTGCATTTTACAGCTTCATCGGGATCATCAAAGTTGAGGGTTTTGCATTTTGGACACATTTTAGGGCGGGGTTTGGGTGGTTTACAATTCCCGCAGAATGGATTGCACGACCAGCACATGTTACCAACCTCCTCCTATTTGCTTTACAAAACCGCAGTCTACCTTCAGCCAGGTAGTATAGATATCCTCCATAAAACCATCACTATCGCGAAGTGTTGGCAAATTAATCGTTTGCCCTTCCTGTCTGTTATCCGTGGGGCATAACAAGCCTTTGCTGATCGTTTTGGTATTTAAAGAAATGATTTGCTGCTGATCTTCAAAAAACTGCGGATTGACAAGATAGACCGCAGCCACAAGATCCCCCAGATAAAAATCATTGCTTTTTAGATGCAGCATCGTGTATTCCAGCCATGAAATGGAGCGTTCTACCATATAGCGGCCGATTGAACTTCGATTCTTAGTGAGTCTATGGATAAAATCGGCAGTAGACACAGAAACATTAAGGCCCATATCCCGTGTGATGACGAAAAGATCTTTGCCTTCCTTTAAAACCCAATGGGTGGCTGCCGGGTCAACTGAAAAATTCCACTCGTCAAATACTTTCCCGTCCAGTATCAAGTCATGGGTTACCCCGCCCATGACCACCAACCGATCTAATTTCCTGAAAAAATCCTGATCCTTAATATAGGCTGCATAGAGATTGGTCAGAGCTCCTGTTGCTAAAATGGAGATTTCACCAGGGTGATCGTTCACCATCTTTATCAAATAGTCGGTTGCCTCACTTTCCAGCCCATAACGATTAGTACACCCTTTGAACACAGGAATATCCCTGCGGCCGATCTCACTGAGCATATTCACCGTATTGCGATAAACGGTATCGACTTTGCTGTTGCCATAGGTCGTGGTAATTGCGCAGATGTCAAGCTCCTCTTTACCCAATAAATAGAGTAAAGACAGGCCATCGACTATATCGCACCCTGGAACACCCATAGTGTTATCACAATCATAGATTATCTTCATTTTCATATCCCTCCGCAAGTTATTGCTTCTAACACCTCTGGCATAATTTATATGCAAAATCCGTGCCAAACCAACAAACCCGCTCCCTATCAGGTCTGCAGACTAATCCTCTTAAATTTTTGTCCCAAATATGTAGTATTTTTAGAAATAATTTTCAATATGAAAAACCCTCTGCCTTCAGCAAAGGGTTCTTAGGTCTTCAGTATTCAAAACCATAATCTTTTAATTTTCTATATAAGGTTGAACGGCTAATCCCCAATAGTTTGGCGGCATCCGGTATGGAATTTTTAGCATGCAGCAAAGCGGTTTTTATCGCATTCTTTTCCAAGTGTTCCAGAGATAAGGAATCAGTTGTGAAATTAGGTTCATCATGAAATGGACTGGAGTCCAGCAGGATATACTGGGGGAGGCTATCCATATCGATCACATCATTGTGGGCCGAGTTGACGGCATAAATCAGGGCATTTTGCAGCTGTCTGACATTTCCCGGCCATTCGTATTCCTGAATTTTCCTGAGCGCCGCTTTAGTAACCTTAGGGGTCTTCCACCCCTGTTTTTGACAGTAATTTTTGATAAAAAACTGACTCAGCACATCAATATCATTCTTTCTATTCCTTAAGGAAGGAATATTTATGGTCAATACAGACAGCCGGAAATATAAATCCTCCCGATATTGTCTTTCCTTAACCATTTTGAATAAGTTTTTATTGGTGGCGGCAATCAGTCTGAAGTCTACTTTTTTGTAGCGCCGGCCGCCGATCCGCATGATCTGCTTATCTTCCAAAGCTCTCAGCAAAACGGCCTGCAGCTCAAGGGGCATGTCCCCAATTTCATCGAGAAAAAGGGTTCCGCCATGGGCCAATTCAATTTTGCCTGGTCTTCCGGTACGTTCAGCCCCGGTAAAACTTCCGCCTTCATAGCCAAAAAGCTCGCTCTCAATCAATTCTCGGGGCATGGCCGCACAGTTGACCGCCATAAAAGGTCCCTGGGGGCAGGAATGATTATGGATCGCTTGGGCAAAAAGCTCCTTTCCTGTCCCGCTTTCACCCATGAGCAGGACATTTTCCGCTGAGGTTGCAAAACGTCTGGCAATGGAGATGGCTTTCTTTATTTCTTCAGATTCCCCGATGATGCTTTCAAAGCTATAGGTCGCAATGGAACCCGTACGGTTCGCTGCTTGGGCATTGACTTTATCCACATGATTAAGCCGCAACACGGCGGCTTCGATCTGCTGGGTCTTTTTGTTCAGCACCGGTCGAATATTGATCATATAAGGCTGCTCATCATTGCCGATGACGATACTTTCTTCTATGTCCACGCTTTTCCCGGCCGTGACCAGGGCTGTAACCTGAGATTGGCTATGCAAAAATTCATTGATGTTTTTATGAGGTTTTTCCTCGGACCTCATTTTAAAAATTCGGGTTGCCTCCCGGTTCATATTAAGAATTGTTCCCGTTGGATCAAGGGTGATAATCCCTTCGTCCATGACTTCCAGTGTCGTCTCTAAGGTATCCATGGCCGTGTTCAGCTCATGAATCACCTTAATAAGATTACTGTTGCTCTCTTTCAGCAATTCATTGGTTTGATTCAGCTTCAACTGGGTCTCAATCGCTTTGGCCAAGGCCGTAATCAGCCCCAGGGTGTGGGAGAGAAAATTATTAAAATACTCTCCTTCCGATCGACACTCAATCGGTTGACCCAGGATGATTGAAGCAATAACTTTTCTTGATTCATCCATAATCGGCGCCGCTGAACCGACAATATTATGCAGCCCCACACAGTAATGTTCCGGACCTAATATTTGGATCGGTTTTTTCAACTCCATACATATGGTATGAGCACAGGTGCCGATGGTGCTTTCATTCCAGGCCACCCCTTCCGTGGGGACTCTCACCATATCCCCGGCTTGAAGTAAAAATGCGCCTGTATAATCGCATAAGTATAGAATAAACCCACTTGGCAACACTGCCATATCTCTGAATTTGTCCATCAGAGGTTTGGTGATTTCGATTAATGGACGGTTTTTTTCAATTTTTTCAGCGTGCTCTGTGGAGTTGGGATAGGGTTTGCTCATGGAGTTATAGGGATCGATTCCCCTGTCTCTTGACCTTAGCCAGGATTCCGCCACCTCATTGCTTATGTCGTCACATTCACGAGGATCTACGCTATGGGGTTCGTTAAGGAATTTCTCCTTCCACCTTAATATATTGTCAATCCGTTCCTGGGTAATCAATGCTGAACGCTGTTTATTTGTCAGGGAGTCCGAACCTCGGTTACTTACCATTGGCGATCACTCCTAGTAAATAATAACGTTACGGGGTTAGGTCATAACGATAGTTCGACAATGTACAAAGTAAATCCTCTTTGACCTTAAACTTTGTTAATTTAACCGCTCAGAGGGTCAGAACCATACCATCATAGGCCAGGGACACCTGAGCATAATCCTTTAATTTCTCCTGAAGCTGAGCCGCTGTGATCGGGGTACTGTAATGCATGGCCAGATGGGTTAATACCGTATGTTGGGCCCGGACACTCTCCCCTAAGGCAATAGCTTCTTGCCAATTCATATGGCTATGGGGAAACCAGTTGGCGCCGTTAAAGGTGGCGTCACAGATCAGGGTATCGACACCTTGAATCTGCCGGGCGGTTGGGGCAGGCAGTCCGGCCGTATCTGTAAAATAGGCCGCTCTTTTTTCTCCCGCCAGGAGGATGCCTCCGGTCTCGATACTGTGCTTGGCCGGTAAAATAGTCAGTTCTACGCCTTCAAAAGCGTAGCTTTTGCCGAATTCCCAGGGTTCGATCACAAAGACCTCTTCTAAAAAGGGATAGGCCTTAGCAAAGGCATCTACAGCACTTGGCGGTAAAAACAGGGCAACCGGCCGCTTCCGGTCCAGCTTGACATAGTATTCCAGATCCCCGATACCACCGAAATGATCATAATGCCAATGGGTGATGAACAGATAATCTACCGATTGAATCCGTTCCCTGAGCAACTGCTTGCTTAAATCAGGGGAGGCGTCTATTAGAATGTTCTCCTTTCCCGTCTCCACAACCGCCCCACTGCGGGTTCTGGCCCAGAAAGGGTCAGCCCGGGCTTCCCGGCAGGCTATACAGTTACAATGAAAAGCCGGAACACCGAGTCCGGCAGTGGTTCCCATTAATGTAAACTTGACTCCCATTCCCTATCCCTCCTTAACTCCTTAACTATAGGAAAGCTGAATCGCTTGCTGCGGGCACTGCCCCACACAGGTATAACAGGCACTGCAGGCATCGGGATGCAGGGCTTGGGCGACCTTCCGGTCTCCTGCCTCCACCATGGCCAGGACTCCCGAAGGGCAGAAATCCACACAGAGCCCATCCCCCATACATCGTTTGGTATCCACAAAAAGCTCAACCCGTGCCCCTTCCCCCTGAGACTGAGCTCTTCGGGAACCCACTTTATCCATAACGGGGTGGAGGTAGATTTTCTTTCTCTCCTCCGGAATACTCTTTTGGGATAACTTCAGCAAAGCTTGAGCTATAGGCTCAAGCAAGGCTGTGGGGATGGAAAGATACAGTTCGAAATCATCAATCTCACTGGAAGCCCGTGCGCCATAACAGCCAAAAGAGATATTCATTTCCCCCGAGGTCATGGTCTGCACAATCAGATCGGCGCAGGCCGAATTAAACCCTGAGGTTTTAAAATCCTGACGCTCCCCGGTGGCGTAGGTTTGGGCACAGCAAAGCCACATAGCCTGCTCCGGCCACAGAGTAAACACCACCACATCAGGTTCGAAGGCTGCTTTCTCTAAAGGAGCCAGGAGGGTGGCCTCATAGCTTCCCGCTTTAAATTCAGGACGGGAGCTGATCATTTGGCGGGCGGTTTCGATATTGGGCATCTTTTTAAAGAGCAGATAAAGATCCCCTGATCTCAGTTTGGGAGACATCTCCACCAAGCCCAGAACCCCGGTTCCGTCAGGACAGGCGTGGCTGCGGGGGGGCATATAGAGACAGTTGCCCCGGCGTGCGGTAATGATGGATTGGCAATGGCGTAAGGGCACGGTAGGTTCGACCCCTTGGGCCGGCTTTTCCTCTCCGGGTCTCATCATTCTCACCGCCACCGGGTCCCAGCGCAGGGAAAGGGTCTCTTTGAAAATCTTGCTTAATTCTTTACAGTTCATTACGAATATCTCCTTTAGTATAGTTTAGAAGGCCCTATGTTTTTCATCTTGTTTAAACTATAACTGTCAATCTGCCATAACTCTTTCCCATAATTTTTCCCCCTCAGGCCCTTCAAGCAGGGATTGAGCCTTTTTCTTTAAACCGGCAAAATCCTGCTCAAACTCCAGAAGCAGGTTTAAAACATGTTGGACCGGGATCTGGTTCTGATTCTTGCTTAGATTGAGGACACACCCTAAGCAATAAGCCGTAAGAAGTTCTGCCTCAGATGCTTCAGCTTCTTGTAGCCGGGCCTGCACCAGACTTTGGGCCAGCTCCGGGTCAAAATGGGATACTTGCCCGCCGCTTCCGCAGCACAAGGCTCTGTCACGGTGATGCTCCATTTCAACCAATGCGTAGCCCTTGCGGGCCAAGGCTTTTCTGGCCTGGCCGGCGAATTTACCGGCCGGCCGGTCCGGGCATGAATCGTGGACTGTAACAACTTTCCGGCGTTGTTCCTCCAGTGGAGCATTCACTAATTCCGAATCCTCCAGAGCCTCATAAATTGTCTGGATGGCAATGCCCATTTCCAGTGCCATGGGTTGCAGCTGATAGTAGCAATTAGGACAGGCAAAAATAAGTTTCTTTACCTTAAGTCTGAGGAGCTTATCCTTTAATCCTTGGCTGAAGCGGGCTTCTCTCTCCTTTAAACCCAGCTGATACAGAGGTAAGCCACAGCAATCGGTTAAAAGCGAAATATTCTTACCCTTTTGTTGAAGAGTTTTAAATAAGACATGAACCAAGTGCGGATCGTAAGTGAGCATGCTGCATCCCGCAAAAAAGGCTGTATCACACTCCCGGTCCGGGTTCAGTTCGCCATACCCGATGCCATTGACTTCACGGATCAGTTTCATAACGTTTAAAGGCCGATCCGGAAACATATACCGGAAGTCCTCAATCTCTATTTCTCCTTTTGCTACAGATTGCTCGCGTATTGCTGCAAACATATACTTAGGGCTTAAGCCCGCTGGACAGACACTTTCACACAGCCCGCAAAGGGAGCAATTATAGGCTTCTGATACAGTCGGCTGACGCGCGGCAAGGCTTACTAAGCTTTCATCAATTCTCTGCAAGAGTTGGCACTCTGATCTACACTGGCCACAATCCACGCAGTTATCCATGATTTCTTGACAGGCAGCCAAAGTTTCTTCAGCATGATTCATGTTTCTCTCCTCTTCTTTCCTCAGCCTAAATCGGGGTTGTTTCAGCATTTTCATGTCATTTCTTTCACGAGGAGCCCTCTATTTAGCTAACTGATTTCCCTATCAAAGCGTGACGAGTACTCTGTAACACTTAAAGGAATCAGGTGTTACAGAGTGCTAATCTTGAAAGAGCTTAAGATAACGTTCATATCCCTCCTCTCCTTCAAACATTGCGGCGGCCTTTCCTTTGACTTCATCATAATTTTCTTCAAAACCCAGCAAGGTATTAAGCGCATGGCGTACTTTGCTTTTATGATCGGCAATATTGCCGAAATTCAACACACAAGCATGGCAGTAGGCTAATAAAGTATCCGCTCCGGCCTTACCGGCTTCCTCCAGGTTCTGCACTTCATGCTCCGCGGCCCATTCCGGTCGGAAATGACCAAGTTGTCCACTGCTGCCGCAGCAAACCGAGTTTTTACCATGGTGCTTCATCTCTGTTCTCCGATAATTTCCCCGGTCCAGGGCTTCTCTGACCTGACTGCCGAAGATACCCTCAAAACGATCCGGGCATGAATCATGAATGGCATAAACTTCCGAGCCTTGGTTAGCTATAAACTCATCCGCCAAGGCTTCATAAACCGTGATAATTTCAACATCCTGAAAGGCCGCTTCCTTCTTAAATTGATAATAACAGTTAGGGCAGGCTGTAATCAGGCGCTTTACCCCCAAGTGACGCGCTTTTTCCCTTAATTCTCCTTTGATTTTGTCCCCTCTTTCCGGAAGCCCGATATGATACATGGGGATACCGCAGCAATGATCAAGAAACAAGACAGTTTCATACTTTTTGGCCAATGCTGCATAGACCCTTTTCGTCAACTCCGGAGAATAGGTCAGCATGGTACACCCCGGTAAAAATCCTGTCTGGGCCGGCAAGGACGTGTTCAGTTCAGAATAATCGATCCCGTAATACTCCCTGAACATGCTCATGACCGTGTCGGGTCGGTCGGGAAATAAATATTGGTATTCCTCAATAGTTATTTCCCCCTGCTTCACCGCCTCCACCCTGCGCTGCTCAAACATTCGCCAAGGGCTCAAGCCCAGGGGACACATGGCCTCGCATTTCCCGCAAAGGGCGCACCCATACGCTTCATCCATCTCTATACCTCTCCTGGCGATCTGCCCCGGAGACTCATTAAGTTCTGTTAAGATGCGGCAGCTTTCCGCACACCGGCCGCAGTCAAGGCACTCTGCGGCAATCCTTTTTGCCCAGCCCTTTTCCTGATTCAATGAGTTCACCTCATTAATTTTGTTCAACTTAAAGCTATTGCTGTTTATATTTACATGCAAAAATTGTACCAATTCGATTTTGAATTTCCCGAAGGTATCACAAGGTTTACAACACCAGTGGATTCGCCTTATGGCGGCTTTCAGCCGTCCACAAACCAAGACTTCCTCAACAGTACAAATTTCTCATTTTGACATCTTGATTCCCAATTTGAAAAAAAACAGCATCAGTATACTATTATTCGAGAGGAGCTTAGGGGCGATGAACTTATTTTCTAAATATAAGAGACGGCCTCTTATAGAACCTTTTCTACAGAGGCAATCCCTTTGTCCAAAAATAATAATTTTATTGATTTCTCATAGCGGAGCTATTTTCGATTTGGTTACTGAAATGGAGCAGTTTGTTATCCTTTAAAAGCAAAATATCCCGATTTTAAAGGGTATTTTGCTTGGTGGCACAATTTTTGCATATGTTTCAATTGGTAGAAACTGATATTAATGGAGGTTCAAAACGGCCTCGTTGGTGGGTATTTTGGCGTGGTCAAACAGCTTTTAATCAAATCTACGGCAGTGCTTTTCGCAAAAGTTTTGGTATAATGAGCGGAATGGTTTTTGCTTGGCGTTGCACTCGTTCTCGGAGCGCTTGTAATGCAATGCAAGAAGTCAGTTTTCAAGACCATATTCTTTTAGCTTTCTGTATAGGGTTGTCCGTCCCAATCCTAACAGCCTTGATGCCTCAATTGTATTATTTCCGGTAACTCTCATAGCTTCGAGAATTGCAGCCTTTTCCATCTCTTTCAATGACAACGACTTCGTCGGGCTGCTCACTATGGGAGGATGCTTCATCATCTCTTCCGGCAAATGTTCTAACTTGATCAACCCGTTTTGAGCCATATTTACCGCATAGACCATGGCATTCTGTAATTGCCTGACATTCCCCGGCCAGTTGTATTCCTGGATTTTCCTCACTACCTCAGCACTTAGTTTGGGCGGCTTGCAATTAAACTTCTTTGATATTTCATTCACAAAATATTGCGCAAGTAACAAGACATCACCTCCGCGATCTCTAAGCGGAGGGATACGAATTTTAAATACCGATAATCTGAAATATAGATCTTCTCTGAATGTTTTTTCGTGAACCATTTGATAAAGGTCTTTATTGGTTGCTGCAACAATGCGGAAATCAACAGGTATATACCTGCTGCCACCTAAACGCATTACTCTCTTATCTTCAAGGATTCTCAGAAAGACCGGCTGAATTTCCAAAGGCATGTCGCCGATTTCATCTAAAAAAAGTGTTCCGCCATTGGCCAGTTCGATTTTCCCGGGACGGCCTTTTCGTTCAGCCCCTGTAAACGCCCCGCCCTCGTATCCAAATAATTCACTTTCGATTAAATTTCTCGGCATTGAGGCACAATTTATAGCTACAAAGGGGCCCTCTGATTTAAACTCATTGTGAATAGCCTGAGCAAATAATTCTTTGCCAGTCCCGCTTTCCCCGATTAATAGGACGTTAACCGCTTTTCCGGCAATATTTTTTCCAATATTGACAGTATTCTTAACCGCAGTGCTTTCCCCAATAATGTCGTTAAAATGGTATGCTGCCTTGGCGCCACTTCGATTAATAACCAGTTTGTCCACCTTTTCGGTACGAATTAAACGTATGACCGCTCCTTTAGGGCTTTCTCCCCGGCTATCGAGTACCGGCTTTACATTCATCAGGTATTGGATTTCTGTGTGAGGAGTTCCTAACGTTGTTTCATAATCTTGTACCGAAGTACCGCCAGACAACACATCTGTAATGAGTCTGACCTGCTCTTGCTTCATTAGCTGCGTATAATGCTTGTTTTGTACTTCATCGACAGACGTGCCCAGTATTACTGCGCCGTCTTTATTGATATGATTGACGAACCCGTCTTGGTCGATCGTAATGATCCCTTCATCAAAAAGAGACAAGGTTGTTTCGAGCGTTCCATTCATTATCTTGAGACTGATATTGCGCTCTTTTACCCTCATCAAGTTTTCTATCGCATATCCCATGGAGATTACCCACCCGAGTGAATGGCCCTGAAGGTCTTGCGATTCTTTCTTGGCCGACATTTGTACAACTAAAAGAGCCCCAATGACATTATTCTTTTCGTCCATGATCGGAGTTGCTGAACTGATATCATCCTGAAAAACATTGCAATAGTTATAGGGACCAATGATCTGTATAGGCTTGCGATAACGAATACTTAAAGAATGAGCCGTCGTCCCTACCAGCTCTTCGCTTAAATCTGTGGCAATATCTATATTATGTTG